>CAYQUF010000146.1:0-1546 GCA_964420595.1 uncultured bacterium
CTAAATCGATGCCGTAAAACCGCTTCCAGAAGGCATCGACCGCCCAAACCGGGAGAACTTTGCGCATCAGAAACAGTAAAATGTTGCCTCCGGTTGCCGCCACGTAGCGCGATCGCGGACGCGCTGCTTCCATCGCCCGCACGATAACCCCAGCCACCCGTTCGGCACTCCACGCTTGACGATCCACCTGCCGGTCGAGTCCTTCCAGTCGCTTGAAGGCTGCGCGATAGGGGGTGCGATCGGGGTTGGGCACGCTCTGCTCGACCTTTTGTTTGGCCACGTCAAAAAAGTGAGTTCGTACCGGGCCGGGTTCGACGACACTAACGCGAATATTAAACGGAGATAGCTCCATGCGCAAGGCATCGCTAAACCCTTCGAGAGCGAATTTGGAGGCGCTGTAGAGTCCGCCGAAGGGAAAGGCGAGCCGTCCGCCGAGGGAGCTGACGTTCACGATTCGTCCGCCGCCGCGATCGCGCATGGATGGCGTCAAGCTGCGACATAGGGCGATCGCCCCGAGAACGTTGGTGTCAAACTGTTCGCGCACCCGCTCGGGAGCAATTAGCTCGATCGGTCCCATTTGCCCGTATCCGGCATTATTCACTAAAATATCGACTCCCTCAAAGGTGGCGATCGTCCGATCTGCCAGTGCCTCGACCTGCTCGGGACAACTCACGTCGGTGGGAACGACCAGCACTTGTGCCCCCGCTACGCGACAGTCGGCAGCCACTTTGTCCAGCCAATCGACGCTGCGAGCGGCGAGAACCAACCGAATGCCGGGAAACCGCTCGGCAAGCATCCGCGCCAGTGCCGCGCCAATGCCGGAGGATGCGCCCGTAATCAGGATAACTTGTTGTGAGAGGTCTTTGGGCATGGTTTTGGGAGCGAGAGAGTGGGAGATGGGGGGAGAAACTTTGTTAGCTCTAGCCCCGTTAAGGCAATCTTCCCACACCCTGGAAATAAACGCTAAAGCGTTTGCGACGAACGGTTCACGAGCGTCCGATGAGTAAAAATGGCGACCAAAAGTAGGGATGGCGATCGCGCTGGTTTCATTTTGCCTCAATCTAAAATGATAGCTGACCCATCGGACAACCGCTGGATCGTTGATTTAGCTTTGAAACTGGAAGCTCGCGCCGTACCCTATAGGGTCGGCGTCGGGGAGTTCACCCAAGACTCCATAGCAGGCAAGGCAAACTTTCGCATCATCGGCGATCCCGGACTGCTCGAATCCTTGCACGGACTCGCCACCATCAGCGATTTCCCCAGCCAGCGAGTCTGGCGATTGCTGCTCGAACACGACAATTGGATTGATCTATTTCGCACCTTAGAACCCTGTCGTCCTCCGGTGAAACAATGTCGCGTTCGCCGTCCGTTAGTGGTGGCAATTCGAGAGAGCGACAAAGGCAATCAATTGTTAATTCTCAGTCCCAGTACCTCCCAAGAGGAAATGCAACACACTCCCGAACAATTAACCCAGTAGGTTGGTTTGAGGGACGAAACCCAACGCGATCGCCTTGATTTGCTAGCGATCGATAACCGGAGTTTGTTT
>CAYQUF010000146.1:1646-11789 GCA_964420595.1 uncultured bacterium
TTCAAAAACAGACGCGATCGCGCGCAGACCGCGTCTAACTCTCCAAGTTACTCACCCGCGATCGCCGGATGATTGAGGAGCGAATTCATTACCCGGACGCCGCGCAACTGATTTGAGAGCGGTAAGTGACCTTTAGGCGCACTCAAATCCCAGATAAATTCATTCGGATACCGACTCCAATGATTTCCATCTTTCCAAGCAATCTTTGGCCACAATTTCCCCCACTGCTTTCCGACCCCCAGCCACAGTTCTCGCTGCACCGAATAGCCGAATTTCCCCTCCGAATGCACCACCCAGAGGCGATCGATCGTTTGTAAATCTTCTACCGGGAAATTATCCACCTCGGTAAAATACAGCCATTTGCGCTGCATCGCCGATTCTCCGGCTAACTCGCACATCTTCTGAACCGTCACGCGATCGGCGTCTTGCCATTCTCGCTTGACTAGCAACTGCTGCAACGGCGCGTAATCGATTCCCCGCTGCGATCGCAACGGAACCACCCCCGTCGGAAAATGGGTTTGAAGAAATTCGATCGCCTTGGGAGCGTCGCTGCTGTAGAGTAATTGATAGGCAGTGCCATCGACCGCAGACGGAAACTCCGGACGCGATCGGCGATCGCCTAAAAATTCGATAAGAACGTCCAAACTCGCCTCCTCAGCAGGAGGCAGATCGCGCAGCAGTTGGAGCTGTTTTCTCTCGCTGGCGTTATTTAACTTCGATCGCACTTCGGCAACGTCAACAGACCGATCCGATCCGGCAGCATTGGTTAGATCGCTCATAAATCCCATTACGTTTGGCTTGCAGCAACTCAGCGCTCGATAGAAGAGATAATTCGCTCGATCGTGGCAGTGGTGGAGGACGGTACCTCGATCTCGACGAGTTCGATCCGACCCCCGTAGGCGCGAACGGTTGGTGCTTCTGGCAAAGTATCGAGACAATAATCTCCCCCCTTGACGTAAATCTCGGGTTGGAGCGCCTCGATGGTGCGCGTGGCGGCAATCTCAGAAAAAATCACCACGCCATCGACGGGTTTGAGTGCTGCCAGAACTTCAGCTCGCTGCCGTTCGGGAACGATGGGTCGGGGAGGTTGTCCCTGCCGATGCGGTTTAAGCATTTTTACCGATCGATCGCTATTCAAGCCTACCACGAGCGATCGCCCCAAACACCGAGCCGCTTGTAAATATCGTACGTGACCGGCGTGGATCAAGTCGAAACACCCGTTGGTAAATACCAGCGGTCGCCATCGATCCGGATCCCGCGCGATCGCGGCTTGCAGTTCGTCCAGCGCATAGATCGAACCTTGACTCGGGTAAGAATTGGTCATGTTGAAACAGATTAATGTTATCCTGACTCCGACGGCGGTTGCAATCCTTGCTCGAATGCAAACCGGACCAACTGAGAGCGATTGTCCAGTTGCAGCTTGCCGAGAATGTGGCTGAGGTGGGTTTGGACGGTGCGGGGACTGACAAACAGGCGATCGGCAATTTGCTTGTTCGTAAAGCCTTGAATCACCTCCCAAAACACCCGTTCCTCGGCTGGGGTTAGCGGCAAGTCTTGCGGTGGTTTCTCTGGAACTTGTGCCGTTGCTGGCGATTGCTTGCGGGTAATGCGTTGGATCTCGGCATGAATGCGACGCGATCGCTCCAATTGCGCGTCCACCTTTGCCAAAAGTTCTCTCGGCTCGAACGGCTTGATCAAATAGTCGTCCGCACCGATGGAATGACCCTCAATGCGATCGTCGAGTTCGCCGCGACTCGACAGGAAAATAAACGGCACCAACTGACCGTCGGGAGTCCCTCTCAGGCGGCGACAGAACTCGAATCCGTCCATTTCCGGCATGAGAATATCCGAAACCACCAAATCCGGCGATTCTTTCTCGAACTGCTGCAACGCCGCAATCCCGGAACTCACTTCCTCGACAGTATACCCCTGCCGTTCTAAATAGCGTTTGAGAATCAGTCGAAACGTGCGATCGTCATCGACAACTAAAATCTTACTCATTGCGATTGATGCGTTGGCTCGAACGGTTAAATCATCAGAACACATTCCGGCGGCGGACGGACGGAATTGCGGCGAGGGTCGCTCTCGCTGGCGGTTGACCCCGAAGGGGAGAACCCGAGTGTCGATTGTATCTTGACTCATTGACTCATATCCCCATCCTCTCATTATGTGACAACCCGATCGCGCGATTGGGGACAGTCTGGTCAAGCCACTCGCTGAGTTTCCCCCTTTGATTAGAATGCCACAATGGCGATCGCGATCGCGTCCGTACTGCTTGATACCGTACGATCGCGCAAAAAAAAGGTTAACTAATCAAACGGCGACTCGAAAATCTGCTAGGGTGCCAAAAAACGCATTCACTGCTCTGTTTGGACGAATCGAAGTATGTACGAGAAAGTTACCCCACCGACAACTGGCGAGAAAATTACCTTCAAAGACGGCGAACCCGTCGTCCCCGACAATCCTATTATTCCCTTTATTCGAGGTGACGGGACCGGCGTCGATATTTGGCCGGCGACCCAAATGGTCATCGACTCGGCGGTTAAGGCAGCATACGGCGATCGCCGCCAGATTAGCTGGTTTAAAATTTACGCGGGAGACGAAGCCTGCGAGCAATACGGCACGTTTCAATACCTCCCCCAGGACACCCTCGAAGCGATTAAAGAATACGGCATCGCCATCAAAGGTCCGCTAACCACCCCCGTTGGCGGCGGAATCCGATCGCTCAACGTCGCACTCCGGCAAATTAACGACCTCTACGCTTGCGTGCGTCCGTGTAAATTCTATCCCGGCACCCCTTCCCCTCACAAAAGTCCGGAAAAACTCGATATCATCGTTTACCGGGAAAATACCGAAGATATTTATCTCGGCATCGAATGGCAGCAAGGCACCGACGCCGCCAACAAGCTGATCGACCTGCTCAACCACGAAATGATTCCCGCCACGCCGGAACACGGGAAAAAGCAAATCCCCCTCGACTCCGGTATCGGCATCAAACCCATCAGCAAACACGGCTCCCAACGCCTGGTTCGCCGCGCCATCAAACACGCGCTCAAGTTACCCAAGGACAAGCAAATGGTCACCTTGGTTCACAAGGGTAACATCATGAAATACACCGAAGGCGCGTTTCGGGATTGGGGATACGAACTGGCGACTAGCGAATTTCGCCAGGAGTGCATCGCCGAACGGGAGTCTTGGATTCTCAGCAACAAAGAAGCCGATCCCGAGATTTCCATCGAAGATAACGCGCGTAAGGTCGAACCCGGTTACGATTCTCTCACTCCCGAACGCCGTGCGGAAGTCTGCCAGGAAGTCGAAAAGGTCCTCACCCAAATTTGGGACACCCACGGCAACGGTCAGTGGAAAGATAAAATCATGGTCAACGATCGCATTGCCGACAGTATCTTCCAGCAGATCCAAACCCGACCGGACGAGTATTCCATTCTGGCGACGATGAACCTTAACGGCGACTACCTCTCCGATGCGGCGGCGGCGATTGTCGGCGGTCTGGGAATGGGACCGGGTGCCAACATCGGCGATACTTGCGCCATTTTCGAGGCGACCCACGGAACGGCTCCCAAACACGCCGGACTCGACCGGATCAATCCCGGTTCGCTGATTCTCTCCAGCGTGATGATGTTGGAGTTTATGGGATGGGACGAAGCTGCCGATCGAATTAGAAAAGGGATCGGTGCTGCCATTTCCAATCGCGAAGTCACTTATGATTTGGCGCGGATGATGACGCCGAAGGTGGAAACGCCGTTGAAGTGTTCGGAGTTTGCTAAGGCAATTATTTCTCACTTCGACGATTAGTTCGACTGGCGTTAGCGTGGGGGGAATGAGTGCGTTCCCCCTATGCCGGAACTGGGGTCGCCGCGAGCAATCCTTCAAACAACGCCATCCCGTCGGTCTGTCCCAACGCCGGATCCGAGGCGCGTTCGGGGTGTGGCATCATGCCGAGAACGTTGCCTCGGTCGTTGCAAATGCCAGCAATGTGGTGGAGCGACCCGTTGGGATTTCCGGCGTCGTTGAGTTCTCCGGTGGGGGTGCAGTAGCGGAAGACGACTTGGCGGTTGTCTTCAATTTGCGCGAGGGTGTCGGCGTCGGCGTAGTAGCTGCCGTCCCCGTGTGCGATGGGAAGGGTAATGACGCGATCGCGACTGTAATTCTGCGTCCAGGGTAAGTCGGTGCGATCGACTTTGAGGGGAACGCGATCGCAGATAAAATGCAAGTCGCGGTTGCGGACAATTGCGCCGGGGAGCAATCCCACTTCGGTTAAGACCTGGAAACCGTTACAGACGCCTAGGACGAATTTCCCTTGTGCGGCGTGGTCGAGAACCGATCGCATCACGGGAGAAAATTGCGCGATCGCGCCGCAACGCAAGTAATCGCCGTAGCTGAATCCGCCGGGAAGCACCACGATATCGATATCGCTGAGATCGGTGTCTTGGTGCCACACCATTCGCGTCGGCTGTCCGAGCAACCCTTGGGTGACCCACGCCATATCGCGATCGCAATTCGAGCCTGGGAAAACAATGACCCCAAATTTCATTTCGTCTCGCTAATCACCTGCACGCCAATTCTAAGGATACACTGCGATCGAGGTGTTTCGCGAAGAAGGTGCGATCGATGGAAAACCCACTGACAGACATCAGACCGTACGCAGAATGAGCGTTCCGATATCGCATAGCTTTCAAAAATGATTCAATAATGAATTAAAAATGATTCAATAATTGATTTTTTGATAAACTCGATATTTTGGTTTAAGATTGAGTCAAAGATACGCGCGACCTCAGTGCGATCGCTTGAGCTGAAGGATAGAGAAACTCAAAACACTGCCATTTGCCAGTCAAGCGGGCAATGGCGAACTCTCATGTTAAGAGTTTGCCCTCATTTTCGTGCGTTTTTTCAACATAATTTTCAGACAAATATTCGAGCCAATGTTAACCGCTTTCACCGCAGGATTATTACTCATTACCGTTTCGGAACTAGGCGATAAAAGCTTCTTTATTGCCGTAATTTTATCCATGCGCCATTCGCGACGATGGGTGTTTGGCGGCGTCGTTGCAGCACTAGCTGCCATGACCATTTTATCCGTCTCGATCGGACAAGTGGCGACATTGTTACCCGAACATTATATTCACTACAGCGCGATCGCCCTATTTATCGGTTTGGGAATTAAACTCCTCTACGACGCCAGCCAAATGTCCCCTACCGAGGAACGGGAAGAAGCCGAAGAAGCGATCGCCGCTGTCAACCAATCCGAAGCACAACTTTCGACCTCGAAATTGGGAACTCTGCGGGCAATTGTGCCAATTGTATTGCAAGCCTTTTCGCTCGCATTTTTAGCCGAATGGGGCGATCGGACTCAATTTGCAACCATTGCCCTCGCCGCCTCTTACCAACCCCTTGGCGTTGGAATCGGAGCCATTTTAGGACACGGAATCTGTACCGCGATCGCCGTCATTGGCGGTCGATTACTTGCCGGACGAATTTCGGAAAAGATGTTAACTTTCATGGGTGGTGGTTTGTTTATTATATTTGGAATTATTGCTGGAGTGGAAGGATAATTATTCAATAAAGTAGTTGTTAGTGACGTGCGATATATCTTGGTTGAGTTAGAAAACAAGAAGATGTACTTCATGAATTCAGGAAATGCTCTAACAATCTCAACACTGGTTTCAAATTTAGCGATTGGATTGAGCTTAGCGCGATCGCGGCCAGAGTTTAATTGCCAATCCCGTTAGCGCGGCAAATCCCAGACTCGTGACTAATGTCAGTACGGTCGAAATGGCTGGCGTTAGCCACGGCTCTTGTACACCTAAGTTTTTCAGATAAGGACCCAATGGATGTCGCGAAGCGTTATTTCCCTCACTTGCGGGAGTCACGGGAACGACAACAATTGGAAATTGTTCGGAAATCGAGGCAACCACGGAACCCGCTGCCAATCCAATCCCCCAAATGGCGACGTGATTTTGAAAGTGGCGATCGCGCTTGGTTCGCTCTAACTCAACCCAAGTTCTCACGGTTTCAATTGAAATTTCTAAGTTATTTAAACCATTTCTAAAAAACGATCGCTCTTTCTGCAACTGCCGCAGCATTTTCTCATTGACATCTTCGCTAAATCCTTGCAAATAAGTTAAATCGTTATCCCGATCGCCCCTGAATTGCAACCCATCGAGCAAATGATTGATGGCTTGCACTCGCTGGTTGTAATTGTCTAAATTAATCGCGATCGTTTCGTGGAAATCTTCCAAATATCCCAAGTCGATCGCGTAATACGAAAATGTCTGTCTCAGGCGGTTTAAAAGTCCCTCTAGCTGTCGGAGAGTTTGGTGCGAAGGCGGCGATTGTCGCAGTTGTTTGATGCCATCTTCAATAGTGATATAATCCCGTTTCAACCATTGTTTTAATTGGCGCGTTTGACCGTATGCCCACAAAATTTTATTGCGGTAGTCGAACAACCGCATCCACTCAAAATTTAAAGCTTGGGAAACCGTTTCCGCTATTTGGGCATTGGGATAAAGAATAATGGTCACGTGGTAGCTATTAATCAGGTTCTGGCAAAACGAGCGATCGCCCCTAGTTTCGTCCAGCCGTTCGGGCAAATTCACTTGAATATTCCATAATTCAAAAATTTCTGCCCCCTGAATATTTCCGCGACCTTTTAAATCCATTTCCCAATCGCGATCGGGCAATAACGCGCCATAGCATTTTCGGGCAATGGCTTCAAAATTGGGCAAGCGATCGCTCGGAACCGTCCCGTAAATCACCCAACTTTTTCCCAAAGTTGCCGATTCGACATTGACGTGACAATTGATTTCTGCTTTAATGGCTTTAATCCAGTTTATCGGTTGTGGATTTTGGCGATCGCTGACAGAGCAATCGAGCAGCAAGCCATAGGTATCCCCCTGTCGCACCGGATAGTAAAACCCTTCAAAGCAATCCCCCGGTTGCCCTCCAAAAAGCTGAACTTGGCGATCGCCCAACATTTCCACATACTCCGCCTCAAACGCACTATTGCCCTTGAGATCCCCATCCAGTTGTTTGGGCAACTTGGCTCGAAACCCCCGCCAATTGGCATCGACTTCCCCTTGACCTTGCCCTAAACCATCGCGTAAATCGTAGAGAAAAACATCAACCGTGGGGTAAATTAAATCGCTCATGGAAAACTAATTAAAACATGGGCGTTTCAGGCAGTTCCCAACACCCTCGCAAGAAATCCAATTGTTTGGCAGTTTGACTCGGGCGATCGCTCGTTGCCACCACCCGCGTTAAATTTGTAATTTCCTTACTCTCCAACCTCGGTTTGCCGCCAAAATATCCCCGTTTCACCTCTTGAATTTCCAACTGTCGGACTAACTCATCCTCCGAAGGCAGAAACCCCTGTAATTGTTCGGCATCCAGCGGCGCTAATTTCGCCAGAGCCGCCTCATACAACTCCTTAAACTCGGCATTATTCTGCAAAATCCCATTAATTTCCGCTTCCACCTCCGACCCATTCCCCGGATTGTGTTCTAATAAATCTCCCACCTCCTCCAACGCCTCCAAATCATCGGGATCGAGATCCTGCGGGAGCCGATACAGCGCCAACAGCAGGGCAAGTAAAGTCTTGTTAGCCTTTAAATCCATGATTTCAGAAACCTGTTAAACTGAAAATTAATGTGGTTTTTGCGAGATCCAACTCACTCAACCACGCCCGAACCTTTGCTGGCGGGCAGAAATTGGGGGCAACTCTAAAACAATTTTAGCGATTGAGGGAACCATGACCCGGCAAGCCTTAGTGGTGGGAATCAACAATTACACAAAGATCCCGCCCTTGAACACCCCAGCCAACGACGCCAATGCGATCGCGCGACAGTTACTCGACGCCGGGTTTGAAGTCAGAGGATTGCCCTCAGCCTCCGCTCGGGAAGCGTGGCGCGTAGACCCAGACAAACGGCTATCCACCGACGAACTCGAAGAAGCGATCGCCCAACTATTCGCCCTAGAAGCCAGTATAAGCATACCCGAAACCGCCCTGCTATTTTTCGCCGGTCACGGATTGCGCAAAACCCTGGGAAGCCTCGCTCAAGGATTCCTCGCCACCAGTCGCGTCAACCGCAAAGACCGATGGGGACTCTCCCTATTCGACCTGCGCCAGATCTTGACACAAAGCCCCGTGCGCCAGCAAATGGTCATCTTAGACTGCTGTCACAGCGGCGAACTGCTCAACTTCGACCAAGCCGACCCCGGCGAAAGCGAAACCCTCTCCCGCTGCTTAATCGCCGCCTGTCGCGAATTCGAGGCATCCTACGAATTCACCACCGACGAGCATAGCGCCTTCACCGCAGCCCTATTGCACGCCTGGCAGCAAGACGGCACCATCAGTAACGTTACCCTATGGCAGTACGTGGGAACTGCCCTCGCCAAGACGAATCAAACCCCCGTGTGCCGCAACTGGGGCGAGATTATTTTGCGCGACCCAGCAACTGAAAATTAATGTGGTTTTTGCGAGATCCAACTCACTCAACCACGCCCGAACCTTTGCTGGCGGGCAGAAATTGGGGGCAACTCTAAAACAATTTTAGCGATTGAGGGAACCATGACCCGGCAAGCCTTAGTGGTGGGAATCAACAATTACACAAAGATCCCGCCCTTGAACACCCCAGCCAACGACGCCAATGCGATCGCGCGACAGTTACTCGACGCCGGGTTTGAAGTCAGAGGATTGCCCTCAGCCTCCGCTCGGGAAGCGTGGCGCGTAGACCCAGACAAACGGCTATCCACCGACGAACTCGAAGAAGCGATCGCCCAACTATTCGCCCTAGAAGCCAGTATAAGCATACCCGAAACCGCCCTGCTATTTTTCGCCGGTCACGGATTGCGCAAAACCCTGGGAAGCCTCGCTCAAGGATTCCTCGCCACCAGTCGCGTCAACCGCAAAGACCGATGGGGACTCTCCCTATTCGACCTGCGCCAGATCTTGACACAAAGCCCCGTGCGCCAGCAAATGGTCATCTTAGACTGCTGTCACAGCGGCGAACTGCTCAACTTCGACCAAGCCGACCCCGGCGAAAGCGAAACCCTCTCCCGCTGCTTAATCGCCGCCTGTCGCGAATTCGAGGCATCCTACGAATTCACCACCGACGAGCATAGCGCCTTCACCGCAGCCCTATTGCACGCCTGGCAGCAAGACGGCACCATCAGTAACGTTACCCTATGGCAGTACGTGGGAACTGCCCTCGCCAAGACGAATCAAACCCCCGTGTGCCGCAACTGGGGCGAGATTATTTTGCGCGACCCAGCAGTCGAACCGCAACCGGACATCCTCCAAGACCAATGCCCCTACAAAGGCTTAGAAGCCTTTCAAACCGAAGACGCCCCCTATTTCTTCGGACGCGAGAAAGTCACCAAAACCTTAGTCCGTCGGATTCAAGATCGCCGTTTTCTCGCCGTTTTAGGCATTTCCGGCAGCGGGAAA
Organism: uncultured bacterium; assembly: GCA_964420595.1. Classification (GTDB taxonomy): domain Bacteria; phylum Cyanobacteriota; class Cyanobacteriia; order Cyanobacteriales; family Geitlerinemataceae; genus CAYQUF01. The sequence goes on from CAYQUF010000146.1 coordinate 11,110, forward strand.
TCCTCGGTCGTCCGAGCCGGATTGATTCCCCAACTGCAAAGCGGCGACACCATCTCCGAGAGCCGCCACTGGAAAATCTATCCCCCCTTCACCCCCGGCGACGACCCCATCCTCAGTTTGGCACAAGTCCTCGCCCGGGAGCACGGCTCCACCGTCGAAGGTGCCGTCCGAGCGCTCGATGACGGAGCCGACGGCTTGTACCGACTGATTCATTCCACCCAACCCCAAGCCACTTGTGCGGTCCTCGTCGCCGACCAATTCGAGCAAGTCTTCAGCCAATGTCACGACGACGCCAAGCGAGAGCAATTTTTCAACTGCTTGTCCGACGCCGTCACCGCCACCGCCAACATCAAAGTGCGAGTCATCATCACCCTGCGAGCGGACTTCTTGGGCAAATGCACCGAATCTCCCCAACTGGCGAAACTGATTCCCCCCCATCAGTACATCGTCACCCAGATGTCGGAAGCCGAATTGCGCGCTGCAATAGTCAAACCGGCGAAAAAGGTGGGGTGGGAAATTCCGCCAGCCTTGCAAGACCGGATGCTGGCTGAGGTGCAGGGGTCGCCGGGCAATTTGCCCTTGTTGCAATACGTCCTCGAACAGTTGTGGCAGCAACGCAGCCAGCGTTTGACCGTAGAGACTTACTACAACAGCATTGGCGGCGTTTTGGGCGCCTTGCA
>CAYQUF010000147.1:0-2084 GCA_964420595.1 uncultured bacterium
ATGCTATTGTTGGATCGCGAAATAAGAAAGAAAACAAAAGCTGAACTTAACGCCAAAGTTCGCCTTGTCTTTCAAGAAGAGCAACTAGATAAGAACTTATGTCGTTTGGTGGGAACTTATCTAGGGACAACAACGCCAAGAGCTACAGTCGAGAAAGCTTTTATTTTTTCAGCGGCAATGTACAGCGAACCCAATCGTCAATTTTTCGATCGCGTGAGCTACGATAATGCTTCAAAAATTTTACATCACGTCGAACAATCAGTTCAATTGACTCGGAAAAATAAAAAACAAGATTCTGAGAAATCAAAACTATTCATTGATGTCAGAATATTGAAATGGCAGTTACTTATCCTGTCGTCAAAAATTTTAAAAGTTAATCCTGATATAGAATCTACGGAAGATATTGTAGATTCTGTGTTAAAAATTGTGCTAGAAAGATTGACAACATTGTTTGGTAGCGAAGAAGCGATCGAAAATGGGTAAGCTCGAAAAAGATATTGTAAGAAAGCTAGTCAACCAAAAAACGCCTGCGCAAAAAAAGGAAGTACAAGATAGAATTCTTCTTTTAATTGGAGGCGATCCTACAATTAGTGTCAGGGATTTGCCACCAAGGAGAGGAAATCAGGATGGAAGAATTGACGGACGAGTAGACGTTATCTGGTTAGGTGATAGTTGTGTCGCAGCGATTAACATTAAACTGGAAAAACGTAAATTCGATGCAGATAAATTGGGTGGATTTATACTGGCTATGGATCGTGAAAAGCTAAATGTTGGAATAATCATCACAGCTTCTGGACTAGCTCCTGATGCGGAGGCTGAGCTGCAACGTAAAAATGAAGAAGGAAATATATATTTATTACACATTTATCTTGAAGATTTGCTTTCTGGATCGCTTGAAACTGGGGAAATAAATTTTTTGAGTGGAGATATAAGTGAAACTATGGCTCAAAATCTCAAAGAGAATATTGAGAAAATTGAGTCACAGCTATAGCATTTTAAAACGAAACGAGACATGAAAAGGGATTTAATTATCCTTAATGTACCCTCAAACCGTACTTCCGAAACGTCGAAATTGCCCATTCAACCTGCTCCGGACTCGGGGGTTGCGTCTCCTGCAAGCGGTACTCGTAACCGAGCTGTTCCCACTTGTATTCTCCCATCTTGTGAAACGGGAGGACTTCCACCTTCTCCACGTTCCCCAAACTCGCCACAAACTCAGCCAATCCTTCTACGTTTTCGGGATCGTCTGTCAAACCGGGAACTAACACGAAACGAATCCAAGCGGGTTTGTTAATTTCAGCGAGATAGCGGGCAAAATTGAGTGTCGGTTCGATCGCTACTTGCGTCACTTGGCGATACGTCGCCGCATCGAACGATTTAATATCCAATAATACCAAATCCGTCTGTTCCAACACCGGTTTCGCCGCCTCCAAAATGACGTAACCCGAGGTATCGAGAGCGGTATGAATTCCCAACTCCCGACAGCGTCGAAACAATTCGCTCACAAACGCCGGTTGCATCAGCGGTTCGCCGCCAGAAACGGTGACGCCGCCGCCGGAAAATCGCATATAAGAACGATATTTCTCGATATCCTCGATCAGCTCGTCTACCGTCGCGGTATTGCCGATTTCGAGTTTCTGACAGTCGGGATTGTGACAGTAGAGACAGCGGAGGGGACAGCCTTGGGTAAAAATCACGAAGCGGATACCCGGTCCGTCCACCGTCCCGCAGCTTTCAATTGAGTGAATGCGTCCGGTGGTGGGAGAGGTACGGACGGGAGAAGCGTGGACAGAGGGCGTAACGACCATGAATAATAAGCCTTGAGTTCTGCGAAGCGAAGGTAATCTGAATGTAGGTTGGGTTGACGAAGGAAACCCAACAAAAGCCTTGTTAAGGTTAAGCTTCCTACCTGAATCCAACTTGCGAGAATGCTCGATTGAGTTTTGGTAATGTTGGGTTTCGTGCCTGAATCCAACCTGCGAGAATGCTCGATTGAGTTTTGGCAATGTTGGGTTTCGTGCCTGAATCTAACTTGCGAGAATGCTCGATTGAGTTTTGGTAATGTTGGGTTTCGTGCCTGAATC
>CAYQUF010000147.1:2184-11726 GCA_964420595.1 uncultured bacterium
TGCGAGAATGCTCGATTTTAGTTTTGTTAATGTTGGGTTTCGTGCCTCAACCCAACCTACGAGGAAGGGGAAAGGGACGACCGGAAAGATCGCCCCTAGATACGCGATTACAGCCGCGAGTGGAACGTGCGATTAATTACGTCCAGTTGCTGTTCGCGAGTGAGTTTGATGAAGTTGACGGCGTAACCGGACACCCGAATCGTCAGTTGCGGGTATTTCTCCGGATGCTCCATCGCTTCGAGTAAGGTGTCGCGATTGAGAACGTTGACGTTGATGTGATGTCCGCCGTCGTGGAAGTAGGCATCTAGCATTCCCGACAGGTTCGTCGTTTGAGCGTCGTCGGTTTTGCCTAAAGCGTTGGGGACAATCGAGAACGTGTAGGAAATGCCATCGCGAGCGTGTTCGTAGGGTAATTTTGCCACAGAACCGAGCGCCGCGATCGCCCCTTTAACGTCCCGTCCGTGCATGGGATTGGCACCCGGTGCAAACGGTTCCCCGGCTTTGCGTCCGTCGGGGGTGCTTCCGGTTTTCTTCCCGTAGACCACGTTGGAGGTAATCGTCAGGATCGATTGAGTCGGTTCGGCGTCGCGATAGGTCTTCTGCTGGCGCAGTTTGTCCATAAACCCTTGCAACACGTCGGCGGTAATGTCATCGGCGCGATCGTCATTATTGCCGAATTTGGGATAATCCCCTTCAATTTCGTAATCGACCGCTAACCCGGCGTCATTGCGAACCACTTTGACCCGACCGTAGCGAATCGCCGCCAGTGCATCGCCGACTACCGACAAACCTGCCATTCCACACGCCATGGTGCGATAGACATCGCGATCGTGCAATGCCATTTCCAGGCGCTCGTAGCAGTATTTATCGTGCATGTAGTGGATGACGTTGAGGGTGTTGACGTACAGTTTCGCCAACCATTCCACCATCTGCTCGAACTTCGCCATCACTTCGTCGTAGTCGAGGGTGTCGCCCTCAATCGGGGCAAATTCGGGTCCGACCTGTTCGCCGGATTTCTCGTCTTTGCCGCCGTTGATGGCATACAGCAGGGCTTTCGCCATGTTCACCCGCGCTCCGAAGAACTGCATTTGCTTGCCAATTCGCATGGCGGACACGCAGCAGGCGATGCCGTAATCGTCGCCGTACTCCGGACGCATCAGGTCGTCGCTTTCGTACTGAATGGAGCTGCTTTGCACCGAGACTTTGGCGCAGAATCGCTTGAAGTTGTCCGGGAGGCGTTCCGACCACAGCACCGTCAGGTTCGGTTCGGGCGCCGGTCCGAGGTTGGTGAGGGTGTGCAGGAAGCGGAAGCTATTTTTGGTGACCAGGGAGCGACCGTCTTCTCCCATTCCGCCGATGGCTTCGGTCACCCACACTGGGTCGCCGGAGAATAGTTCGTTGTACGCCGGCGCGCGCAGGAACCGCACCATCCGCAGTTTCATGACAAAGTGGTCGATAATTTCTTGAGCGTCGGCTTCGGTGAGGGTTCCGTTGCGCAAATCGCGATCGAAATAGATATCGAGGAAGGTGGAGACGCGACCGAGGGACATGGCTGCGCCGTTTTGCTCTTTAATCGCCCCGAGGTAGCCGAAGTACGTCCACTGAACGGCTTCTTTGGCGTTAGCCGCCGGACGACCCAGGTCGAAGCCGTAGTCGGCTCCCATTTGTTTGAGTTCGTGCAGGGCTTTGATTTGATCGCTGATTTCTTCGCGCAGTTGGATGACGCTTTCGTCGATAACGTCGAGTTCGAGGGACTGCTGCTGCTGTTGTTTGTCGAGGATGAGGCGGTCGATGCCGTAGAGGGCGACGCGGCGGTAGTCGCCGATGATGCGTCCCCGTCCGTAGGCGTCGGGCAATCCGGTGATAATGCCGGAGTGACGGGCTTTGCGCATTTCGCTGGTGTAGGCATCGAACACGCCGTCGTTATGGGTTTTGCGGTAGTTGGTGAAGATGTCTTCGGTGGCGGGGTCGAGGGAATAGCCGTAGGCTTCAAGGGATTTTTTGACTACCCGAATGCCGCCGAAGGGCATGATGGCGCGTTTGAAGGGTTTTTCGGTTTGCAAGCCGACGATTTGTTCTAAATCGCGATCCACGTAACCGGGGGCGTGGGCGGTGATGCCGGAGGGAATTTTGGTTTCGACATCGAGGATGCCTTTTTCCCGTTCTTGTTGCATCAGCTCGCAAACTTTGCCCCAGAGGGTTTGGGTGCGATCGCTCGGGGGGGCGAGGAAGGAATCGTCGCCGTCGTAGGGGGTGTAATTGGTTTGAATGAAGTCGCGAACGTCAACTTCTCGCGACCATTTTCCGGTTTGAAAGTCTTGCCATTGCTCGCACAGTTCGCCAGCGTTTTCAGAATTCGGAGTTTGGGTTCTAGGCTCAAATGTTGAGACCATAAACGGTTATACCTCTATGGATGTCGGCAGAAATTTAAATGGATTGAAAACAGATGCGTAGCGGCGATCGCGATCGGGGTTAATTTAACCAATTGAATGCTTGGCTTGAGATCGCGATCCTGTTAGTTTGTTAGGGTTAGAATTCTAGTATCTGGAGGTGCGACAGACTCGTTAATTCATCTACTTATAGATTAGCTCGCGATCGCTGAAAATATCAAGTCAATTTCGATTTTCTTTGGGATCGATGCTACTGGTGTCGTCCGTACAAACACAGATTGACGTTCGCGAACAGACCGCCAGGACTAGGTTGGCACTGTTGTGTCCCAGCCAGTCGGATCGCGATCGCGCTGATAGAATAAAGTTAGGGGATCTCGACAAAATAGACGATTAATATTGAGCCTTTTAGTTCGAGGTTTAATTTATAAAATTAATCTAAAATTATCCGGGGCGATCGCCTCCGATGCCGTAAAGGGCGATCGCGTGCATGACCAATCCCAATCCCCAGCCGAGGAGCGGCCAAAACGCCCAATTCAACCCGCCGCTGGATAGGTCAATTGCGAATAAAAACGCATTGACGGCTAAATAGGCGATCGCGTGAACTTTAAACCGAGACTTCAACGCTTGTCGAGCCTGTTTTCGCTTTAAATCGTGCCGCCATTTTGCCTCAGCCGCATCTAGCGTTTCCGGCAAAATCCCCAACTCCAACGCCATTTCTTCCAACTGCGATCGCGATAGGGCTTCCCCTTGCTGCAACTCCATCGCTCGCATCAGAATTTGTTCGATTTCGCCAGAATTGTAAGACCGTTCCAAATCGCTCATAGTATCTCATCGAGCGGGCATTGCTATCCACGTCAAACTTTAGACAAGCAACAAACCTTGTAACACCCACCATCCCCACAATTACAACTCTAGAACTTCGTGTCCTTTGTGCCTTTGTGGTCAAAAAAAACGGGCGGACAAAACTGCCCGCCCAAAATCAACCCAAATTACGAAGACAGCACCGGTTCGGTTTCCGTCGAAGGTTCGTCACCCTCGCGCTCCATAATTTCGTGTTGCGGTTGAGCCGTCTGATACAGCGCCGCATCAATCCGACAGCCGCGATACGCCAGGATATACAACTCCTTGAGATCCCGAATCAGCGGATAGCGCGGGTTTGCCCCCGTACACTGGTCGTCGAAGGCACGGTCAGCCATCGCTTCCACTCCCTCGTAAAATGCCTTGTCGTCGTCCGAGAGCACTTCCTTAATCGTCAGCGGAATATCGATTTGCTGCTTCAGATTCTCAATCGCCTCGACCAGTTTTTCCACCTTCTCATCTTCCGTCTCGCCGCCGAGATTGAGATAGTCGGCAATGCGAGCGTAGCGCCATTTAGCATTGGGATACTTGTACTGCGGGAAAATCGTTTGTTTGAACGGCACGTCCGTCGCGTTGTAGCGGATAACGTGAGAAATCATCAGCGCGTTTGCCAACCCGTGGGGGACGTGAAAGGTCGAACCCAACTTGTGCGCCAGGGAGTGACACACCCCGAGGAAACCATTGGCAAATGCCATTCCCGCCATCGTCGCGGCGTAGTGAACCTTCTCCCGCGCCTTGGGATCGTTTGCGCCGTTAATGTAGGCACTGGGCAGGTATTTAAACAGCAGCCGAATCGCTTCGAGCGCCAATCCGTTAGTAAATTCAGACGCATACACCGACACGTAAGCTTCCAGCGCGTGGGTAAGCGCGTCAATCCCGCCATACGCCGTCAGTTTCTTGGGCATATTCATCACCAACAGGGGATCGACAATCGCCATGTTGGGCGTCAGCGCATAATCGGCGAGGGGATATTTAATCTGGGTGCTTTCGTCGGTGACCACTGCAAACGGCGTCACTTCCGAACCAGTTCCCGAGGTGGTGGGAATGGCTACCATCATCGCTTTTTCGCCCAGCGGAGGCAATTCGTACACCCGCTTGCGAATATCCATAAACCGAGTGGCTAACCCCTGAAATTCGATTTCGGGGTGTTCGTACATCAGCCACATTACCTTCGCCGCATCCATCGGCGAGCCACCACCCACGGCGATAATCACGTCGGGATTGAACCGATTCATCAAATCCAAACCCCGATTCACTGTCGCCAAAGACGGGTCGGGTTCGACATCGTAGAACACGTCGTATTTCAACCCGACGCCTTCGAGGACTTCTTCAATCTCTTTGGTGACGCCTAACTCGTACAGCGGCTTGTCGGTAATAATGAAGGCGCGTTGCTTTCCGGCGAGTTCCCGCAAAGCGATGGGCATACTGCCGGATTTAAAGTACACTTTCGGCGGAATCCGGAACCAGAGCATATTCTCCCGCCGCTCCGACACGCTCTTGATGTTGAGCAGGTGGTGCGCGCCGACGTTTTCGCTGACGGTATTGCCCCCCCAAGTGCCGCAACCGAGGGTGAGGGAGGGGTCGAGGCGGAAGTTGTACAGGTCGCCAATAGCGCCTTGGGAGGAGGGGGTGTTAATCAGTACCCGACCGGCTTCCATGCGCGACTCGAAGTAATCGATATGCTCTTTATTCGAGGGCGACGTGTAAAGCACCGCCGTGTGACCGCGACCGCCGAATTTAATCAATTGGTCGGCTTTGTCTACCGCATTCTTAAAGTCGCTGGCGCGATACATCGCCAAGACGGGGGACAGTTTTTCGTAGGTGAAGGGTTCTTCGGTGCCGATGGTTTCGGCTTCGCCAATAATAACGCGGGTTTCGGGGGGAATTTCGATGCCGGCGAGTTCGGCGAGTTTGTGAACCGACTGACCGACAATCTCGGCGTTTAGACGTCCGTTGACGATGATTTTACTGCCGAGTTTTTCTTTTTCTTCGGGGCTGAGGAAGTATGCGCCGCGATTTTGAAATTCTTGTTTGACTTCCTCGTACACTCCGTCTTCGACGACGACGGATTGCTCGCTGGCGCAAATCATGCCGTTGTCGAAGGTTTTGCTGAGCACAATTGAGGAGACTGCCATTTTAATGTGGGCAGTTTTGTCCACTAAGGCGGGAGTATTGCCCGCACCGACGCCGAGGGAGGGGTGACCGGAGGAGTAGGCGGCGCGCACCATTCCGGGACCGCCGGTTGCCAGAATTAGGTTGATGCTCGGGTGTTGCATCAACTGCTGGGATAGGGGAACCGAGGGTTCGTCAATCCAGCCGATGATGTCGGCGGGGGCTCCGGCTTCAACGGCGGCGTCTCGCACGACTTTGGCGGCTTCGATGGTGCATTGCTTGGCGCGGGGGTGGGGCGAGAAGATAATCGCGTTTCGGGTTTTGAGGGCGAGTAGGGCTTTAAAAATCGCCGTGGAGGTGGGGTTGGTGGTGGGAACGATCCCGGCGAGGACGCCTACGGGTTCGGCAATTTTTTGGAAGCCGAAGGATTTATCTTCTTCGATGACGCCGCAGGTTTTTTCGTTTTTGTATTTGTTGTAAATGATTTCGGAGGCAAAGTGGTTTTTAATCACTTTATCCTCGATAATCCCCATTCCGGTTTCGGATACGGCAATTTTGGCGAGGGGGATTCTGGCAGCGTTGGCGGCAAGAGCGGCTTTTTTGAAGATTTCGTCTACCTGTTCTTGCGTATAGCTGGAGTATTCGATTTGTGCGGCGGTGACCCGCTGAATTAAGGCTTCGAGTTCTTGTTCGTTGGTGACGGTCATACAAAAATCTCCCTGTCGCGATCTTAGCAAAGTTTAAAAGACTAGAATTGGGTGGAGTGAAGCGCTTCTGCTGTATTCCTACAAGTTAATTGTAACGAATCTTATCGGAGACTGCCTGGATATGGATAAATGTTCAATTTATTTTTAGATTTCCCGATCGCCATTGAAATGTTCGGATTTTAGAAAATTTTCTCCGATCGCCCGTTTGGGTGAAGGCAAGACAACTAGAGTTTTGTTATGTTTTCATTATTAAAATGGAATATCCCAAGCCGGGATCGCCCAGCCAGCTATCTTTTCAGCTTATCAACGCAAACGCGCCGCCTACGTCTATCGCACGATAGAATTGAAGGGGGCGCGCTTTAAAATGTTGTCTGGATTACATTAGGAACTGGCGCTGGCTAAATGTTTAATCGCTTGAGCGATCTATAACAAATTATCTGAAATTTGGATCGAGACTTTAGGGTTTTAAATTAGTTGGTGGTGCGTTGTGGCGAGGTTCCCCCATTTCTATACCAATCAATCTGCGCCACAACACACCTTACCAGTGGGGATTAGGCGATTAAGTCTTGGAACCATTCGTCGTTCCAAACGCTGTCGAAATCGGGGTCTTCCCTGGCTTGTTCGCGCAAGCGGGGGTTGAGATCGATCGCCTGTTGCAAGCTTTCCAATCCGGGATCGATGCGACCGCCGAGGATGTAACAACTTGCTTTGTCGTAGTAGGCTTTGGCATAATCGGGTTGAATGCCGATCGCCCGGTCGAAACATTCCACGGCTTCCCGGTTGCGTCCCAAGCGGGTGAGGGCGTAACCCCGTTTGTCCCAGGCTTTGTGGGATTGGGGTTGCAGTTCCAAGACGCGATCGAACGATTGGATGGCGTCTTCGTAGCGTTCTAGGGTTTCGAGCGCCAAACCGCGATTCAACCAGGCGACGGCGTCCTCGGGATCGATTTGCACGGCGCGATCGAACGATTCAAACGCTTCTTCGTGACGCTGCCACATTCCGAAGGCGACGCCGCGATTGACCCAGATTTCTCGTTCGTTGGGATCGATGTCTGTAGCTTTTTCGAATGAGGCGATCGCTTCTTCGTACTGCCTCAACCGCATCAGCGCCATTCCCCGACTCAGCCACGCTTTCAGGTTGTCCGGTTGCAACTGGACGGCTTTGCTAAAGGCGGCGACTGCACCCTCGTAGCGCTGCATTTCCTTTAAAATAAAGCCGCGTCGGTACCAGGCTTCCACGTTGTCCGGCTCGAATTCCAACACGCGATCGAACGAGACAATTGCATCTTCGTACTGCTGCAACGCCTCCAATGCAACCCCGCGCCGATACCACACCTCGGGATTGTCCGGTCGCACGTCTAACGCTTTATCGTACTGCACGATCGCCGCGTCGTACTGTCCTTCCCGTTCCAGGGTTTCCCCCTGCTTGACAAAATCTTGCCAACTGACGAATAATTCGGGATGGTTCGATTGCAGCACCTCGACGCGATCGGCAATGCCTCGCACGTTGTCGAGGACTTCTTGCAAGGCATCTTGTGCCAGTTGCGAGGGCGAAATTTCGGCAAGCTGTTGCAAAATCTTGTCCTTGTCGGCTTTGGCGTCGGATTCGACCTCCGACAGGTGCTGGGCGAGAGTTTGTTCTAATTGATTCAAGCTAGCAATAATTTCGTCCTTGCGCTGTTGCACCTGCGACAGAAATTGCGAAAACGAGTCGTCGAGTTTGGCTTCGAGTTTCTCCACATTGGCGAAGGCGCGATCCTGGCGATTTTCCAGTTGCGATCGGAATTCCGACAAACTGGCTTTAGCTTGCGCCACCAAGTCGTCCAACGCCTCGAAGGTCTGGTCTTGGCGACCGTCGAGTTGCGATCGCCATTCGGATAGAGTAGATTTGGCGTCGGCTTCGGCTTTCTCCAATTCGTCGAAGGTGCGATCCTGACGGCTTTGCAATTGCGATTGAAAGTCCTCCAACCAGGATTTGGCGTCGCCTTCGAGATCGTCTAAACTGGCGAGCGCGCGCTGGCGGCGTTGTTTGATGTCTTCGTCGAACTCGGTATCGCGATGGTCCAGTTCCGACTCCAGTTGCTCTAACTGGCGCAGGATGCGGTCTTTGTCGGTGTCGATGTCCGATTGTGCTTGGGAGAGGCGATGGCGAATGTCCTCTCCCAATCCCTCAATTTCTTCGAGGGTTTGCTGTTGCGCGCGTTCGGCTTTGTCTCGCGCCTCTTGTTTCAACTCCGACAGTTCCGGCGAGAAGTTGTCGGCGAGTTGCTTTAATTCTGCCAGCATTTCCTCCTGTTGCGATCGCGCCTCTTGTTTGAGTCGCGAGAGGCGATCGCGAAATTCGGATTCTGCTTGTTCGAGGGTTTTGAGTAACGCCGCTTGACGGTCTTGCGCCTGGTTTTGCAACTCCGACAGTTGCGGGGAGAAATCCTCGGCGAGTTGTTTGGCGTCTTCGAGCCAGCGATCCCGTTGCTGTTGCGCGTCGGCTTGCAATTGCGAGAGGCGATCGCGAAATTCGGTTTCCGATTGCTGGATCGTCTCGATAGAGGCATTTTGGCGCTCTCGGGTTTCCTCTTCCAACGCCGATAGCACCGGGGTAAAATCGGATTCGAGGGTTTGCAGCCTCTGCAACACCTCATCCCGCTGCTGTTCGACCTCCCCTTGCACCTGCGACAGTTGCTCGGTGTATTTGGCTTCCAAGTTGGAAATTTCGTGTTGCGCGTCCTGGAGGCGACCGTCGAGTTCGACTAGGGTGCGTTTTTGCGCCTGCGACAGTTCCGAGAGGGTATTGGACAAACTCTTGCGATTGGTGGTCAGTTCGCGCTTGAAGGTGTCCGCTTCCCGATGGAGGGAGTCGGAGAGGGTTTCGGTTTCTTCCAAGACGTTTTGGACCTCTGCGCGAGCGTTGGCGATGCGATCTTGCAAGTCCGTCAGTTCCGACAGGTGCGCTTTGACCACGTCGGCGACTTCGCGAATCACCGCGCGTCGGAATCGCCACAGCAGCACCACCATTGCGGCGATGAGGGCGACTAATACCAAGATTAGGATAATAAATAGGGTCGTGACCTTGGTAAAGGCGCGATCGGCTTCCGCTTGGATTCGCCGCTCGATTTGCTGCTCCGAGAGGGCGCTATCTTGAGCGAGAATGGTTTCGACCGCCTTGGCTGGCGCGAGGGAGAGGTTTGGCGCGCCAACAGACAGCAGGAGCGCACACAAGAGAACGTGACTGCGCGAGGTGAGGGCAACAACCGTTGAGTTTTGGCGCTTCATCGAGATTTCCTTGGTCTGTCGGTTAGCAGGCGCGATCGCCCACCCTAGAGCGATTGCATACATACCAATCTATCAAGTCGAAGGCGTTCTCGATTCGAAGGGGGCGATCGATTGCCGGAGTCGCTTCATCGGAAACGATATCGAATCCCCCCGGACGGCGCAACTGAGGGGCGATTTCGGGAGGGGGAGGGCGATCTGGAATAAGA
>CAYQUF010000148.1:0-1638 GCA_964420595.1 uncultured bacterium
ATAATCACCGCTGCGAATTCGATAGAGATTATCGTCCCCCTTCAACGTTACCACTCCGGGCGGACGGGGGTCGAAACTCAGGCTATTAATCGCCTCCCCAATGGGTAACTAGAGATTGATATCGAGCGATTCTTTTTTGTAAACGCTACCTCAAGTTTTTCCCTGCTCAAAAGCCCGAACCTTCTCATATAAACTATCCACTGTTTCATCCGCAAATATCTCATCTTTACTCAACAAATACTCCCCTTCCCCCAGTTGACAAGCCACAACAAATCTCGCAAATTTGACAGGAGCCATGTGAGCGGATAGGATTTTTAGCCCCTCTTTGATAACTTGTTGTTCCGTCGGTAAATCAACCTTCATAATCAACCTCCGTGATAAAATAGGTAGAATTTATAACGGGTAAATCTAGTGCTTGGCAGCGATTAATCAGACGTTACCTTTCTATCATCGAGATCCGTTTGACCGATTATTAATTTCCCAAGCCAAATCTGAAACTTTAACCTTAGTATCAGAAGATGGTATATTTTAGTCAGATGCGAAGTCAAACATTTAACCTGAATATCTAATTGACTAAAAAGCCAACATTGGTACGGACTTCCCGAACTGCATCCCTCCGGCGGTCCCCCTTGCCAAGGGGGACCATCACAGGAGTGAGAAGCTAGAGGTGGATGCCGCATTCGGTTTTGCCACTTCCGCGCCAGCGACCCGCCCGTTCGTCCTCGTCCTCGTTAACTGGGGTGGTGATGGGTTCGTCGCCGATGCTGGGATAGCCGCGATCGTGTAGGGGATTGTAGATTAGATCGCGATCGCCCGCGTATTCCCAACTGTCTTGGCGCGTCCAGTTGGCGAGGGGGTTGACTTTCAGCCGCCCTTTCTGGTCCGTTTCAATAATGGGCATTTGAGCGCGAGTGGGGGCTTGATCGCGGCGACGACCGGTAATCCAGGCGATCGCTTCGAGTTCGTCGAGACCCCGATGCAGCGGTTCGATCTTGGTCAGCTCGTGGAATTTAGCAATGTCTTTGTCCCACAATGCCTCGCCATAGCGATCGGCAAATTCTTCGCGGGAGTTAGCGGCGTCGTTTTTGTACGTTCTCAGATCGAGGTTGTAATGCTGTCTGGCTCGCTCGACGAATTCCAGGGTTTCTGGAAAATGGTGCAGCGTGTCGAGAAACAGCACCGGAACCGGACGCTCGGGTTGCAACTGGCGGTAGAGGATATCCGTCACCACCACGTCGTCTACGTTGAACGCGCTGGTTTGGACGAGTCCCGTGGGGATATTGTTGACGCACCATGCCAAGATGTCTTGCGGATGCGCCGATTCAAACCGTTGGTTGAGTTCGTCGAGATTCAGATTGGCGATTTGGAGTTGATTTTGGGCGGAAGAGACCATAAGCACCGTTTCGTCCTACAGTGATTTGAAATTTATTGTAGATGCAAACTCCGATAATCCGATCGGGAAATGTGGTTTTAATCGGTAGGGTTTACCGAAACTCCTATTTTCTCAAGGAGATTCCCTCGACTTTTCCGAGGCTCGCTGGCTGTCGGTCATACCGACATCATCCAACGGGCGGCGGATGTTTCCCTTGTCTTCCGTTGCATACAATAAGGGCAAGTGAAATCCAGGATTCGATAAAC
>CAYQUF010000148.1:1738-11629 GCA_964420595.1 uncultured bacterium
CCCTTGTCTTCCGTTGCATACAATAAGGGCAAGTGAAATCCAGGATTCGATAAACTTTATGACTGACTCGCAGCCGAGAATTGTTTCGCTTCTCCCGAGTGCCACCGAGATTTTAGCCGCACTGGGGTTGACCGATGCAATTGTGGGGCGATCGCACGAATGCGATTTTCCGTCCCAGGTACAACGGCTTCCCGTATGCACGCAGCCGAAATTCAACCCCGAAGGGAGTTCTCGCGAGATCCACGAACGCGCTACAGATTTATTGCAATCGGCTCTCAGCGTCTATCAAATCGAAACCGACAATCTCAAACAACTCCAGCCGACCCATATCGTGACTCAAGCTCAGTGCGAAGTTTGCGCCGTCAGCCTGACGGAAGTCGAACGGGCGGTTGGCGATCTCGTCGGGGTGAACCCGCAAATTATTTCGCTGCAACCCCATCTCCTCGCCGATGTCTGGAACGATATCCTGCGAGTGGCGCAGGTGTTCGGCGCGGACGGGGATGCCGTAGTCGGAAAGCTGAAATCGCGCGTCAGCGACTGTGCCAGCAAAACGGAGTCGATCGACGATCGCTCGCGCCCTCGGGTTGCCTGTTTGGAGTGGACGGATCCCCTGATGGCGGCTGGCAATTGGATTCCGGAATTGGTCGAACTTGCAGGCGCTCACCCGTTGGTGGAAGTTCCGGGTCAACACGCGCCGACAATGGCATGGGATGCGTTTGTCGCGACCGATCCCGATATTATCGTGTTAATGCCCTGCGGTTTCGATCTCGATCGCGCTCGAGAAGCAGCGGAACAGTTGGCGCAACGATCGGAGTGGGAGCAACTCCAAGCCGTTCGCAACAATCGGGTGTATTTGACCGATGGCAATCAATATTTCAATCGTCCGGGGCCGCGCTTGGTCGATTCCCTCGAAATTCTGGCAGAAATCATACACCCCGATTTATTTGATTTTGGCTATCGGGGAACGGGATGGGAACCGATGTCGTCATAACAGAGTGTGAAACATCTGTTAGTTATGCGTCCAATCTCGCCCGGACAATTGAGGGCAACCGGTGGCGCGATCGCTCGTTTCCGGTGCAATTCCGCCGCAGGTGGTCGCGTGCATGAGTGCCTGTTGGAGCAAATTGGCGGCTTCGGCAAAGGATAAGTTCGTGTTGGATGTGACCTTTAATCCTTCGCCGGGGATGTGTTGGATGTGAATGTCGGTTGGCAAACCGAATGATTGTGGATACATGGCACTGATGTACTCGCTGTAACGAACTTTAATTCTATTGTCTGGTAATTCTCAGAGTTTTGGCAACGTGGGAATCACATATTTTCACGTTGCTTCATACAGCGAGAAATACGGATAAAGAAATCGGAAAGAAATCGAGAAAATTGCGTCAAGCAGACGGGAACCGATCGCCGAGACATTGCGATCGCTCCTAACGAAGATCGCTGAAAATTACGTCAATTGGCGGTTGACAACCGCTGCGACGACCGCGATCCCCAACCGATCGACCGCATTTCTAATGCAGTTGAAGCGCAATCACCCCCAAAAACAAACCTAGCAATCCGCTAAATCTCGGAGATTTAACTCAAGAGAACGATAGAACCCATGGCGGCGATCGTCGTAAATTTTGAGATCGCGCCCGTCCGTACTGACTGAGGGATTAAATTCAGTCATTTTGCGGATGACAAATTGGGTTGTCTATACCCTACTGCCAATCGATTGGCAGGGCAAGCACAATCTGATGAAACGCGGACGCCCCCTGAAAGCCCGCGATCGCGGGATGGGCGACCTGGGCATGAAAGGCACGCTACGCTAGTTGTCCGTCGATCGATCGCCCCCTCTCATTTTCGCGATCGCCCTCTGTGAAAACTGACTTCGCCGCGCGATCGTCTTATCATGGAGACAATCACCCCAACCCTCGTTCCGCTATGGCTCCTTCCTTCATCAAGCGTTACCTGATTGCCTTTGGCAAGTATAAATTCTGGGGCTTCCTGGTCGTCCCCGTTGCCGTAGGTATTTCGGGATTTATTGTCATGCAAGAGGAGCCGCCCGAAACCACCTATAAAGCCACGGGAAGGCTAACCCACAACCACTATCCCACTCCATTTACTCGCACCAGCGACCAGATTCAACAACAGGGCAAGGTGACCCTGACGAAAGAATTTTTACTCGACGAAAACGCCATCAAAGCCGTTGCCTCCCAGGTCAGCCTCTCTCCAGGGCAAATTCGCGGTCGCCTCGACCTAGACCTTCCTGGGGAAGACGAACAGCCGCCCATCTACCGCCTCACCTATAGAGATGTCTCCGCCGAGCGCGCCCAGCAAATCGTCAGCACCCTCATGCAGAGCATGGTGGAGATGAGCCGCCAGCTCAATACCAACCGCTTGCAATCCTTAATTAATACCATCGAACAACGCCTCCCCGCCGCCGAACGAGAGTTGCAACAAGCCGAAGCCCAACTCGAACGATTCGAACGGGTCGAAGGGGCGGCAATTGTCACGGCTCGCGGCGGCAGTTTGGTCGGCGGAATTACCAACAGCCAACAGCAACAGCGGCAATTAAAAATGACCCTAGAGGGTCTCAACGCCCAAATTCGCAGCTTGCAGCAGCGGTTGGGATTGACCCCCCAAGAGGCTTACACGTCCTCAGCCTTGAGTGCCGACCCGATTATCGCCCAATTGCGCGCCCAGATTCACCAAATCGAGTCGCAACTCAACCTGTTGAGCAAAAACTATCGCCCCGATCACCCTCAAATTGTGGAGCTGAAAAAGCAACTGGACAGTCACGAACAGATGTTGCAACGGCGGGCGGCAGAAGTGATTGGCGGACAGGGGGTTGCCGCTCCCTTAATTAGCAGCAGTCGCATTCGCCAAGACAGCAGCTTGGATCCGGCAAGACAGCAACTCGCCAACCAGTTGGTAAACTTGCAAACTCAGTACGAAAGCTTGCAGCAGCAATTGCAGGCAACCATCGAAACCGAACGGGAACTGCGGCAGGAATTAGCGTCGCTGCCGAATAAGGAACTCGAACGCAGCCGCCTGCAACAAGAATTGGCACGCAAACAAGCCCTCTACAGCAACATGCGCGATGCCCTGATGGACGCGCGGGCTGCCGAAGCTGAAACGACGAGCAGTTTGAGCATTGCCAAGAAGCCCGAAGTCGAAGCCCAGACCGAAGAGCCTCTCAATCCGCTGTTGGTGCTGGCAGCCGGGACCGGTGCGGGCATTGCCATTGGTGCCGTGCTGATCTTCTTGCTCTCGGCGCTCGAGGGTCGGTACTATACGGTTGAAGAAGTGCGCAATGCCCTGCAAGAGCGAGAAATTCCCCTGTTGGGAACGCTACCGCTCGTGGTATCCGAGTTGGAACCAGGATCCGACAAAATGCCCTTGGCGATCGCGCCGGATTCCCCGTATTTGGAATATTACGAACGCTTGCGCAGTAATTTGCGCTTGAGCGGCGAGCAAAAGCTCAAAGTTATCTTGCTCACCAGTGCGGGAGCGCAAGAAGGAAAAACGTTTTGTTCCTATAACTTAGCGATCGCCTCGGCGCGGGCGGGCAAGCGAACCCTGTTAATTGAAGCAGATTTGCGCTCTCAATCTAGTTCCACGTCGATCAAAGTCGCCTGCGATCCCCAAGGTCAACTCGAACCCCTGCGCTACTACGGTCAGCTCAACGAATGCATTCGCTTGGTGCCGGAGGTGGAAAATCTCTATCTCGTTCCCAGTCCCGGTCCCATGCGTCACGCCGCTGCCATTCTCGAATCGAGCGAGATGCGGCAACTCCTCGAAGACGCGCGCGGACGGTTCGATTTCGTGGTCATCGACGCCCCTTCTCTAACTCAGTGCAATGACGCGCTGATGCTCGAACCCTATACCGATGGCATGATGTTGCTGGCGCGACCGGGCTATACCCAAGAAAGTCTTCTCGCGGAAAATGCCGAGATGCTGGCTGAGTCGGAAGATATTGAATTTCTCGGCGCGGCGATTAATGGTGCGGAAGTTTCGGTCTCCATGTCTTCGGAGGCACAACCGGACGATCTGCCCTTGGCGTCCGACTTCGAGCCGGAGTTCGCGCCCCCCGAGCCGCAAGCCGATCCGGAAACAGAAGTGTCTCGCTCCCACTTCTAGGGTCTAGCGGTCAATCGGCGTCATCGAATAAGCCCAATAACGGGGCGAGAACTGCCCCGATAACGAATCCGCCCGCGTGCGCCCAGTAAGCCACTCCGCCGCCTTCCATGCCGATGGTGGCGCGAGTGTTGAGACTGGCGATGCCGTAGAAGGCTTGTTGCACGAACCAAAATCCCAAAAAGAAAAAGGCGGGGAGGCGAACGGTGGTGATAAAGAAGCCCAAGGGGAGCAGGGTCAGCACTTCGGCTTTGGGAAACCGCAGGATGTACGCGCCCATGACCCCGGCGATCGCGCCGCTGGCACCCAGGGAAGGAACTTCAGAACTGCTCGAAAAGTACCACTGCGCCATTGAAGCGATCGCGCCGCTGGCGAGATAAAACAGGATAAATTTCGTCGGACCGAGCTTGTCTTCGATGTTGTTGCCGAAGACCCACAAAAACAGCATATTCCCGGCAATGTGCAAAATACCGCCGTGGAGAAATTGAGCGGTAATGAGGGTGAGCCATTCGGGAATGACGCCTGGGGTGGCGATGCCGCGAAAGCTGAGGGTTAACTCTTTCGGGACGACCGCCCAACTGTGGAAAAAGATTTCTAATTGCGATTGGGGCAGGCTGCTTTCGATCAGGAAAACCAGAATATTAATCCCGATGAGGGTATAAACCACATAGGGGGTGCGTTGCGTGGGGTTTTTGTCGCGCAGTGGAACCACGAGTTCGCTTCCAAATGAGACGTTCGGTTACTGCAAATACCATAACGCATTTGGGCGATCGCCTCGGGCGCGAACTCCGGGAGAGATGAAGAAGCCAGTCGCCACGGGCGACCCGATCTCCTTCATCCGGCGACCCTTTACCAGCCTTGTTTGGCTTGTTGGAGGACGTAGGTGGCTACGGCTTCGATGTCGCGATCGCTCAAGCGATTGCCAAAGGCAGGCATGGCATTTTTACCATTGGTCACTTGATAGATAATGGCATCTAGGGAGTTCATGCCGTATCGCTCTAAGGCGGCTTGTTTCAACGTTTTATTCGCTGTAATCACGTTACCGCCTCCGGCGTGACACGCCGTGCAATTGGCATTAAACACGGTTTCTCCCCGCTGTGCGTCTGCCGCGCGAGCGGGAAAACCCAACCCCACTCCGACGACAACGGCGGCTAGAACCACGATCGATATCAATTGTTTCAAGATTCAATCCCCTTTCGCTGACCAGCAGACTAGACTTCTATTGTAGGTTGGGGCGCGATCGCAATGGTGTCGAAATTGTGGCGTCTGAAGGTGGCTCGACAATTTTGGCGCGAAGATAGACATTAAAACTTAACGTCAACACTCCCTCAATTGCCAATACGCATGTTGTCTCCTTCTATTCTCGAGATTATCGATCGCGCTCCCCAAACCACCCAGGTTTCCACGCCTGTCAAATCGGTCATGGCTCAGCTCAGTCAAACTCGTGCTAGTTGCGTTCTCGTCCTAGAGGGCGATCGCCTGGCGGGCATTTTTACCGAGCGCGATCTGGTGCGCCTGATTGCCGCCCAAACGCCGTTGCAACCGTTACAAATTGCCGATCTGATGACGCCACAGGTGGTGACCGCCACCGAAGCTGATGTCTGTAACAACGACGTGGTGGGCGTCTTGACGTTATTGCGCCAAAACCGCATTCGCCACTTGCCGATCGTGGGCGAGGGCGATCGCGTGGTGGGACTGATTACCCATCAAAGCATTCGAAGGATCTTGCAACCGATTGACTTTATGAAACTGCGACGGGTGGCGGAAGTGATGAACCCGCAGGTGATTTGCGCTCCCTTACACGCCTCCGTGCTGGAGTTGGCACAGCTGATGAGCGATCGCCGCGTCAGTTGCACGGTCATTGTCGAGCGCGCTTCGACTCGATCCAGCCAACTGGAGCTGTCGATTCCGGTGG
Source organism: uncultured bacterium (assembly GCA_964420595.1). Classification (GTDB taxonomy): domain Bacteria; phylum Cyanobacteriota; class Cyanobacteriia; order Cyanobacteriales; family Geitlerinemataceae; genus CAYQUF01. The sequence goes on from CAYQUF010000148.1 coordinate 7,770, forward strand.
GTATCGTGACCGAACGGGATATCGTTCAATTTCGTACCCTCGATCTCGACTTGGCGCAGACTTCGGCGGAAACCGTCATGAGTACGCCCCTGTTCCCGATGCAGCCTCAAGACTCCCTGTGGGAAGCCCACCAGCAAATGCAAAAATTGCGGGTGCAGCGATTGGTGGTGACGACCCAAGCGGGTTGTTTGCTGGGCATCATCACTCAAACCAGCTTGCTGCAAGCCCTCGACCCGATGGAGATGCGGGCGGAAATCGAGGTGTTGCAAGAGTTACTGAAACAATCAGAAGCTCAGCGAGAATCCTTACTCAAACAACTAATCGCGCGCAATCAACTGCTCGAATCGATCGCCATGACTGACTCGCTGACGGGATTGCCCAACCGTCGCGCCCTGGATCGGGTGCTGACTCAAGCCATCGAACGCGCTTACGATCGCGATGGTCAATCGGCGGACACCGACATTTGCCTGTTCGCCCTCGACGTGGATCGGTTCAAGCAAATTAACGATACTTACGGTCATCCCGGAGGCGATCGCGTTCTCAAAGCTATTGCTCAGTGCTTGCAATCCCATGCCTATACCAGCAGCATGGTGTACCGCTACGGTGGGGAAGAATTCGTCTGTCTGACCCCCGGACTGACGCCCAAACAAGCGTTGGAGTATGGCGAACGACTGCGAGAAGCCGTGGCTGCGCTATCTATCCCCCTCGACGACGATCGCCACGCGAGCGTTACCATTAGCATCGGCGGCGCGATCGCCAATCAGAACAACACCGTAGATGCCCACCAACTGTTCCATCAAGCCGACCAAGCTTTGTATCGCGCCAAGCACGACGGACGCAACTGCGTGCGCATGTCCTTTGTGGACGAGCAGTTACTCAATCGCGCGCCGCAGTGTGTGGTAGAAAAACTCGACTACTTCAAATGAAGGCGATTAAAAGGTTTGCCTGCCCCAACCAGGCGATTTTTCGGCAGCTCTTAAAATAAACGCCCCTAAATCTTCCACTTGCGGTTGCGACATCCAGCGTTCGGTGATTTGACGGCACCCGTACAATTCCCCCGTGCCATCGTAGGTCATCGGTTGGCGAAAATAGTCGATTAAATTTTCCAAGTTATCGCGCGGCGGCGTGGCACCAGCTAACGCTTCTTTGGACAGAGAAATGGCAGGATTCGGTAAGGTGGATCCGCCCACGTGACAGCTCAAGCAATTATCTTCAAACAGGTGCTTGCCATTGCTGAGGGCTTCGGGAGTAAATTCGGTGGTTTCGCCTTGTGCGTTGAGAGGAATCGAAACGGGTTCGTTGGCTTTGAGATAGCGTTTGACGTAGGGATCGATCGAATCGGCGCGCGCCGGAAATGCAGGGGCGATCGCGATCGCGAGGGCAAACAAAACCGCCAAAAGCGATCGAAGTGGGGGGAGACGAAACAATTGACTTAGCATAAATAATAAAGCAATGTTTAGTGACGTTATATTCCTCGGTTGAGGAAGGTAATAGGCAACCGGGAAGTATCCCTCATCAGTCCGGGAAAGGCTCGACTGGCGACTGACCCGATGGATCGCGCCTCGCGGAAAAAAAGGATGAAACGCGACAAACCGCACGCCGCATTTCATCCCAAACTCACCGGGTGGGATTAATAGAACGCTTTACCGCCCGCCCACTTATCGCCTTTCACCTTGGGTTGCAACAAGATGTGACCGGCAATATCGTACAGGTCGTCATCGGTGAGGTTGCGCATTTCCGGGAAAATATCCGCACTCGAGGTACTCGGATGCAATTCGGAAATATCTTGCAATCCGTCGTAGGTGGTCGGATGTTTCATGTAATCGATAAGAGCTTTGATGTTATCCCGGTTGGGCGTTGCTCTCGACAGCGCTTCCGGGCTGAGATTGATGTTGGGATCGGTAGTGGTTTCGCCAGCTCGATGGCATTGGGAGCAGACGTTGTTAAACAGTTTTTGACCTTTTTGAACTTGTTCGAGACTGAGGGTGACCATTTCCCCTTCTTCGTTGAGGGGAACCGTGCGAGTCTCGGCATCGAGTTCGACGGCGACGGCACTACCCGCGAATGCTTGAAACGCGAAGACAACAATGGCTACAACCAGCCCTACATACCTTTTCAACATGGTTTTCCTCTAAAAATTGGCTCCTGGTTTGGATGCTCGACACAGCTTGGCTCAATCGGTTCGGGATCCGTTCTCCGATCGCCCGCACGCTTCCGAGAAGGGGCAAACAGCCGTTCGTCCCTACCAGAATACGGTGGAAGTTAGGGGCAATCGTCGAGCGATCGCTGACCCTCAGTGGCGACCTCGATTAGTAATTTGGGTCATAATCGTCTTGGCGTCTTCGAGAGCCAGACGGGTCTGAGGGGTTTTGTAAGCAATGCCCGAGCGATCGCACAGTTGCAGGACGTACTCGACGGAAACGTCGTAGTCGGCTGCAATTTCTTCAATCGAGATATCTGCAAAACCCATAATAATGACGATCGGCGCTCGGATCGAGATTGAGCCTCGACAATATCAATATCATGCCATCGAGCGGTACTTTTCTAAAGTACGGGGGACCTCGCCGTTCGTCCTTACTCGACGTGGGTCGGACTCAACGGGACGGTTTGGGGAAGGGAGACGAGGGGAGCAGCGCTCGGTTGCGGTGGGGCGTGCAGGCGAATCAGTTGGGCTAAGGTCGGTTTGAGTTGGGTGCGCGGCACGATCGCGTCTACGAACCCGTGTTCGAGGAGATCTTCGGCGGTTTGGAAGTTTTCGGGTAGCTTTTGGCGCAGGGTTTGCTCGATCACTCGCCGTCCGGCAAATCCGATGGTGGCTTTGGGTTCGGAGAGAATAATGTCGCCGAGCATGGCAAAGCTGGCGGTGACGCCGCCGGTAGTGGGATGGGTTAGCACGGGAATGTAGAGCAATTGCGCTGCGCGGTGGCGCTCGAGTGCCCCCGAAATTTTCGCCATCTGCATCAAACTCAGCATCCCTTCTTGCATTCGGGCACCCCCCGAGGCGCAGACGATGACCATGGGGAGGCGATCGCGAGTGGCGCGTTCGATCGCGCGGGTCAGTTTTTCGCCCACCACCGATCCCATGCTACCGCCCATGAAGCGGAAGTCCATGACCCCGAGGGCGACGGGTAAGCCATCGAGTTCGCCGGTTCCGGTTTGAACCGCATCGCGCAGTTGGGTTTTGGCTTGATATTCGCTGAGGCGATCGCTGTAGTGCTTGCGATCGCGAAATTCGAGAGGATCGCTGGGTTCGAGGTGTTCGTCGATGGCTCGCCACGTATTGCTATCGATCAGTTGGGCAATGCGCTCGTCGCTGGCGACCCGTTCGTGGTGCCCGCACTCGAGACAGACCATTTGATTCGATCGCAGGTCTTTGGTGTAGGTTAGCACCCCACACGCGACGCATTTGGTCCACAATCCTTCGGCGATTTCGCGTTCCTGGCGATCGCGACTAATCGGACTGGATTTCTGTCGATTTGCAAACCAATCAAATAGAGACATGAACGTATGAATTCCTTTCTAGTTGCGACTCCACCTCATGCGAGAAGCTAAGGTTGCGGCGGCTGGCTGTCGTCTTCGGGCGGACTCAACAGCAACAGTGCCGTCCATCGATCGCGATCGCGAACTTGCACGGCGGCAGGACTGCCCATCCCCAAACACGACATCGCTCCCAAATCGACAATTCGCGTCGGAATTTGGTGCGCCGTCAGGATTTGCTCGATGAGTTCGGCTTCCCAGCGCGTTCGGGTGGTTTTTAGCACGATCCAAGCCACAGGATAATCTTATCAGACTGGGAGATGGGGAGATAGGGAGATGGGGAGAAAATTGACCTGTAGGGGCAGTTCGCGAACTGCCCGAAC
>CAYQUF010000149.1:0-11579 GCA_964420595.1 uncultured bacterium
TGACCCCCACCTGCCGTTCGGCGAGGTGGGGGAGTGCGTCGCTATTTTGTTCAAAGGACATGGCGTTTCGTTACACATCCGTATTTTCTGGCAAAATTTTAATAAAATTTGCGATCGCCGCCAGTTGTGCCTCCAGTTGGGCGATCGCTTCGCTGGCATTCTCCAGACTGCCCTGACGGGCACGGCGTTCGAGATCCGCAGCAATCCGATATATCGACATTGCCCCGACATTGCCGCTCGATCCCTTGATGCGGTGGGCTTTACTCGTAAAGTCTTCCAAGTCGCCCGCCTCGCTGGACGTTTTCAAACTCGCCAAATCGGTGGCGGTATCTTCGAGAAACGCGGCTAAGACGATCTGTTGCAATTCCACGTCGCCCCCGGTAGCATCGTCGAGCTGTTTGAGATCTAGCGGTGCGGTTTCCTCCGCCTCCGGTTCGGGAGGCGGCGCGATCGCTTCGACCGGAACTCTCCCGGACAGCCAGCGTTCCAGGGTACTTTCTAGGGTCGCCACGTTAATCGGCTTGCTGAGATAGTCGTCCATTCCCGCCGCCAAGCATTTTTCCCGATCGCCTTTCATGGCGTGGGCGGTCATGGCAATCACCACCGTATGGCGGGTTTCCCCTTCGCGACGGCGCAACTCTCGGGTGGTTTCGTAACCGTCGAGAACTGGCATCTGGCAGTCCATCAACACCGCGTCGTAAGGGTTTTGCGAAAGGCGATCGAGTGCCTGGCGACCGTTTTCGGCACAATCGGCGCGGTAGTGCAGCAGTTTGAGCTGGTTGAGAATCACTTTTTGATTGATGCGGTGATCTTCGACCACCAAAATTTTCGCCGCGCGGGTTTCCCTCGATTCCCTCGGACTCTCGACCGATTCCACCCGCTCGGGCGATCGCAGCGCAGTCACAATGGCATCCAACAAGCGCGACTCCCGCACCGGCTTCACCAAATACGCCGCAAACCCCAACCGTCGCAGCCGAGCCGGGGCATCCCCTCGATCGAGCGAGGTTATCATAATCAAGCGCACCGACGCCGACGCCGGATCCTGGCGCAACTGAGCCCCGAGCATTTCCCCGTCCATCTCGGGCATCTGCATGTCAATCAGGGCAATATCGTAGGGGCGCGATTGCTCTTGTGCCTGTCGGATCTGCGCCAATGCCTCGGCTTCCCCCGCTGCCTCATCCACCTGCATTCCCCAAGCGCAACCTTGATGGCGCACGATCTTGCGATTGGTGGGGTGGTCGTCTACCACCAACAGCCGCAACCCCTGTAAATCGGGGATCGGCTTCGAACTCGGCGGACGGGGTCGCACCCCAAAGCGAGCAGTAAACCAGAAGGTCGAACCTCGACCCAACTCGCTTTCAACGCCAATCTCGCCGCCCATCAAGTCCACCAGTTGCTTCGAGATCGCCAGTCCCAGTCCCGTCCCGCCGTGTCGGCGCGTGGTGGAGGCATCGACTTGGGAGAAGGAGTGAAATAATTTTTTGCGCCCTGCGGGAGAAATGCCAATGCCGGTATCGCGAATGGTAAAGCGCAGCCAGCATTCGGTCGGGGTCGGGGGCGCTTGGCAAGACACCGTGACGATCGCCTCCCCCGCATCGGTAAATTTAATCGCGTTTCCGGCTAAATTAGTCAAAATTTGGCGCAATCGATTGCCGTCGCCGAATAGGGCGCGGGGCACGTCTGCTTCGATCCAGCCGGCGAGTTCTAAGGATTTGGCGTGAGCCCCCGCTGCCAGTAGATCCAAGACATTGCCCAATAAGTCGCTCAGGTCGAACTCTACGTCGTCGAGCTGCATTTCTCCGGCTTCGAGTTTGGAAAAGTCGAGAATGTCGTTGACCAAGGCAAGTAAGTTTTCGGCACTGGCTTGCAGGGTTTGCACGAAGTCGCGCTGTTCGGCATCGAGGTGGGTTTTGGCGAGTAAGTCGGCAATCCCGAGGACGCCGTTCATGGGGGTGCGGATTTCGTGACTCATGTTGGCGAGAAATTGCGATTTGAGTCGGGAGGCTGCTAAGGCGGCTTCGCGGGCTTCGACCAATTCGTTGACGCGATCGCTGACGATGACAATGCCGCTGACTCGTCCGTCGGCATCGTACCAAGGATTAATCGCCCAGCGCAGGTAAAATTTCGTCCCGTCGGCGCGCTCGAACAGGTCTTCGGGATGGGCGATGGTTTCCCCTTGCAGGGCGCGTTGGTGGATGGCGCGCCAGCGATCGGGAATGTCTGGGAAAATCTCGTAATGGCATTTGCCGATGATGTCGCGTCCTTGCAGGCGGTAATCGAGCAACCATTTTTGCGAGTAGGCGATGAAGCGCATCTTCGAGTCGAACATCGCCATGGCGACCGGGACGTTGGTGATGATTTGGCGCAACTGCTGCCGCTCTTTTTCCAGGGCGACTTCGTAGTGCTTGCGTTCGGTGATGTCTTCGGCAAAGCCGACCACGCGATAAATGTTACCGCTGTCGTCCCGGACGGGAAAGGCGCGATCGCGAATCCAGTGCAGGGTTCCGTCGGGTTGGAGAATGCGATACTCTTCGTCGTACTCGCCCCGTTGTTGTTTGCTAAAGGCAGCCACGACCCGATCGCGATCGTCGGGATGGATCGCTTCGACAAACGACAGCGGCTCTCGATAGACGCTCTGGCAGGTGCGACCCCAAATCCGCTCGTAGGCAGGGCTGACGTAAATTATCTCGTGTTTGTCGGGATCGCTCATCCAAAACACGCTTTCAATATTTTCGGTGACCTGACGAAAGCGTTCTTCGCTCTCCCGCAAGGCTGCTGCCGATCGCTTGCTTTCGGAAATTTTTCGAGTCAGTATTTGGTTGACGCGGGACAATTCTGCGGTGCGATCGCGCACTCGCCGGTCGAGATGGTCTTTGGCGCGAGCAAGTTCGACAAACTTTTGATTCAGGCTGGCAGCCATTGCCTGGAAATTTTGCAACAGCAAGTTCAACTCGGAGACGGCGGTGTCGGGCCAGCGAATGGTTTCTTGGTCTAATAATTTATCGGGCAGGTTCGTGGTGACGTTAGCGAGTTGGTGTAAGGGACGCACGATTTGGCGGCTGATGGCAACCGCCAGCACCAGGGCTAACGCCGCGATCGCCAGTAAAATGCTTAAATTCTTGAGATACAGGTGTTGCATCCGATCGATTTGAGCGGTGGCGGAACTCTCGATCGTCAGCGTCCACGGCAGGTCGTACCCCACCGGCATTTCGAGGATGTAGCGGGACTTCGCCCAACGTTGCATGGCGGCTAAGTTTCCCTTGGGGGGCAACCACTGAGAGACGTTGTCGGCGATCGCGCGGGTGGTGCCACTCGGTAAGGCGATCGCGTCCGTTGGGTCGATCCCGGGTGTGGTACTGGCGATCGCCCGTTTCTGGCGGTCGCTCAAGGTGACGCCAATCTGGCTGAAGGTATAGCGATCGGACAGGCTGATGGGGGTATTGAGCAATTGCACGATATCGCCGGTATTGAGCGAACCGTAAGCGATTCCGGCAAATCGACCGTCCCGCGCGATCGGCTCGCTCATCGCCACGTGGGGGGCGAAATGGGCGCGATCGTCGCGAACTCCCGTTATCTCGGGCTGAAAGCGAGTTCGGGTGGTCTGGAAAATCGGTCGATCGGAAATATCCGATCCAATCGCGGACTGACCGCGATCGTCGGTGGCGAGATAGGCGGCGACGACCCGACCCTCGGCATCGGTCAAGTACAGTTGGAGAAAGCTGGGTAACGTGGCAGCGATCGCTTCGACTTTGGCATCGAGGTCGTCATCCCTAGCGGCGGCGGTTTCGGCTAGCGTTTGCAACGCTTTGCGATAGGGCTGATGCCACCGGTGCAATTCAATGCTCAGATCCCGAGCGATGGCGTTGAGGTTCGATTGCACGTCTCGTTCGATGGTCGAGATCGCTTGGCGACTTTCCCAGACGGTGAGGGAGAGGACGGGGAAGAAGACCAAGGCGACCAGCAGGGTAATCAGCGTTTGCTGGAGCGAGGGAACGCTGGCGCGAACGAAATGGCGGTGGTTGGGCACGATCCGCCAGCGGCGCAACCAATCGACGATGGGAAGATAGGTGAGCAGCAAACTGGCGACTAAGGCGTTAAAAATGCCGTTGACCGGTTGTTTGACCAGGATCAGCGCCGCGCCGTCGGGATCGAATTGCATCACGATCGAGTAAAAGAACCAAATCAGCGGCATTCCGATCGCCAGCCAGTAAATGCCGTCCTGCAAGACCAAGTTGCGATTGCATCGACGCGAGAGCAAGCCGACGACGAAGGCTTCGAGGGTGAAAATGAGGGTGGCGTAGGGTTGGTTCCACAACATGATGGTATGGGAACTGACGATCGCCGCCACTAGGGTTCCCCACGCGGTTCCGTAGAGGCGAACGGCGATCAGTGCCAAAATGCTGCCGAATAAAAAATCGACCCCGAAAAACAGAGACAGGCTGAAATAATTGCCCAAATAGCCCGCGATCGTTAAAACCAGCAATCCGACGATCGCTCGCGCTGACGGGAATGGGGGCACCGATTTGGATCGATTCATGCCTTTCATGGCGATGGAGCAAATGGGTCTTGAGTCGCGATCGCTTCACGGGTGCTAGGGGAGAGAGCCGGTGTCACTCCATCTGGCATTTCTCAGTTCAGGCATAGCGCCCGTGACGGATAACTGCTCTATTATCTCTCGATCTTCGGGCATTCTGTCTTCAGCGCGATCGCGCAAATCTCTGTCGCGCCAAGATGGTAATCTCGCTGTTGCCAATCTACCGCTAAATCGACAAATGCAACCGCGATCCGCTTTCCCCTTTCGACACTTCGATCCGCGCTTGAAATGCCTCTTTCAAATGGGGAATATGAGTCACCGTCAAAATGCAAGCAAAATCAGACGCGATCGAATTAATTGCCCCAATCAGGCGATCGCACCCTCGTTCGTCCTGAGTCCCGAAGCCTTCGTCGATAATTAACATTTGCAACGCCGTCCCCGATCGCTGGGCGAGCAGTTTCGCCAATGCCAGTCGAATCGCAAAATTGATCCGAAAGGCTTCGCCTCCCGAATAGGTTTCGTAGGGGCGAGTTCCCCGCGCGTCGGCAATTAAAATATCGAGGGTATCGATCAATTTCGCCGACTTCTTCGACCCGCGACTGGTGCGTTGGGTGACGAACTGCACGTGCAACTGGTTGGCGCTGAGTTTGGCTAAAATGCGATTGCTCTCGGCTTCCAACTGGGGCAAGACGTTCTCGATCGTCAGCGCTTGAATCCCCTTTTTCCCGAAGGCGTGGGCGAGTTCGCGATAGACCCGTTCCTCCCGACGCGCCTGCTGCAACTGCTGCTGTTGCTGTTGCTGCTGTTGCTTCAGGGTTTCGAGCTGTTGCTGCTGCTGTTGCACCCGTCCCAACGCCGACAGACACCGATCCAACTGTCCTCGCTTGGCGTGCAATTCGGCTTCGAGGGCTTGAATGTCGTTGGCGCGATCCGGAATTTGCTCCAGTTGGGCGGTTAATGCCTGGATTTGCTCCTGTGCGGCGGCGAACTGGCGCGATCGCTCTTGCAACTGGTCGTTCAACTCCCTCAGGTGTCGTTCCACCTGGGGAAACTGCTGCTGTGCCGATCGCAATTCTTCGGCACGGGTCAGCCACACCCTCGATTCTCGCACCGAGGCGCGCAAGGCGTTGTGTTCGTCCAAGTCATACCCGACGCGATCGATAAATTGCTCTAAATCCGCCAGTTGTCGCGCCCAATCCGAGTCAGCTTGCAACTGTTCCAACTCCCGCTGCACCCGATCGATCCGCTCGACCAATACCGGACGCTGCTGGTCGATCTGCGCCTGTTGCCGTTGTGCCTGCTGGATTTCGGCGTATCGAATTTCTGCCCGACGCCAGCGATCGACGGCACCTCGCGCCAAGGCGTGGTCTTTTTCGTCGTATTGGAGCTGTTGCAGGCGAGTTTGAATGGCGTGCAGTTGGTTCCGTTCGTCGAGGGCGTAATCGTCGGTGTCGAGCGATCGCTGCAATTGCTCCATTTCTGCCGCGATCCGATCGAGAACCTGTCCCCCTTCCTGACTCGCCTCCAGTTGCGCTTGCAGTTGTCCCCGTCGCTCCCGCAGGGTATCGTAATCGGCGAGGGCGTGGTTGAGATCCTGATATTCCTGGCGCAGCACTTGAATTTCGCGCTCGGAGGTCGCCAGTTGCTCTTTAATGACCCACAACTGCTGTGAGATTTCGTGCTGCTCGCTGCGGTGCTTGTCGGCGACGAGATCCCAGCGATGTTCGTCCAAGGGGCGATCGCACAGGGGACAGATCGCGTCGGGAACTTGCAGCATCTCGATTTTGCGATCGAATTCGGCAATGCGGCGATCGTAATCTTGCTGTTGCGCTTGCAACCGTTCCAGGAAGTGACGCCGTTCCAATCCCTTCTCCCGCACCCGCTGCTGGCGAACCCGCTTTTTCTCCAATTCCTCCAGTCGCGCCACGAGGCGATCCAGTTCTTGTTGCAGGTGGGGGGCTTTGGCTTGCTGTTGCTGGCGATCGCCATAGGTGGATTCGAGCTGCTCCAATCGTGCCAGCAATCGGGATTTGGCGCGATCGATGTCTCCTTGCAATTGCAGTTGTTGGTGCAGCAGGGGCGACACTTCGCTTTGCAGGCGATCCAGGCGAGAGAGGCGATCGCGCGCCTGTTGCAATTGCGCCAATCCCGCTTCGACCTCCTCGGTTTGGCTCAAAATTTCCTGGATCTCCCGTTCTCGGTCGGCTAATGCCTCCAGTTGCGCCTGCGCCTGTTGTCGCTGTTGCTGGAGTTGTTGCGTTTGGCGATCGAGCTGAGTTTGTAAGGCGTGGCGGCGGTTTTGGGCGTCTTGGTGTGCCTCGAATTTGCTGGCGAGGGTTTCTTCTTGGGATTGCAGGTGTTGGAAGCGAGCGTATCCGGCGGCGATTTCGTCTTCCTGGCGCAACAGTTGTTCCAGTTGTTGCTGTTGCTGTTGCCACTCTGCCAATTCTCGTTCGCTGCGGGTTCGTTCGCGATGAATGCTATCGGCTTGCTGGCGGGACCAGTCGAGTTGCTGTTGGGCGGTGTGGCGCTGTTGTTGTTGGGATTGCAGGGTTTGCAGGTGTTGGCGATCGCGATCGAGGTCGGCTTGCAGGCTCGTGCGTTGGGTTTCGATGTCGGCGAGTTCGGCGGCGATTTCCCCTTCGCGGGTCAATTGGGTTTCCAACGACGTCAAGTTCTGTTCTAAGACCTCGGCTTTGGCTTTGCATTGGCGCGATCGCTCTTTGGATCGATCCGAGAGTTCGTCGTAGCGATCGAGTTTGAGTAAATCGGCGAGAATTTGCTTGCGCTCGCTCGCACTTTTGAGCATGAACTCATCGGCGCGTCCCTGTCGCAGATAGGCAGAATTGATGAAGGTGTCGTAGTCGAGTTTGAGGTGAGACAGGATTTTTTGCTGGGTGGATTTGACGCTGCGATCGGTCAGGGCGCGAAACCCGTTTTCCGTTTCTACCTGAAATTCCAAGCTGGTCGATTGACCGCGACGACAGCGACGAATGACGCGATAGTTGCGGTTTTGGCTGAAGAAAATGAAATCGACCGACGCTTCTTTCTCGCCCATTTGGATGATGTCGTCTTTGGAGGCGGCGCGACTTTGCCCCCATAGCGACCAGGCGATCGCTTCGAGCAGAGACGATTTTCCCGCACCGTTCGGTCCGCAAATACAGGCGGTGTGGAGTCCGCGAAAATTAAGGGTGGCGTCTCGATAGCTCAGAAAATTTTTGAGGGTGAGTTGTCGGGGAATCATAAACGACCCAAAACCAAGAGGAGCAAATTCGTACTTTGCCTTTAACGTTTGTAAAATTAATGTGGGGATTTAGGCAAGTATTTTACCCCCCATTCCTCGATTTACAGAATTTTTTAATATTTCAATTCACGCGATCGGTTTGCTCGCAGACGATCGCCCTTGCGATTTTAGCCCGATCGCCCTCGGCGATGGCGTTGGGGGTCGAGCCGGACAACCCGTGCGGCAAATCTTTTCGTTTTGGAAGAATAATGTCAGCGATCGCTCCCAACTCGCTCCTAACCGATGGAATGGGGACGATCGATTGGAAATGAGTCTAATTTCACCCTCAATGCGCCCGCAAGCCGTCGATTGATGAGTTTGCCGGATCTTTTCCACTGCAAGTCCGAGCGCACAACCCCCTCGCGCGCCATTGCGATCGAAACTTTAAACAACTGCGAGCGATCGCTTGCATCGATTTCCATTCTTTCCCAAGGGCGATCGTCGTCGATCCCGATCCTTACCCGTTCAGATCGCTCTCGGCAAAATCGGGAAGTTTTCGAGAAGAAATCGGGATTATCTCGGGTTTTTCCGGCATTGACGCGGGACGCAGAAAGTGGCGATCGCCAATTGACGGTCATTCCGTAGTCTGGTTAACATTGCGAAACTTTTTAGCGTGCTATAATAAAACTCATTGGGGATCGCGGAAAACGTAATCAGTTTAGAAGAAACACGCGGGATGGGCTGAAGTCGATCCGCATCCATTTCTTCATGTAAGTTTACATCAGATACTCTTCAGCGTTTTGCGTTCCGCATCCTCCGTTTTACTTCCCCCCATTAATTGTGGAGGTTTTTTAGCATGGGTCTTAAAAACAAAGTTGATATCGTTCCGTTAAACCTATTTAATTCCAGCCCCAAAGTCGAGAACTCGAAGTTAAATTCAATTCCTTTAGAGAAACCGCTACAACACTGCGAACCCGAAACCGAGCGCGAAACCGCCATCGTTAATATCCCGCCGGGAACTATCGAAGACTTATTCGTCCACCGCTATCAAACCGATCGCCTCATTGCCATTAAAGGAAACGCCGTTATCGTCGTCTTGCAGAACCGCCGCTACCAATACATTTTGATGAGCGAGTCCGAACCCACCCTAATCGAAATTCCCCCCGGTATTCCCCACGCCGCCATCAACCTCAGTTCCCAACCCTGCACGGTGATTAGCTCGATTATTCGCCACGGACCGCCCCACGAACGGGATTACCGTCCCCTTCCCAAAAAACCATTTCCCTACAACCTCGACGCCGTGCGCGCCCTAACCGCCGAAGCTTGGCCCCCGTACCATCCCGAGCCAGCGATCGCCACCGAACGCTGCTAAACCATTTTTATCTACAAAACCGAGAGAAACCGTCCCCAGTCGTCTGGCTGGGGATTTTTTTACGAGTTGCCAATCGCCTCGACTTCCACTTCCACCAGCATTTGCGGATCTACTAACGCCTGAATGCCCACCATTGTATTCGCCGGGGGATGCTCGCCAAAAAACTCGCGATGCGCCTTCGCGTATTCCTCCGCGCGATCGATATCGGTGACGTAGAGGCGGGTTCGCACTACCTCCTCGCACCCCGAGTCCAAATTTTCCAGTGCGGTTTGGATAACTTCCAGACAATACTGGGTTTGCGCGTAAGCGTCACCCGGTGCGAAGACGCTTCCATCTGGTGCAATCGGCGCAGTTCCCGACACGTGAATCTGATTCCCGACCCGGATGGCGCGACAGTATCCGGTGATTGATTCCCAACGGACTCCCGAAAAAGTGCGGCGACGTTCCATCGTTTCCCTCAACTAGACATTGACCCGACCGAACACCGTCAGCAGGATCGGTCCGAGCAAGTAATGGTGACCCAAACATTCTAATCCCGCCACAATTCCCATTTGCTCTCGCTGCTGCGGAGAGTAGAAGTGCAATCCGTTCGGCGATTGGGGTAAAAAGTTCGGACGCATCTGTCGCCAATCGTCGCGTACGGTGTAATCTGCCAGATAGAATCGCCCGTGCGGACGCAACACCCGCTTCACTTCCATCAGCACCCCTTCCGGGTCGGGATAGTGCAAAAAGCTGATGGTGTTGAACGCCGCATCGAAGGTTTGCGCCTCAAAGGGAAGGGATTCGACGTTACCTTTTTCAAATTTAACGCGATCGCCGTGTCGGTTGCGCTGGCGAGCTTGCTGGAGCATTTCGCTGGAGAGATCCAGACCCGTTCCCTGTAAATTCGGGAATTGGTTGGCGAGGCGATCGAGCAAGCGACCGGTTCCGCAGCCGATATCCAGCACGTTGGAAGATTCGGGAAGTTCGGCAAATTCGAGCATCCGCTTGTGAATGGCTTGGTAAAACACCGTGGTCAGCAAGCAATCGTAATTGGGTGCCCACAGGTCGAATAACCGTTCCTTATTGCGATAAATGGTTTGACGAGTCATGGACGTTGGCACTCGAGAGAGAGCGAGCAAGCAGGCATATTCATGCTATCGCGATCGCAGGCTGAGTGAAATCCGCTACTAGGTTGTAAAGCTTTGCATCGCATTTGCTGTCTCGGTATCGGCGGGGAATAGGCTTTCAACCCGCAGCTCTTGCAGGGTAATGTCCCGAGGCGTACCTAAAGTAGAGATAATGGAGAAAAAACTGAGGCGTTTGTCTGCTTTGACAAAGGTAATTGGCAATACGGGTAACTGTTCTGGCGGAAAGAGTCCCATCGCCGACAGGAGCGGATCTCGCAGTTCCCGTTGCAACTCCTGAAGCAGCAAAGCGGTCGGACTATTGGCATCTTCCACTCGTTCCTCGTGCTGTAGGCGATGAATTAACGAGACTCCCACCTCTTCCCAATTTTCCACGTAGGGTCGCAACCCTTGCGGATGAACCATCAGCCGCATGATATTCGGCGGTTCTCCCAAAGCACTCAGCCGATCCCCCATCAACCACTCCATCAGTCGAATAGCAGCCTGATTGGCTTGGAGTAAACTCCAGTAGCGATCGATCGCCAACGCTGGATAGGGTTCTTGCTGGCGCAGCATCAATTCGAGCGCTTGCTGAATCGGTACCAGTTCTGGGGTGGATAAATCGCGTTCTGAATAGATCGGTGCAAATCCAGCCGCCGTTAGCATGGCATTTTGCTGTCTGAGGGGGATAGCCAAGATGGTCGCTAGGTGAAGTACCATCGCACGACTCGGTTGCGATCGCCCGGACTCGAGAAAGCTGATATGGCGTTGGGATACCTCACTCTGACAAGCTAACTCTAACTGACTCCAGCCTCGCTGGTTGCGCCAATGTTTCAGGAGGGTGCCAAAGGAGCGATTCTGAAGGGAGTCGGGGGAACGGACGTGCATGGTTTCGATAACCTCCGAGGTAATTGAGAAGATTGGACGCGCCGACCACAATTGATAGCATTCGTGTAATGGAATTAACTCGATGTCTAGTACGCCTACAACTACATCTCGCTTCGATCGCGCTTCTCGACCCGTCTGGCGATGGGTTTATTTGGGATTTCTAATCCTCGGTTCGGTCGTCCCCTGGCTGTTTTTATTTCAGTTTGTGCAGCAGTCTGGGCTATCCCTTGTCACTTTCCTACAGCAAGCGCTGGCAAATCCAGTCGCGATCGCCCTAACATCCGATCTCCTCATCTCCACCCTCGTCTTTTTCTACTTTGCCTGGGTTGAGCTACCACAGCTAAAATTATCGCGGTGGTGGTGGGGACTCTGCGCGATCGCGACCCTGGCGGTTGGTTTGTCTTGTTCTTTGCCCCTCTTTCTCTACCTGCGCGAGCGGCAGCTAACTTCTGAAGT
>CAYQUF010000150.1:0-1368 GCA_964420595.1 uncultured bacterium
ACGATCGCCCCCGGTGATTTCATCCCTTAGTTTTAAAAACGATACAAAGCCAATATCCGGCACAGATGTCGTACCATAAAGCTACAGTTCGCGATCGCGATTTGCCCGCATGTCCGAATCCGACAAACCCAACTCGCCACCTCCCCAATCGAGTGAGACAGACGACTCCTCCTCCGGTCGCCAGTTTCTCCCTCGCATCGCCGACGCTTGGAACGCCGCCAAAGGACGCCTGAGCGGACTGCGACCCGTCAACCGTGTCTCGAAAACGGTGACGCAATGGTTCAGCCTCGACGAAGAGCGAGTCGCCGAAATTCTCGAAACCGTTCGCACCGAACTCCCCACCACCGAAGCCTTGCTCGTGGGCAAACCCCAATCGGGTAAAAGCTCCATCGTGCGCGGACTTACCGGAGTTTCGGCGGAAATCGTCGGACAGGGATTTCGACCCCACACCCAACACACCGAGCGTTACGCCTATCCCTCCAGCGACTTACCGCTATTGATTTTCACCGATACCGTCGGACTCGGCGAAGTTAGCCAAAATGCTGAAGAAATTGTCAACGAATTAATTGGCGAGTTGCAGCAGCCGAATCGTCGGGCAAAAATTCTGATTCTTACCGTCAAAATTAACGATTTCGCCACCGACACCCTGCAACAAATCGCGCGAAAACTGCGCCGTCAGTATCCCGACATTCCCTGCTTGCTGGCGGTGACCTGCTTGCACGAACTCTATCCCAGCACCACGACGGATCACCCCGACTATCCCCCCGATTTCGACGACGTGACTCGCGCTTACGGGGCGATTCGGGAGAACTTCGGCGACCTGTGCGATCGCGCGGCGGCGATTGATTTTACCCTGGAAGAAGACGGCTACAACCCGGTGTTTTACGGCTTGGAAGCCTTTCGCAATGCCCTCGCCGACCTGCTCCCGGAAGCCGAAGCGCGGGCGATTTATCAGCTCCTGGACGAACGGGAAGACGCCGAACGGCAATTGGGAAGTCTCTATCGCGATGTGGGACGACGCTATATTCTCTCGTTTTCCATCGCCGCCGCTACCCTCGCCGCCGTTCCCCTTCCGTTTGCGACGATGCCCGTACTGACGGCGTTACAGGTGTCGATGGTGAGCGTGTTGGGCAAACTCTACGGTCAAACCCTGAGTCCGTCGCAAGCGGGTGGCGTGGTCAGTGCGATTGCGGGGGGATTTGTAGCGCAAGCGGTGGGACGGGAGTTAGTGAAGTTTGTCCCCGGACTCGGAAGTGCGATCGCGGCGTCGTGGGCAGCGGCGTATACTTGGGCATTAGGGGAAGGGGCGTGCGTGTATTTTGGCGATCTCATGGGCGGAAAGAAACCCGATCCCGACCGGATTCAAGC
>CAYQUF010000150.1:1468-11578 GCA_964420595.1 uncultured bacterium
GCCCGCGATGCCATTCCCATTCCTCGGGTTCGGATTGAAGATCTATCGGTTCGACAGTTTAACGAACAATATCGCAACCCCGGTCGTCCGGTGGTGATTTTAGGGTTAGCAAACGAACCCGACTGGAACTTAGAGTTTTTGTGCGATAAATTGGGCGATCGCGAATTGCTTTGTCGGTACTACGCCCACGAAAATCGCCCCGAAGACAAGCGAACTTGGACGACAATTGGCAGCGGCACCCAAACGCGATCGCTCCCTTTTTCCAAATACGCCGATCTCGTGCGTTCTGGAGAGGCAAAACGGGACGACATTTACATTGCCAAATTCCCGATTGGCAAGACCCCGTTAAACGATTCGCCGTCGCTGCACCAATGGGGCGAAAAACTGGGATTTGAAAAACCCGTCAGCGGGTTAAATTTATGGCTGGGACACGGCGGACATTTAGGCAGCCTGCATTACGACACCCTCGACGGCACCATCGCCCAATTGCACGGTCGCAAGCGATTAATTTTATTTCCCCCTTCGCAATTGTACAATCTCTATCCGATTCCCCTGGTCAAACATTTAACCGATGGGTTAAAGCTGCGATCGTGGTTCGCGCAAGTTTACGCCGATAAGCCGGAATTCGATAAATTTCCCAAACTCGAAATTGCCTTTCAACACCGCTACGATGTCGTTCTCGAACCGGGCGAATTGCTCTACATTCCGGCGGGATGGTGGCACGAAATATCGACCCTCGGGGATGGATTGGTGGCATCGGTGAATCGATTTTGGGCGGTTTCGCCGCTCTCGCGGACGTTGTTGTCGTGGAGTGCGTGGCGGACGTATTTGGGATTGGCGTTAGCGATGCCGTCGATGTTAGTTCGATTGGCGTGGGCAAATGTTCAGCCGAATCGACAACAGGAAATTGAGAAGGTCTTGCGAATGTTTTAGGTTTCCAAATTTTCGCTTTGCACGGATATATGCGATCGCCTAGAATAAGGTTCGCCGTAGGGGGTGGTCTCCAAACTCTCGATCCAGTGTGGGTCTGACAGATTGCCATTGAACTGGGTAAACGCTAAAGCGTTTACTACAAACGGGAGGGCGGACATTGCCTCAATTTAAGTTAACAATGCCCGCCACACGAGTGACGATTAAGCGCTAAAGTACTTCGCCACCGGGTGATAGGTCACAATCGCCGTTGTAGACTGTTCCGGATAAAGCTGTTCGCTCTCGTCCATATACAGTTTAATGCGATCGCTCCCGAGCAAGTCCAGTTGCTTGTACTGATCCTGCATATTCGGACACGCCGGATAGCCGAAACTGTACCGGGAACCGCGATAGCGTTGCTGCAAGATATCGCGAATCGTCTCCGGCTCCTCATCGCCAAAACCTAACTCGCCACGAATGCGCGCGTGAACCCATTCCGCTATCGCTTCCGCCGTTTGTACCGCCATCCCGTGGAAATAGAGATAGTCGGTGTATTGGTCGGAATCGAACAGTTGTTTGGCGTACTCCGTGGCAATATCGCCAACCGTTACCGCCAACATCGGAAACACGTCAATCTGTCCCGATTCTTTCGGCGCGAAAAAGTCGGCAATGCACAATCGCCGTCCCGACCGCTGGCGCGGGAATTCAAAGGTTTGAATCGGTTCGCCTAACTCGCCGTTTTGCGCCTTTTCGGGATCGTAGACGTACAGCGTATTGCCCTCAGCATTGCAAGGGAAATAACCGTAAATCGCCTGCGGGTGCAACAGGTTTTCTTCGACAATCCGCTGTTTCCAATTGTCGAGAATGGGATGAACCGTTTCCTTCAAAAACTCGTCGTATTCTTCCCGCGCCTGACCCTTCGGCTTGCGGAACTGCCACTGTCCCACAAATAAGGCTTGCAGGTCTAAATATCCGAATACCTCGTCTAAAGGAATCTCGGTCGGTTGCAGCACTTGCGTTCCCCAGAATGGCGGCGTGGGGCGATCGATATTGACTTCAATGTGTTCGGAACGTCGGGTATCGACCTCTTGCGGTTCTTCGACTTTTTTCTCTTTCTTCTTCTGTTTTTCCCCGTCCGCATCGGCAACTTTACCATTGCCATCTGCTTCGACTGGCGGTTTCGCTGTCTTGCCATTTTCCTCGGCAAAATCGCCCAAAAATCCTTGCAAATCGTTCCACTGCTCGGACGATTTAGCCGGCATCAGTTTATCCATAAAGTGCAAGTCGGCAAACGCATCTTTGCCGTAGACCACTTTGCCTTTATAGGCTCCCTGGCAATCTTGATGGACGAACTTCGAGGTCAGCGCCGCACCGCCAAGAATCACTGGAACGGTAATGCCGCGTTCGTTGAACGTTTCCAAATTGTCCTTCATGAACGCCGTGGATTTCACCAGCAATCCGCTCATGGCAATGCAATCGGCGTTGTGTTCTTCGTAGGCTTCGATGATATTTTCCACGGGTTGCTTAATGCCCAAATTAACCACCCGATAGCCATTATTCGAGAGGATGATATCCACCAGGTTTTTACCGATGTCGTGAACGTCGCCTTTCACCGTAGCGATCACCATCGTTCCTTTGGCGTTGTCCCCGGATTCTGCTTTTTCCATGTACGGTTCTAGGTAGGCAACCGCCGCTTTCATGGTTTCGGCAGATTGCAACACGAACGGCAGTTGCATTTGTCCGGCACCGAACAGTTCGCCGACCACTTTCATGCCGTCGAGCAGGTATTTGTTAATGATATCCAGGGGCGGAAATTGCTGTAAGGCTTGTTCGAGGACTTCTTCCAAGCCAATTCGCTCGCCGTCGATAATGTGCCGCTTCAGGCGTTCGTCAATCGGCAGATTTTCGTCGATTTTCTCTTTGCGTTTGACCGACTGACCTTGGAAGAGTTCGGTCAGGGTGGTCAGCGGGTCGTAGGTACAGATATCTCCGTCGAACTCGCGGCGATCGTAAATTAGATCGCGGCAGATTTTGGCGTGTTCGTCGTCAATTTTTGCCAGGGGTAAAATCTTGCTGGCACTGACGATCGCGCTGTCTAATCCGACCTCCATCGCATCGTGGAGCATCACCGAGTTTAACACTTGGCGCGCCGCCGAATTCAAACCGAAGGAGATATTAGAAACCCCTAAAATAATGTGGCAGTCGGGCAAGTTTTCTCGAATCAGGCGGATGGATTCGATCGTTTCTTTTCCGTTGACCCGGTCTTCTTCAATTCCCGTCGAAATTGGGAGTGCCAAGGGGTCGAAGAAAACTTCGTGCGCTGGAATTCCATACTCGATCGCCTTATTGTACGCCCGTCGGGCAATTTCAAATTTTTTCTGTCCCGTACGCGCCATCCCGTCTTCGTCGATGGTGCCGACTACGACCCCCGCGCCGTATTTTTTCGCCAGTTCCAACACCTGCAAAAATCGGGGTTCGCCATCCTCGAAGTTGGTGGAGTTGAGCAGGCATTTACCTCCCGCAACTTTCAATCCCGCTTCCATCTTCTGCCACTCGGTGGAGTCGAGCATTAAGGGCAGGGTGACGTTTTGCACCAGTCGGGAGACGACTTCGTACATATCCCGCTCGCCATCGCGTCCGACGTAGTCCACGTTAACGTCGAGGACGTGAGCGCCTTCTTTCTCCTGGGATCTGCCCAAGGACACCAAGCCGTCCCAATCTTCTTTGTCGAGCAGGGTGCGGCATTTTTTGGAACCGCTGGCGTTGAGCCGTTCCCCGACGATTAAGAACGAATTGTCCTGCTTGTAGGGTTGGGTGCTGTAAATCGAGGCGGCGCTGGGTTCGTATTGGGGTTGGCGCTGTTTCGGGGTCAGGTCTTTGGCAATTTCTGCCAATTGTTCGATGTGCGGCGGTCGGGTTCCGCAGCAACCGCCGACGATTTGCACGCCGAGATCTTCGATGAAGTGCATCAGCGCCATGCGCAGTTCCATCGGCTGGAGTTTGTAATGTGCCTGTCCGCCGACGTTTTCGGGCAATCCGGCGTTGGGAATGCACGAGAGGACAAATGGGGAGTGTTCGGACAGGTAGCGGATGTGCTCTTTCATCTTGTCCGGACCCGTGGCGCAGTTGAGTCCGAGGATGTCGATGGGATAGCGCTCTAAAATGGCGAGGGCGGCGCTAATTTCGGTTCCCACCAGCATGGTTCCCATGACTTCCATGGTGATCGAAACCATCAGGGGGAGGCGCGACCCTTTTTTGGCGAAGACTGCTTCGATGCCGTTTAAGGCGGCTTTGATTTGCAGTACGTCTTGGCAGGTTTCGACCACGAGCAGGTCGGCTCCGCCATCCATCAATCCTTCAGCTTGTTCGGCGAAGGCGTCTCGGAGGGTATCGAAGTCGATGTGTCCGAGGGTGGGGAGTTTGGTTCCCGGTCCCATGGAACCGGCGACGAATCTGGGTTTTTCGGGGGTGGAATATTCGGCGGTGACGGATTTGGCGAGTTCGGCGGCGGCTTTATTGAGTTCGTAGGCTTTGTTGGCGAGGTCGTATTCGGCTAATACGACGGAAGTGCCGCCGAAGGTGTCGGTTTCGACCACATCCGCGCCGACTTCGAGAAAGCCGCGATGGACTTTTTTGACGGCTTCGGGGTTGCTGTAGACGAGGTATTCGTTACACCCTTCGTATTGAGGTCCGCCGAAGTCGTCGGCGGTGAGATTTTGGAATTGCAGGCTGGTTCCCATTGCCCCGTCAAATACGAGTACGGGGCGGTCTGGGTGATGCAGGCGTTGGAGAAAGGGACTATTCATAGGTAGATATCCAGCTAAATTGTCTGAAAGCAGATATAAGGGGTACTTTGAACAATTACCTTAACCCATTGTGCAAAATTTTCGGAATTCGGAAATCCCGCCAGGGGCGCGATCCGTCCGTCGTGGGGTAGAATTTTAACGGCGATCGCCGGTTTGGGGGTTGTCTCTGACAGGGGGACGCACGCGATCGCCCCTTGAGGGGGTGTAAGGCAATGTCAGTACAAAGGGAAGCTAGACCCGCTCTCCTACAGAAAGCGCGATCGCCCCTTGGGATGGCATGTGCCTTGCTGAGTTTTCTGATTATAAAATATCTTGCTACCCAATAAATTGAGAGAGCCAATAATTCCTCGGGAAAATGAATGGGGTTGAATCGGAGACGGCAGATTGAAATAACGCGATCGCCCGATTGAAAGTTGATACTAACTTGGCTAATTCTATCGATTCTCAAATAGGCTGAAAGGGTTTCCTCGGCTGATGAGGCACACGTCCGGGTTGCACTGAGGTGTCCCGTACGTCACTAACAACTGCTATAGAAGGTTGGTTGTCCTGCTTCCAACGTGGTGACCCCTTGCTGCTGCCCGCGACTCTCGGTAAAAATACGGAATTGGCGCAATCCGATCGCGTTTTGGGCGCAGTTTACAAACTCTTTACAATTTTTCAGTGCTATAACGGGCGTAAATCCCTGATAACTAGAATTAGATCTCGACTGGAAATCGGGGAATTCTAACGTTGTAGCGATCGCATCCCAGTTAACTATGAGTCACGCGAGAGAATCCGTTCCCTTTGTCAATCTCGACCTGTTACACCAGCCGATTCAAGCCGAGTTGGAAGAAGCCGTTCGCGCCGTGCTACAGCGGGGCGATTTTATTTTAGGGCAAGCCGTTCGCGAGTTTGAATCTGCCTTTTCCACCGCTTGCGGCGCATCCTACGGAGTTGGTCTGGCGTGCGGAACCGACGCGATTTCGGTGGGATTGCAAGCCTGCGGCGTCAAAGCGGGGGATGAGGTGATTTTACCCGCCAACACCTTTATCGCCACGTTAATGGGCGTTCTGCAAGCCGGTGCCACGCCGATTCTGGTCGATTGCGATCCCGAGACGGCGTTAATCGATCTCGACGCCGCATCGAAGGCGGTCACCTCCAAAACCAAGGCGATCGTTCCGGTTCACCTCTACGGTCAGATGGTGTCGCCTCAAGCCCTGCGGGAGTTCGCCGATCGCCATCATGTTATCGTGTTTGAAGATGCCGCCCAAGCCCATTTAGCCCAGCGCGAAGGGGTGCGTCCCGGTGCAGTGGGAGCGGCAGCGGCGTTTAGCTTCTATCCCAGTAAGAATTTAGGGGCGTTTGGCGATGGGGGAATCCTGGTGACGCGAGACGAAGCGATCGCCCAGAAAGCCCGCACCTTGCGCAATTACGGCGCGCCGAAGAAATACATTCACGTCGAAGTGGGTAAAAACAGCCGCCTCGATAGCATTCAAGCGGCAGTTCTCAACACCAAATTGCCCTATTTAGAGCAATGGAATCGCGATCGCAATACCGCCGCCGCCCACTACGATCGCCTGCTCGACCCCCTGCGCGATCGTGGCATCACTCCCATGCAAAATCATAGCGGCACCGGTCACGTCTATCACCTCTACGTCATTCGCATCGACGAGCTTTCACCGCTCAAACGCGATATCGTACAACAAGAACTCGATCGCCAAGGCATTCAAACGGGCATCCACTATCCCATCCCCTGCCACCTGCAACCGGGTTACAAGCACCTCGGCTATCAATCGGGAGACTTCCCCCACGCCGAAACCCTGTGCGAGCAAATCTTGTCGCTCCCCATGTTTCCAGGCTTGCAACTGGCGCAAATCGAGCGGGTGGTCGGGGCAATTGAAACCACGCTCAGCCGACAGCTTTCGAGCGTTTGATAAACATCTCGCGATAGAAAACTCATGCAAACCGAACGCCGATTTCCAGTTCTGTTAGAGCGTCACTGGTTAGAGGGGAGCCTGGCGGTTTTACTGGCCGCTCTCTACGCTCCCCTTATCGTCCGTTGGTATATTGGCTGGTTGGAAAAAAACATCAGCCTCGAGCACGAATATTTCAGCCACGGTTTAATTGGGTTGCCATTTGCAGCGTACCTAATTTGGCAGCAACGAGAGCAGTGGAGCCAACTGCGCGATCGCTACAATCCCTGGGGTGCGGTGATGTTGGGATTGGGGGGCGCGTTCTATCTCAGCGGCGTCTGGGATTTGGTCAACCTGTCGCTACCGCTGGTGCTGGCGGGAACCTGCTTGTATCTTAAAGGCTGGCAGGGGTTAAAGTTACAAGCCTTTCCACTCGTTTTAGTGCTATTGGCATCGCCCAATAACATTCCCTATCTAATCGCGCCTTATATCCTGCCGCTGCAAAGTTTTATCGCCGGAACGGCAGGCTTTTTATTAACCCAATTTGGCATTGACGTGACCGTGCGCCAGATTTATCTATCGGTCGGCGGTCGGTTGGTAGAAGTCGCGCCCCACTGTTCCGGGTTAAAAATGCTGTTTACCAGCCTTTACGTCGGCTTGATGTTACTGTACTGGCGGGGAAGTTTGGTATCGAAACGGGTGACGGGAATATTTCTTGGGGCAATTGTGGTGATTAGCGTCAGCGCCAATATTCTACGCAATACCCTGCTGACCTTCTTTTACGGCACCGGACAAGACGAAATCTTCCACTGGTTGCACGAAGGCTCGGGAGGCGATCTGTTTTCCGCGATCGCCCTAGTGGTGCTGATTCCCGCTCTGATTGGGATCGAACGGTTGGTCGAGCCATTTCCTCACGCTGAAGGGGATGAGGAGATGAAGGGGTAGTGGCGATTTGCGAACCGCCCGTACGAGGGGTTCAAACCCTTGCTCCCACTGTTGCCCGTTGCCCGTTACCGTTCTCCCTCCGATCGAAACAACCATGATGACGATGTCCAAAACCTTGCGTAAAATTTCGCTGGCGAAACTGGTCGTGCCGATTTTCCTGCTGGTGCTGGTCGCCGTCGGTGCGATTCCCCATTACTTGGGATTCGGGCAATCTTGGGTCGAACCGCCTCCCGTGGAAACGCTGTTGCAACTGCGAGACTTGCGGGAAACGGGATTGGAACTGCCAGAGTGGACGATGAAGCGATCGCCCTATCAGGCAAAATTGGGGGCGGGAGAGTGGACGATTCAGGATATTGAAGCCCAACAATTGCAACATCCCGATGACAAATCGGCGCGAGCCGTGTTAATGCTGTTGCCGCAAAAGCATCACGACCATCAACCGCAGGTCGAATGGACCGATATTAATGGGTTTCAAAGCTGGCAGACCGATTCCTATCGGCGACTGAAATTTGCAGCCAGCACGGAGAGCGATCGCGTGGCCAAGGTCAACGCGCGATTTTTCCGAGCTTGGATAGACCGGCAAACCTACGCCGTCGTGCAATGGTATGCTTGGCCCGAAGGCGGTCATTCCGACCTGGGACGCTGGTTTTGGAGCGATCGCAAGGCGCGGCTGTCGGGCGATCGGATGCCTTGGGTTGCCGTCAGCCTCTTGATTTTAACCGAGCCTTTGGGCGACATTGAAGCGGTCAGACCCCTGGCAGAATCGCTGGCGCAAACGGTGCAAGCGGAGTTGATGGCAGGGGCGTTGCGGCAGTCGAGTTGAAAGCATGATAGGGTTTCGCCAACTGAATTTTAATCTGAATTGGGCGATCGCGCTAGCAGGGGCAACGCTGGCGTGGAGTACGAATTTTGGGGAAGTCCGGGCGCAAACGCTACCGCAGTTGCAGCCTCAAGAACCCGAAGCACCGCGACCGCTAACGGAGGAGCAGCGAGAACAACTCCAACGGCAATTCCAAAATTTGCCAACCCTCGAAGACGCCGAGATTCTCAACGTCAGCGAGTCCGCGTGGGAACGCTACCTGCTCGGTCCGGGCGATGGAATCGCGATCGTGGTGCAGCCGCCGTTTCAGGAGTTGACGACCCAAACCACCATCGGACCTCAAGGCACGATTATCATCCCCCTCATCGGTACAATCCCCCTCGCCGGACTCACCCCCGAAGCTGCTCAAGAACGGGTGGTGGCGGAACTGAATCGCTACTTGGTCAACCCGCAAGTTTCTCTATCCCTGGTGGCACCGCGTCCGGTGGAAGCAACGATCATCGGCGAAGTCACCCGTCCCGGTTTCTATCCCCTCCAGCCCAACTCCTCCGTCGCCACGGCGATTTTGAACGCGGGCGGTGCCACCCCCGATGCCGATTTGCGTCAAGTGCGGCTTCGCCGTCCGGTGGGAAACAAGCGGGCGATCGAGCGGGCGATCGACCTGTATACGCCGTTAGAGCGGGGGACGGCACTGCCCGACTTACGCTTGCAAGATGGCGACGTGGTTTTCGTGCCCGAGCGTCAGGGATTTACCCCAAATTACGATCGCCAACTGGTCAACGAGTCTACCCTCGCTTCCCAGCGACAGCGTCCGATTCAAGTCACGATCGTTGGGGAAGTAGTGCGACCCGGCTTTTATCCCCTCAATCCCTCGCCGCCGCCACAAGTCTCGGGGGCGATCGTGAACGCCGGAGGAACCAAGATTACGGCTGACTTGCGTAATGTTACCATACGCCGCGCCCTCAACGACGGATCGGTCTTAGAACGCAAGCTCGACTTGTACACGCCGTTGCAAGAAGGCGGATCGCTGCCCGATTTTCCCTTGGAAGAAGGGGACGTGGTGATGATACCGGAACTGCCGCCAGAGGAGCGACAAGAATACAATCGCGAACTCCTCGCCCGTTCCACCCTCGCCCAGCAGCAGATTCAAGTCAGAATTTTAAGTTATCCCGGCGGCGGCTCCGGCACGATTACCCTGCCCAGCGGTGCCACTCTCGCCGACGCCCTCAACGGCGTTCCCCTGCAACGAGCGAGATTGGGTCGGGTAGCGCTCATCCGCTTCGACCCGGAACAAGGACGCGCCATCACCCGCAAATACGACGGGAAAGACGCCATCCTCGGCGACCCGGAAGAGAACGTTTTGCTGCACGACAAAGACGTGATCGTGATTAATCGCAACCTGATCGCCAAAATCACCAACATCCTCGGTACCTTTACCCAACCCTTCCGCGACGTTCTCGGATTTCTCTTGTTCTTCGACCAACTCGCCGACAGTGCAGACAATCTCTTCGGACCGAATGCGGATGACAATGACAATAATTAGGCGTTTTCTCTCGTCGAGGTACGCTTTCCTATTGCCCGTTGTCAATTATAGCAATGCGCTCTTGGCTATTTACAGCGAGGGGGTGCGTTCCGGCGGTTTGACTCCATGGCGACGGTGCCCTATGGATCTGCGCCGCGTCCGGGCGGTTCGCGAACCGCCCCGACCCAATGACTCGATCCGGTTGGATGATTAATA
>CAYQUF010000151.1:0-7563 GCA_964420595.1 uncultured bacterium
AAAACGATCGCCCCTAAAATCCCTCACCTCACGAAGACTTCGGCTGTCCCAACGTGGTCACGTACAGCACCGCCTCATCCGGTGGAATCCCCAACACCTCATTCACCTGGTCGTCAAAGAAACCGCCAATCCCGCTAACGCCTAAATTCAGATGGATCGCCGCTAGATTGAGTCGCTGTCCCAAATGACCCGCGTCCATGTGCAAATAACGATAGGCGCGATCGCCGTATTTAGCCACCGCTTTGTTCAGATCGGCGGTATGAAACACCAACGCCGCCGCATCGCGACCTAAATCTTGTCCCAAACACAAAAAATGGAGCTGTCGCCGAAAGTTCTTAAACCGAACTTGACGCAACTCCCGAGCTTTGGGAGCGTAATAATAACAACCTTCATCTAACCCCGGTACGTCGGAAACCGCGATAAATGTTTCAATTAAATTCAAATCGAAATAATCGGGGTCGCTATCGAGTTCTTGCGCCGCATAATTTTGCGGTTGGTAGGTGAAATCGAGGAGGGCGTTGAGTTCTTCGAGAGTAATGGCAAGACCGCTATAATTGCGCGTCGATCGCCGTTTGAGAATGGTTTTCTCCAATCCTTCCAAATTTTCGCCCCAGTTAATCGGTGCCGATTGGGTCGAAACTTTTGTACAAAATGGAAAATTGTATTTATCTTCCAACGGACAATCTGAAGTGATCGATTGCTCGATCGCCTCTTGTGACGGTTCCGACTCAATACAAGTCGCTTGGTGCAAATAACCCAACAATTCGCCATCGGGAATCTCGGGATAGTCGGTTTGCGTCGCCGAAGGTAACGCCGTCGGTCCTTTGGGAAGGTGTTGGTTGATATCGGTCAAGTCGGCGAGGGGTAGAATCGCAATGGTACCTTCCTGTTGCGGGTCGAGATAGAGCAGGCGATCGATCGCCTCATCTGTAAAGCCGCCGATGAGGTAGGGACGGTAATGATTCAAGGCACTTGCCAGTTCGATATTGCCTAGCAGGTGACCCGTATCCAGATAAATGCGGCGATAGGCGCGATCCTTGTAACGCCACGCCGACCGATAGAAGATTGCTGTCGTGGCGATCGCTAATTGGGTGCGATCCAAGGCGGGATGCCAAAAACACGCCTCTTGCAACGAACCCCACACGTCGCTATCCCAAAATCGCAGCAGCGAGTGGGTGCGGGATTGATAGTTGTACAGTCCCGCTGCTAATTGAGGGGTTCCCCGCGAAATTAAGTAGACCTCCGCCGGATACAACCCACCCGCAGAGGGAGCGGCTCGCAGAAACATCGGTCCCGCCATCGTCGGAATGCGCGCGGTCAGACCGTAACTGCAAAACAGCAATCGCGACAGTCGCCGCCACCACTCGGCATCTTCGTCGTCGGGGAGATTTTCGTCGTTTTGGGTGAGATAGGGTTTGAGGTCGAAGGGGGTTCCGAGTTTGTACTCTTTAAACGGAACGGGTTGCTTGTCCCAATCGAGTCCCTGGCTTTTCGCCGCCAGGGTGTCGGGGTCGTACTTAGTTCGTTGGTGGTAGTGTTGGGCAATTGAGAGGGGGCGATCGGTCATGGCGTGTAGATTTCTCCCGGTTCTATTCTGCCTTCGATCTTGGCATCTGTCGTCTCGATCGGATCGCGATAAGGCGGCTCGCTTGTCAAAAAATCTTAAATTTCTGTTAAATTTAATCGCAACAGTCTTTACATTAGTTTACAGTATAAAACTACCTATAGGGTCAAAACTCAAGCGATCGCGTCTCAATCATAGATGCGTCTAGCAACTTTGTAGCTCGCCATTGTCCTATAATTAATCGAAATGCAAAAGTTAAGTGCTGAGGAATTATTAGAGCAATACCATCGAGGTCAGCGAAAGTTCGAGCAATGCGATTTAAACAAAATCGATCTTTTCTCCGCTAAATTAACAGAAATTAACCTACAAAGCAGTTGGTTAAATGATGCTTATTTGCCGTATGTTAACCTATCTCAAGCGCAGCTTCAGCGCGTACAGTTACAAGCCGCAGAGTTAAGCGATTCGCACCTCTATCAAACCAACTTATCCGACGCCAATTTAAAACAAGCCAATTTATCGCGAGCGAATTTACGTCGTGCGAATTTGTCGGGTGCCGATTTATCCGGTGCGAATTTACATCATGCGGATTTGCGCCATGCCGATTTAACGGCTGCCAATCTTAATGATGCCAACCTCAGTCGCGCCAATTTAGATCGTGCTAAACTCACAGGCACTCAAGCCAAAGGCAGTAACTTCTTTCAGGCACGCAACGTTGATTTGACCGATACCAAAATCGATGATACCACAACCTATCCAGACGGACATCGCGCGATCGTCGGTTGAAGTTGAATTCAAGCGCGATCGCATTAACGCAGTGGTTAGTGAAGTGCGGGATACCTCAGTGGAGGAAGGCAACAGGGACGTGTACCTCATTAGCCTAGAAAATGCTCGATCGTGCAATTTTTCTAGTAGTATCATTGCAGGAATGGAACTGAAACGCGCGATCGCCAGTCTTGAAATTGACGGCAAGGATCGAGCGATCGCCTGGAATGCCATTGTTCGAACGCTTGCACGAACACTATCGAAGCACGGTACGCTTAACCCATGACGTTTGATATTTTTGACGAGACTTATTACCTCAATAACAATCCCGATGTCAAGGCAGCAGTTGCCAATGGATCGTTGGGATCGGGGTTGCAACACTTCCAACAATACGGCATTCGAGAAGGACGAACGAATGTCTCGCCAAACTGGAACGAACAACTCTATTTACAATTCAATCCGGACGTAGCAGCGAATACGGGATCGGGACGATTTTTTAGCTCTGGCTTGCAGCATTTTATTCAATTTGGCGAACGAGAAGGTCGTCGGGGTGCGCCTGTCTTAGAAAATACCGGGGGATTCGACGAAGATTATTATTTATCGCTCTATCCCGATGTTGCCTCGGCGATCGCATCGGGACAATTCGATTCAGCAGTTTCTCACTATAATCGGCGAGGATTGTTTGAAGGTCGATTTGCCTTGTATTCCGGCACCAATGACGACGATATTCTAATTGGCAGCGGGTCTACCGGCGGTTTAGTCGGCGTTGGCATCGATACCATTTCTCGTCCGGGATCGCCCGATCCAGTTCCCACCAGTTTGGGAATGGGAGAAGTTGACGTACTGATTGGTAGTGCCGGTTCTGAAAACTTTCCCCTTGGATTCGCTCGCTCTCCAGCTAATCCCAACCCGCAAAAATTTTACGTCGGTGGCGGGAACGGAGATTACGCTTATATCCAAAATTTCAATCGCAATTCCGATACCGTTCAACTAGCAGGGAGTCCGGGCGAGTACGAAGTCTTTTTCGAGCCTGCGTTACCCGTGGGCAACAGCAATCGTCAAGGGGTTAGTATTTTTACCAATGGCGATCTCATCGGAATTGTAGAAGGAATCGAGAGCTTGCAAGTTATTTCGCAAGATACCGAAGCGGGGAATTTCTTCCTCGGTTAATTGCCAAATTGTTCTCTCCGTTGGGCGGCTTCTTCGCTCAGTTCGATCGCCCGACGGACTTCTGGCAACGTCGCCCCGCGTTCGAGTTTGTGCATCCAGGTTTCTAAGCCTTCCGCGTCAGCGTCGCGTCCGAGAACTTCTCGATAGATTTGGTTGATTTGCTCGATCGCTTCTGGAGAACGAGCGATCGCTTCTCGAACTTCATATAAAGGTTTTCCGCTCGCAAGCTGATTTGACCAAGTTTTTAAGCCTTCTTCATCGGGGGCGCGTCCGAGAATATCGCGATAGAGGCGATCGACAATCCCGTAATAATCTGACGGGCGATCGGAATCATCTTCGCTGAGATATTGCTGCCAGTCGAAGCCGTCATCGTCTTCAGACGACCAACTGGCGGGATCTTCCAAGCACAGGATAAAGCCATTGGTCTGCTGGCACTCCGTCGATGGCTGTCCTGGTAAGGTTGCGTTTGTTGTCACGAGTAAGACAGTTGCTGCTAATTCTAGCGTCACGAGCATGGGAGTTTCTCCAGGCAACCCAGTGGTTAATACCTGTTATACTCGACGATCGGGCTGGGTGAAACCGGGGCGGGGAAAAATCGAACCCGCACCGACGGAAGTCCCTGCGGTGGAAACGACCAATACCGCTAGCTTGATTTCCCGTGGCTGTCAGGATTACGAAGGCAGTCAGTTTTCTGCGGTGGGACGGGGTGGCCCCGTTAGGCAATCGCGGCGTTATCGAATTGGATTGGGTGGAAGCATTAGACTGATTTTTAAAGTTGAAAAGTTAGGTTAAAATGTCATGAGTCAATTGCGATGTCAACAAAGGTGGTTGTATCGACGTGGAGAGCAAGCGAGATTGGGGAAACCATCCCCCGAGTCGAGTTAGCCGGAGCGCGATCGCAGTTTCCGCGATCGCCTGTTGCTTAGTCGGTGGGGCGATCGCATTCGAGGGAGATCCCGCCGCAGCCCAGATCGTTCCCGACGGCTCCCTAGGACCCGAAAGTTCGACAGTCGCGCCAATTGACGCGCAACGAGACCGGATCGATGGCGGTGCAATTCGCGGTAGCAACCTATTTCACAGTTTCCGAGAGTTCAATGTCGGCGAAGGTCAAACCGTCCACTTTACCAATCCGGCAGCTATTGACAACATACTCACGCGCGTCACGGGAGAAAATTTATCAGAAATTAATGGAACCTTGGGCGTTTTAGGCAATGCCAATTTATTTCTGCTCAATCCGAATGGAATTGCCTTTGGCGAAAATGCTCGTCTCGATCTAAATGGCTCTTTTTTCGCCACCACCGCTGACAGTATCGACTTTCCCAACTATCAATTCAGCGCCCAAAATCCCGAGGCTCCCCCTTTATTAACCGTCAGCATTCCGATTGGATTACAGTTCGGCTCGAATGCAGGTTCGATCTCAGTGAATGGCGGTGGATTGCAGCGTCCGCCTGAAAATCCAGACCAACCAATTGCCGAAGCCGTTCAAGCAGAAATTGATTTTCAACGTCAATTTCTTGACAACCGCACGGATGGATTGCGAGTGCCTCAAAACGAACAAATTGTTCTGATTGGCGGCAATATCGATTTATCTGGCGGACTCCTGGTTGCCCCCTCTGGAAACATCGAACTTGGAGCCGTTAGCGGGAATGGAACCATCGGACTCAACTTGACGGACACTAATTTTGAATTGGACTATAGCAATATCGATCGTTTTGGCAATCTCAATTTTTTGAATGAATCAGCAATTGTCACCAGTCGCGAAGTCAGCGGGAACATTCGCCTGCAAGGACGACAAGTCACCCTAACCGATGGTTCGCAAATTTTGGCAACAACTTTGACAGGAGAACCGGGTCAAACTGGCGGGAAGGTCACGATACGAGCAATTGATGCAGTTGAAGCCACTGGGACAAACAGCGGGATAGTTGCCAATACTTTCGGAGCGGGAAATGCAGGAAATATTGAGATTGAAACCTCACAATTAATGTTAAGCGATGGTGCGTTTGTGTCCACGATCGCTCAACATGAAGGCAATGCCGGAAATATTTCAGTGCAGGCATCCGAAGCAGTTGAAATTAGCGGAGTTTCAACGGTTACTGGGTTACAGAGCAGTTTGTTAGCGTCTACTTTCGGAACCGGAAATGGAGGAAATATCGCGATCGCAACCTCACGTTTGGTCTTGCAAGAGGGTGGAATTGTCTTAGCGAGAACTCTAGGGGAAGGCGATGCCGGAGATATTTCAGTGCAAGCCTCTGAGGCGATTGAAATTAGTGGAGCTTCAACGGTTTCTGAATCATCAAGTGGTTTATTAACTGATACTTCTGGACTCGGAGACGCTGGCAACATTATCATGACAACGCCACAGTTGATTTTGCGTAATGGCGGAATCATATTGGCTGGCACTCAAAGTGAAGGTGATGCCGGGAATATCTCGGCTCAAGTGTCTGAAGCGATCGAAATTAGCGGAGCTTCAACGATTTCTACATCGCCGAGTGGATTATATGCCAATACTTCTGGAATCGGAAATGCAGGCAATATTACCATAACAACGCCGCAGTTGATTTTGCGCGAGGGTGGAATCGTGTCTGCGGCAACATTAGGCGAAGGAGATGCTGGGAATATCTCAGTTCAGGCGTTTGAGGCGATTGACGCGCGTGGGGATTCGACAGTATCGGAATTGCAGAGCAGTTTATTTGCCTCTACTTTTGGAATCGGAAATGCAGGGAATATTGACATCGAGACTCGCCGGTTAATCTTGCGCGAGGGTGCCAACGTATCGGCAAATACTTCAGACGACGGTAATGCTGGAAATATTTCGGTTCGCGCTTCTGAATTCATTGAAGCGAGTGGAGATTCAAAAGTATCTGGATTGCGAAGTGGTTTATCGACCGAGACTTTTGGAAGTGGGAATGGGGGCAATATTGACATCGAAACCCCCCGGTTAATCTTGCGCGAGGGTGCCAGCGTGTCAGCAATCGCTTCAAGAGAAGGTCATGCTGGAAATATCTCGGTTCGTGCTTCTGAATCTATTGAATCAAGTGGAATCTCGACAGTATTTGGATTGCGAAGTGGTTTATCGACCGAGACTTTTGGAATTGGGGATGGGGGCAATATTGACATCGAGACACGTCAGTTAATCTTGCGCGAGGGTGCCAGCGTGTCAGCAATCGCTTCAAGAGAAGGTAATGCCGGAAATATCTCGGTTCGTGCTTCTGAATCCATTGAAGCGAGTGGGACTTCAACCGCATCTAGATTGCAGAGTGGTTTATCGACTGCGACTTTAAGAGGTGGAAATGCGGGCAATATCGACATTGAGACTCCCCAATTAATTTTGCGCGAGGGAGCTAGCGTGTCGGCAACTGCTTTAGGAGAAGGTCGTGCTGGAAATATCTCGGTTCGTGCTTCTGAGTTGGTTGAAGTTAGTGGGAAATCAACGATTTTTGAGTTATCGAGTAATCTATTAGCTAGTACTTCGGGAG
The DNA here is from genome assembly GCA_964420595.1 of uncultured bacterium. Taxonomy (GTDB): domain Bacteria; phylum Cyanobacteriota; class Cyanobacteriia; order Cyanobacteriales; family Geitlerinemataceae; genus CAYQUF01. The sequence goes on from CAYQUF010000151.1 coordinate 6,973, forward strand.
CGGGAGACGCTGGTAATATTACTGTCGATACACCGCAGTTAATCCTGCGCGATGGCGGCTCGGTGACGGTCACAACTTCAGGTGAAGGGAATGCTGGGACGATCTTAATTCAAGCTTCTGAGTTGGTCGAAGCCGGTGGGGAATTAAGTGGTTTATTTGCTACTACGTTGGGAACGGGAGACGCTGGTAATATTACCGTCGAGGCACCGCAGTTAATCCTGCGCGATGGCGGCTCGGTGTTGGCAACAACTTTCGGTGCAGGGAATGCCGGGACGATCTCAGTTCGGGTCTCTGAAGCGGTTAAAATTAGCGGGATCTCGAATAATTTTCAAGTCAGTAGTTTATCCGCGATTACTTCGGGAACTGGAGATGCTGGTAGTATTACCGTCGAGGCACCGCAGTTAATTCTGCGCGATGGCGGCTCGGTGTTGGCAGGGACTTTGGGCGAAGGCAATGCCGGGACGATCTTAATTCAAGCCTCTGAAGCGGTTAAAATCAGCGGTACCTCAAATGAAGCTCAAAATGAATCTCAATCGAGTAGTTTATCCGCGATTACTTCGGGAACTGGAGATGCTGGTAGTATTACCGTCG
>CAYQUF010000151.1:7663-11546 GCA_964420595.1 uncultured bacterium
AGTAGTTTATCCGCGATTACTTCGGGAACTGGAGATGCTGGTAGTATTACCGTCGAGGCACCGCAGTTAATTCTGCGCGATGGCGGCTCGGTGTTGGCAGGGACTTTGGGCGAAGGCAATGCCGGGACGATCGCGGTTCGGGTTTCTGAGTTGGTTGAAGCCAGCGGCGTTAGTGCCACAGACTCTGCTAGCGGATTATTTGCCAGTACGTTGGACGGTGGCAATGCGGGCAATATTAGCGTGGAAACGAATACTTTAATCGTACGCGATCGCGCCGCAATTGGAGCCAATTCTGATGGATCGGGCGATCCGGGCAATCTGAATCTGGCGGTGTCGGAGGTGCGACTCGATACTGAAGGCGAGCTGACCGCTACGTCAACGACGGGAAACGGGGGAAATATCCAATTGCGATCGCGCGACGTACAGTTGCGCCGCCAAAGTGAAATTTCAGCCATCGGAAGTGCTAGTGCTCCCACATTTGACGGCAACATCGATATCGCTGCCGAAACCCTCGTTTTGCTCGAAGGCAGCCGTATCGTCACTAGCGCCGCGAATCCCCAAGGTGGCAGCAATATCAACATTCGTCCGTTCGAGACTGGCGGAAACGCGATCGTTTTACAATCGCCCGATAGCACGATTAACGCGCAAGGACAGCTCACCATTGAAGGGGAAATTACCCCAGAACCCGTTCAACTCGACGACGTTGAAGCCACCGACGCCACCAATTTAATTTCCGGCGGCTGTCAGGATTACAAAGACAGTCAATTTCACCGGGTCGGACGGGGTGGCATTCCCCCGACGCCATTCGAGCCATTGGGGAGTCGCGGCGTTGTTGAGTTGGATTGGGTGGAAGCTGGGGAAGAGAGCGATCGCCCTTCCAGTCGCGCCAGTTTATACTCGAATCATCGGGATGTCTCGCCTCAGTTGGTCGAAGCCGGGGGATGGTACGTCAACGACAATGGCGATGTGGTTCTGGCTGGCAGCACCTCGGAAATTGCCCCCTGGCGCTTGCCTGGATGTAGTGAAATCCAATCGTCTCGATAAAAGATTGCCAACGCGAATTTATCAAGGTGGGGAGAATCAATGTATGATGCGGCAATGGTTATGCTTACTCGGGGGTTTTGTCCTGTGCGCTGGACTGAACGGGCGAGGTGCGATCGCCACTGTTTTGGTTTCCAATTCGCCCGCTCCAATTCCAACTAACTCGCTGGCGTCAAATTCCTTACTTCAACAAGGCAAACACTTCTATCAATCCGGGCAATATCGAGAAGCGGCAGAGGTGTTGCAACGAGCCGCCGAAAGTTTGGAAACCAGCGATCGCGCCATTGCCCTATCCAATCTCGCCCTAACTTACCAAAAATTGGGACAATGGTCCAACGCCCGCAACGCGATCGCCGCTAGCTTGGAAACATTGCCCGATCGCCCCGAAACCCGCTCCCTGCGCGCCCAAATCTTCCATATTCGAGGTCAACTGCAATTGCGCGGGGGAGATGCCACCGCCGCCCTTGACAGTTGGGAACGCGCCGCTACCCTCTATGCTGCCACGGGAGACGACGACAGCGCGATCGCCGCTCGCATCAACCAAGCCGAAGCCCAACGCGCCTCGGGCGCCTACCTGCAAGCGCGCAAAACCCTCGAGCGAGTCAACGCTACCCTGGGCGATCGCCCCGATTCTCGCCTCAAAGCCAGTCTCCTGCTGAGTTTGGGCAATACCCTGCGATCGCTCGGTCAGTTGGGCGACAGCGAACTCAATGCCGCAGATGCCTTGAACCAGAGCCTCGAAATCGCCCGCAACTTGCAATTGAGCGATCTCGAAACAGAGGCATTGCTGGGACTGGGACACCTCGCTCAAGCGGAGGCACAGCGGGCAAAAGAACGCATCCGCCAGGTTTGGCAAGCCCGATCGCGATATACCTACCAATCGCAATTAAACCAAGCTTATGACTTTTACCAACAAGCAATTAATACAAAAAATGCGCCGATCGCCCGCGTTGAAGCACAATTAAATCAGATTAGCATTCTACTCGAACAGGGACAGCGATCTGCCGCCGCTACCTTAACCGATCGCGTGGCAACCCAACTGACAGACTTACCGAGCGATCGCGAAACCCTCTACGCTCGCATCAATCTCGCCGAACGCGAAAGCGAACTCGTCGCTTCCACCGCCGCCGCTCGACGACTGGCTGAGACGGTAGACGCCGCACGACAACTGGGCGATCGCCGGGCAGAGTCTTTCGCCCTCGGCACCCTGGGCAAACTCTACGAACGCCAGCAACAGTGGCAAGCGGCGCAACAGGTCACCGAAGGGGCACTCCTGCTGTCCCAAGCGATCCGAGCCTCGGATTTGACCTATCGGTGGCAGTGGCAATTGGGGCGCGTTCTCAGGGCACAGGGGAAACGCGAACCGGCGATCGCGGCGTATGGGGAATCCGTCAAAACCTTGCAATCGCTGCGCAACGACCTCGTGGCGATCGCGCCGGACTTGCAGTTTTCGTTCCGCGAAAGCGTCGAACCCGTCTACCGCGAACGAGTTGCCTTACTGTTGCAACCCAAAAGCGATATTAAACCCAGTCAAGACAACCTCAAACAAGCGTTAGAAACCATTGAAGCCCTGCAACTGGCAGAGTTAGATAACTTTTTCCGCGAAGCCTGCCTCGAAACCAATCCGATTCGAATCGACGAAATCGATCCCAATGCCGCTATTCTGTATACCATCCTCGTGGGCGATCGCATCGAGAGCATCGTCTCGCAACCGGGACAACCCCTGCGCCATTACAGTCAAGTCGTCCCCCCCACCGAACTCGAAACCGTCGCAACCAAGATTGAAGAATATACGAGGCGCGATCGGGCATTACGAGCCCGTGGTGCTACTGACAATGACAATTCAGCCACCAGTGCAGTCTTGCAATACTCGCTGTCGGACGAGCAACTGCAACCCTTTCAACGGGGTTACGATTGGTTGATTCGACCGATGGAAACCGAATTAGCAGCCAACAACATTGAAACCCTCGTTTTTGTCTTAGACGGCGCATTAAGAAACATTCCCATAGCGAGCTTGCACGATGGAGAACGCTACTTAATTCAAAACTACGCCGTCGCGATCGTTCCCGGATTGCAACTGTTACCCGCACGGGAAATCGAACCCGAAGAATTCAACACCCTCGCCGCCGGACTCAGCGAAATGCCAGATATGTTTTCCGACTACCAAGACTTACCTGGCGTTCGAGCCGAAATCGATCGCATCGAGCAAATTATTCCCAGTTCCGTGCTATTAGATCGCCGCTTTACCAGCAATAACTTAGAAACTCAAATACAACAAGAACCCTTTCCCATCGTTCACCTCGCCACTCACGGACAATTTAGTTCCAACGTTGAAGAAACATTTATTCTCAGTTGGGATCGGCGAATTAATATTACGCAACTCTCTCGTTTATTGAAATCGCGAGAAACCGGGCAACAGCAGAAACCGATTGAATTATTAGTATTGAGTGCGTGTCAAACTGCACTAGGAGACGATCGCGCCACACTAGGACTGGCGGGGGTTGCCGTTCGAGCCGGAGCGCGCAGTACTCTCGCCTCGCTGTGGTCGGTAGACGATGCCGCAACGGCATTACTGATGAGTCGATTTTATCAATACCTCGCCGACGATCCTACCCTGACTAAAGCCGAAGCTTTGCAACGGGCGCAAGTTAGTTTGTTGCAGCATCGAATTTTTAAGCGTCCCAGTTATTGGGCAGCATTTGTATTAGTTGGAAATTGGCAATAAAGCAATTGTCAAGGACGTGCGGCACACCTCAGTTAAAGACAAAAAAGGTAACAGGGAAGTGTACCTTATCAGCCTACAACCCCAATCGTAGGGTGGGAATTGCCGATCGATGTGAAA
>CAYQUF010000152.1:0-11480 GCA_964420595.1 uncultured bacterium
AACGCAACCGCCAGCAAAGAGCAGGGAAATTGCAACCACCGCCAGTCTGGGTCCGTAGCGATCGATCGCGCGACCGACAAACGGCAGTGCCAGGGATCCGCCGAGCGTCCCGATCGCGTAGAGTAGGGATACCGTCGGGCGGGAAATCCCCAAACTCTCGACAATGCGATCCACAAACACCGACACGCCAACCGTTTGACCGGGCGTGGTCATGGCGACGCCAAGGGTGGCAGCCACAACGACAACCCAGCCAAAATAGACGGGGGAAGCGGCAATGAGGCGGCTGTGCTGAGTAGTGGGTTCGCTTCGATGCACGGGCAATGTTGGGTACGGGCAAGTTCCCCTAGAATTTAAAAAAGCTCCTGCGGGGTTCAGAAGCTTTCAAGATGGGATGATTGGGTTGTCAGACGTGCCGAAGCACGCCTTAACCTTCTCGTCAAACTACTCGGATCTAGATCGTCGAGGCTTCGCGAGCCGCTGCGGCTTCGTCCGGGTGAATGCCCAAACGAGTCAGGTTAATCCGACCTTTGTTGTCGATTTCGCGAACTTTGACAATTGCCTCGTCGCCGACCGAAAGTTCGTCTTCCACCTTACCGACGCGATAGTCGGCGAGTTGGGAGATATGGATCATGCCTTCTTTCCCCGGCAAGAATTCCACAAATGCACCAATCGGGATAATCCGGGTGACGCGACCCACGTACACGTCGCCGACCTTCAACTTGCGAGTCATTCCCTGGATGATGCTGCGAGCGCGTTTGGCACGTTCGCCTTCAGTCGAAGAAATCGTGACGGTTCCGTCGTCCTCGATGTCGATCTTGCAGCCGGTTTCTTCCGTGATGCCTTTGATCGTCTTGCCGCCAGGACCGATAATCGAACCAATTAGATCCGGATCGATCTTGATCGTCAGCAAGCGAGGGGCATAGGGCGAGAGATCCGCGCGCGGTTCTCCCAACGCTTCAAGCATCTTGCCCAGGATGTGCAAGCGAGCGGGTTTGGCTTGATGGATGGCTTTTGCCACGACTTCCACCGGCAATCCGGTGATTTTCATGTCCATCTGCAACGCCGTAATACCCGAATCGGTTCCGGCAACTTTAAAGTCCATGTCGCCGAGGAAGTCTTCGATTCCTTGAATGTCGGTGAGGATGCGAACTTCGTCCCCTTCTTTAATCAGTCCCATCGCCGCGCCGCTGACGGGTTTGACGATCGGAATTCCGGCGTCCATCAGGGCGAGGGTGGAACCGCATACCGATCCCATCGACGTGGAACCGTTGGAGGACAGCACCTCCGAAACCACCCGAATCACGTAAGAAAAATCTTCCTTCTGCGGCAAAATCGGGACAATGGCGCGTTCGGCGAGGGCACCGTGACCGATTTCGCGACGACCGGGCGATCGCATCGGTTTGGTTTCGCCGACCGAATACGGCGGGAAGTTGTAGTGGTGCAGGTAGCGTTTTTCGTCCACCGGGTGCAAGTCGTCGCCGAGGTCTTGGGCGTCGCCAGGGGTTCCCAGCGTTGCCAGAGACAGCACTTGGGTCAGACCGCGCGAGAATAGGGCGCTTCCGTGGACCCGCTTGGGCAGCAAGCTGACTTGGGCGCGAATCGGGCGAACTTCGTCGAGTTTGCGACCGTCTACCCGCACGCCTTCTTCCACGATTTGGGCGCGCATCAATTCGCGAGTGATCTTTTTGAACAGATTGCCCAAGGCTTTGGGATCTTCCACTGTTGCCACGCGAACCGGATCCTCTTCGGGCAATTCGGAGATCGCCGCCGAGATCGCTTCTTTAACCTCGTCGAGCAGCTTGTCTCGACCGGTTTTGTCGAGATCGTATTGCGAGAGGATTTTTTTAATCGGGTCGCTGGCGCGATCGCGAATGTAGCTTTCCAACTTCTCATTAGTCGGGGGAGCCTCTTCCCACACGACCTCAAGTCCCAACTCCGCGATTAACTCTCGCTGGGCTTTAATCAGGTCGGCGGCGGCTTCGTACCCGAAATCGATCGCCTCGATAATATCCTGTTCGGGTAACTGATTGGCTCCGGATTCGACCATCACCACGCCGTCGGGCGAGCCTGCAACCACTAAGTCCAGATCGCCAGATTCGACTTCCGAGAAGGTCGGGTTGATAATAAAGTCATCGCCGACCAATCCAACGCGCACGGCTGCCATCGGTCCCTTGAAGGGGATCCCCGCTAACAGCACGGCTATGGACGCGCCCGTCACGGCGAGGACATCGGGCGGAATCTCGTCGTCCATCGACAAGGTGGTAGCAACGATTTGAATGTCGTCGCGCAGCCACTGGGGCAGCAGGGGGCGCAGGGGACGGTCGATCAAGCGACTGGTCAGGGTTGCTTTTTCGGGGGGACGACCTTCTCGCCGCAAGAATCCACCCGGAATCTTACCGGCGGCATACAATCGTTCTTCGTAATCGACCAACAGCGGGAGAAAATCGATCCCTTCTCGACCGCTCGATCGCGTCGCGGTCACTAAAACTGCAGTATCTCCCGATTGGATTAGGACGGCACCTCCGGCTTGTGGAGCGAATAGACCGACGTGCAATTGAATATCCCGTCCGTCAAAGGATATTGACTTCTCTATCTCTTTCATGCAGGACTTTTTCCTTCTTATTACTCTGCCTTATCTCTCTAGTCGCAATCGTAGCACCGATCGCCCGTGGGACGCTGAGGGAGGAGGGGAAGATGAGGGGAGGGAAGATTTTATCAGGCGACACTGGTTAGGATTCGTCTTGTCATCGTCACGACAAAATGGGAAATGGAGGTTAGAGGTGACAAATTTTCCCCCTATCTCCCTATCTCCCTCTCCCCCTTCGTTGACTAGAATAGTATGGAGCAATACATTGACACGCTCCCGATCGCGAGCGTGGTTTGGACTCGGGGCGAGTGCGATTGTCAATGGCGAGGCGATCGCTGCGACAGGTTTGATTTGAGGATTTGGAACTCGAATGGCAATTTTACACGGTAGCTGGCTGCAATCGGATCGGGGTAATTCTTTCGTACTGTGGGGCGAAACCTGGCGTCGGCTCGAGGCGCACCAGCCGTTTCAACCCGAGAACGCTGCCGCCTATCCGTTTGCGATGGAAGCATCGGAAACCGTCGAGTTTGTCCGATCGCTCCAACAGGGCGGTCGTTTGAATGGTGCGGATCTCGATCGCCTGTTTCCATCCCCCGCGAAGGGAAAACGCACCCGGCGCAAATCGAGCGATCGCTTGGTGACTCGTACTCTGGCTCTCCCCACCCGGATCGAGGCAGATGGCGAACTGGTGCCCCACTATTCAGCCAGCGAACCCGACGATTCCCTCGTCCTCTATCCCTGGACCATCGAAGGATTGCGTCTCGACCCCGCTGCTGCGCTGGAATTCTTGCACGCCCTGCCGTTGGGGCACCTGTCGGCAGAACAGACCTTTATCGGTGCCGACCTGCGGTTTTGGTCCCATATCGCCCGCTGGAGCTTGGATTTGCTCGGACGGCGCAAGTTTCTCCCGGCAATCGATCGCCACGCCAACGGAAGCGCGATCGCCCATTGGGTGCCCCTCCTCGATAGTGCCACCGATCGCGATCGCCTGATGCGATTTGCCAAACAAATGCCCGCCGCCTGTCGCGCCTACCAAACCGACGAAGACGGCGAGCGTCAGGGGGTTTGCGTCGATTTGCCCCCAACGCCGACCCAAGTGCTGCGGGAGTTTCTCAATCGCGCCGTGGACGTGCAAGTGCGCCAATCCCTACGTCCCTACGGGACACGCTACGCGAACGACGGACCAGAGGTTCCCGCCGTGGCTACCCCCGCCCGCGAATGGCTCGACGCCTTGAGTCACCCGAGCGATCGCATTGACGCCGACCCCAAGGCGATCGAACGATTGGAGGAAGCGTTAGACACCTGGATCGCCCCCGTGCAACCGTTTTTGGCGGGCGTCAACCAATTTCGCACCTGTTGCGTGCTGCAACCGCCGCCGAAGGGACAGCGGGAGTGGACCCTAGACTACTACCTGCAAGCGGTGGACGATCGCGAATTTTTGGTCGATGCCAAAACTATCTGGAGCCATCCCGTCGAACGCTTCACCTATCTCGGTCGCGCGATCGAAAATCCCCAAGAAACCCTGTTGAGCGGCTTGGGACTGGCGTCGCGACTGTACGAACCGATTGAAGCCAGCTTGCACGCTCCCGAACCCCAGGGCTGTCGCCTCGACCCGATTCAAGCCTACGAATTTATCAAAGCCGTGGCGTGGCGGTTTGAAGACAGCGGCTTGGGCGTCATTTTACCGCCGAGTTTGACCGAGCGGGAGGGATGGGCGAATCGTTTGGGACTGAGCATTCGCGCCGCCGATCCCAAAAAAGACGGACAGTTGGGCTTGCAGAGCTTGCTCAATTTTAAGTGGGAACTGACCATCGGCGGACAGCGGCTGTCCAAAGCCGAATTCGACCGCATTACCTCCCAAGGAAGTCCCCTGGTAGAAGTCAACGGGGAATGGATCGAACTGCGTCCCCAAGACGTGCGCGCCGCCGAATCGTTCTTTGAAAGTCGCAAAGACCAGATGAACCTGTCCCTCGAAGATGCGTTGCGCCTCAGTACCGGGGACACCCAAACCGTGGAAAAACTGCCGGTGGTCAACTTCGAAACCAGCGGACAGCTTCGGGAACTCCTCGATAACCTTACCGGCAATCGTACCCTAGAGGCGATCGCCCCTCCGGCTGGCTTTCGCGGCGAATTGCGACCCTATCAGGCGCGGGGGGTCGGCTGGCTGACGTTCCTGGAGCGTTGGGGTCTGGGGGCGTGTTTGGCTGACGATATGGGGTTGGGGAAAACCATCCAAACCATTGCCTTTTTACTGCATTTACAAGAACGGGGCGAACTGGATCGTCCGGTGTTGTTGGTCTGTCCCACCTCTGTATTGGGAAACTGGGAGCGAGAGGTGCATCGGTTCGGACCGTCGCTGAAGGTTATCGTCCATCACGGCGACAAGCGATCGAAAGGCAAAACGTTTGCCAAAACCGTGAAGGACAAGCAGTTGGTTGTCACCAGCTATCCGTTGGTGCAGCGGGATGCCAAAGACCTGCAAAAAGTGGACTGGCAGGGGGTTATCTTAGACGAGGCGCAGAATATTAAAAATCCCGAAGCGAAGCAATCTCGCGCCGTGCGCCAACTGGAGCCGTCGTTTCGGATCGCCCTGACGGGAACGCCGGTGGAAAACCGCTTGCAGGAGTTGTGGTCGATTCTCGATTTCCTCAATCCCGGCTATCTCGGTCCCCGCAATTTCTTCCAACGGCGATTTGCCACGCCGATTGAAAAGTACGGGGATACGGATTCGCTCAAAACTTTGCGATCGCTCGTGCAACCGTTTATCTTACGCCGTCTTAAAACCGATCGCGATATCATTCAAGATTTGCCGGACAAACAGGAAATGACGGTGTTCTGTCCTCTCTCGACCCAGCAGGCGTCGCTGTATCAAAAAGTGGTGGACGATACCCTCGAAGACATCGAAGCGGCGGAAGGAATTCAGCGTCGGGGGGCGATTTTAGGGTTGCTGGTGAAGCTCAAGCAAATTTGCAACCATCCCTTGCTGTGGAAAAGTAAGAGCAAGAAAGCGAAGGAGGAAGGGATTTCGCCGCAGCATTCGGGCAAGTTACAGCGATTGCACGCCATGCTGGAAGAATTGATTTCAGAGGGCGATCGCGCCATTATTTTCACTCAATTTGCCGAGTGGGGTAAACTATTAAAACCCTATTTAGAACAGCAGCTCGATCGCGAAGTTCTCTTTCTCTACGGCAACACGCGCAAAAAACAGCGGGAAGAAATGGTCGATCGCTTCCAACAAGATCCCCAAGGACCGCCGATTTTAATTCTCTCCCTCAAAGCCGGGGGAACGGGATTGAATTTAACCCGCGCCAACCACGTCTTTCACTTCGATCGCTGGTGGAATCCAGCAGTGGAAAATCAAGCCACCGATCGCGTGTTTCGCATCGGACAAACTCGCAACGTCCAAGTTCACAAGTTCGTCTGTACTGGCACGCTGGAGGAAAAAATTCACCACCTGATTGAAAGTAAAAAAGAACTCGCCGAACAAGTGGTCGGAGAAGGCGAACAATGGCTGACCGAACTGGATACCGACAGCTTGCGAAATCTGCTATTGCTGGATCGCTCGGCGGTGGTCGAGGAAGACGAAGATTAGTCGTTTAGCACGAGGGAAAGATGAACAATTATACCATGATGCCCGCGCGCCAATGGTGGGCGCAACAATGGATCGACGTTCTGGAAAACTTTGGCTGGCGTCGGCGATTGGAACGCGCCAGAAATTACGCCCGTCAGGGAAATGTTCTCAGCATTGACTTTAAAGGTCACAAAGTCTTTGCCAAAGTGCAAGGAACTGCCCCCGAACCTTACGATGTTTCGTTTCACCTGGATCGCTTTAGCGACGAAGAATGGGAATTCGTCATCGAAACCATGTCCCAGCGAGCGGTGTTTTCAGCCAAACTCCTCGCTGGCGAAATGCCCCATAACATTGACGAAGTGTTTACCGCCAATGGGTTGAGTTTGTTTCCCCTGACTAAATTCGACCTGCACAGCCACTGTAGCTGTCCGGACAAGGCGAGGCTGTGCAAGCATTTAGGGGCAGTTTATTATCTCCTGGGCGATCGCTTTGACGAAGATCCCTTTGTCTTATTTCAATTGCGCGGACGCACCAAAGACGAGATTATTGCCGCCCTGCGCCAGAGTCGCGAAGAAAGCAATCGCAGTGCCAATGGCGAGGAAACAGATACCGAAACCGCCCAACCTAGTCCAGCGAGCGATCGCGCGGCGTCCCCCATTAATCTCGAAACATTTTGGCAATACGATCGCCAACTCGAATCTTCGCTCGTGGTGATTGCACCGCCGCCGGATAGCAAAACCGTCCTCGACGTTCTCGGGGCGATTCCACTACAATCGACGACGTCTAAAGCGCGATCGCGTTCTCTCGCCGAACAGCCGATTCGCGAATATTTAGACAGCGTTTATCAAACTGTCAGCCAACACGCCATGCTCGCAGCAATGGCAAAAGATCGCTAAGGAAAAACGGGGAGAGGTCACTCTCTCTCCCCATTATGAACTATACCAAAGGAGACTCAATCCCGCCGATCGCTCCCGCGACGAGGCGAAACCCGTTCGTTGTCCGTTTGCGCGTAAAACCAGGGCAAAACAGCACTCAGTTTTGTTCCGCTGTTTGTCCCGTTCGACGCACGAGCGACAGACCGGAAACTATCGATTGTCAGACCGAGCAGCAGCAGGCTTAGGAGAAATGTAAATAGGCGGATACCCATAGAAAAATGTCCGTGTGGGAACGTCTAATCCCTCATACAGACATTCGATTTCCAATCTGGATAACGACCGACTTACGATCCCGCACCCAGCCGTCCGCTACCGCGATGCTCGTCATTGTCGAGTTCGGCAGTGAAAACGTTGTGACTTCCACCAATTTGGTCTACACTATTGGGAGTGATGGCTTCAGCTTTCGGGCAGTAAGCAGACAAGCCAGCAAGCAACAAACCGGAGAATAATAAAGAACCGTAGATGCGCATAAGTTAAACGATCCATGTCAGAGCTTCTACTCCCTGTTACGTGCGATCTGACTTACGATCCGGGCAAAAAACACAAAACACCCCCGAAATCTCTCCAGGGGTAGATAAGATTTAATCGACTAATCCTGTATTAGTCGATCTTGTCGATCCAAAAAAATGCGATCGCATCAATGGTCATTCGGGTCAAAAATGGGGGCGGAGGGACTTGAACCCTCACGACCTTCACAGGTCAACGGATTTTCATTCTCCCGCAGCTTTCGCCACTGCCACTTGCGCCCTCGGGCAACTCGGCGTTGAGAATTGGACTCTCCCTTTACCCTCGACCGTATCGTTAGGGTAGCTCCCGTCGAGTCTCTGCACCTTCCAACCTCCCGAACGGACGAGAGTTTGGCTTGGCTCAGGATTGCCATAACCGGGCTTGACCCCAGCGTTAGGTTTCCCTGAATTTGAGAGCATTCACTTAACGGATTTCTCCGCTAAGGCTCAATTGACTAAGTCCGTAGCGTCTACCGATTCCGCCACGCCCCCAGATGGGATAGGACCGATCGCTCAGTCCACCTATCTATTTGAGCATCAATATGGCAATTTACGCAACCGATCGCCTCAAAGGATTGGGATCGATCCCCACAACGATTACAATAAAAGCGTTCTGCACTACGCGAGTTGAGTTCGTCATTGCCACTCGAAACACCTATGCTCATCCCAATCTTGTACCTGGCTTTTGCTGGCGCTTACCTGTTGGTTCTCCCCCTCGCGGCGTATTTCTACATGAAAACGCGCTGGTGTACCGCAGGGTCGTGGGAACGGCTGCTGATGTACTTCCTGGTCTTCTTCCTGTTTCCGGGATTGCTCATCCTCAGTCCGTTTTTGAACTTCCGACCGCAACCGCGCAAAATCGAGAGCTAGCGAGTTAACCCCTGCTCAATGCGACGAATCGACATTATTGGAATCGGCCTCGGCATCTTTGCTGCTGGAGGCCTTGCTTATCTGGCTTTGCAGTTTTTCGGTCTCGACCGTCTGGAGGCGGGGATTTGGAGTCAAGTCCTGCTCGTGGGCGGATTGGTGGGATGGCTGCTGACGTATTTGTTTCGCGTCGTCACCCAACAGATGACCTACAACCGGCAACTTCAGGACTACGAAGACGCCGTATTGCAAAAGCGTCTGGATGAAATGTCGCCGGAGGAGATCGAAAAGTTGCAAGCCGAAATCGAACAGGAAAAACGCTCCGAACAGAGCGAGAACGAGAAAGAATAGCGATGGTATCAGTTTCTCAGTGCTTCGAGACCCTCCGTGGCGAGGGTCAGTGCGCGCTCATTCCGTTTATTACCGCAGGCGACCCGGATTTGGACACCACCGAACGGGCGTTGCAGGTGTTGGATCGCAATGGAGCCGATTTAATCGAACTGGGGGTGCCCTATTCCGACCCGTTGGCGGACGGTCCCACGATTCAGGCGGCGGCGACTCGCGCCCTGCGACGGGGAACCCGCTTGGAAGGGGTGCTAGAGATGGTGGCTCGGGTCAGTCCGAATTTGCGATCGCCCATTATTCTATTTACTTACTACAACCCGATCCTCAATCGCGGCGTTGACAACTTCATGCGCCAAATCGCTGAGGTGGGGGTGCGAGGTCTGGTGATTCCCGACTTACCCCTCGAAGAAGCCGAATCGGTGATGGCGTCGAGTCGTCAATGGGGGATTGAAGTGGTGCTGTTGGTCGCTCCCACCAGTCCGAGGGAGCGCATTGTCAAAATCGCCCATCAATCCCAGGGGTTTATCTATCTGGTCAGCGTCACGGGAGTCACGGGAGCGCGAACGCAGGTTCAATCCCGCGTTAAGGATTTATTGGTCGATTTGCGTGAGGTGACGCCAAAACCGATCGGGGTCGGGTTTGGGATTTCCGAACCTCACCACGCGAGTCAGGTGAAGGCGTGGGGTGCCGATGCGGTAATTGCTGGAAGTGCTTTCGTGAAACGATTGAGCGAGGGAACGCCGGAGCAAGGATTAGAGGCGATCGCCCAGTTTTGTCGGAGCCTGAAAGCAGCGATTGGGGCAGATATGAAAGCACCCAATGCTTAATTCGTCTATTTTCACGCAATTTAAATCGAATTTATCGAGGCGATCGGTTTGTTGCCACCTGGTTGAGTTCAAGGTTGAGGTGACGTCCGATCGCCTGTTTCGATTGAGGGTATCGTGTGGCACGCTAAAGGTAACATTGTTTGATGTAAAAGCAACAAAGTGGGCGTAAAGGTAACAAAATGGAATCGCGGATTGCAGTAAATCGTTAAATAGCTTTATAGAGGATTGGAAGCACAACTTTAATATCTCAGAGCTAAAAAAATTTTTATGACTTAAATTGATTTGTTGTTTTTAGTTTTTGTAGCATTTTCTGACTCAAGATTGAGTTCGAAAACTTTATTTTTCTTTACAAAAAAATTCATAGAAATTATATATGAAAAGTGGCTCAAGTCACTCCATATCCGTAAATTTTCGGTTAGCATAGTGGACGCAAAGGTGGATATCGAACCTGGAGATCGACAAGTTGACCGATGCCTGGCAAGCTCGGTACAACCTAACTTAGAGGTAGTTGGTTAGAGGCGATCGCGGCAAAGTCCAATTAATTTCTAAGTGTAGAAATTTCGGAATTGCCTGACAAACTAGCCGCCTGACATTCCGTTGTTTCGCGGTTGCGAGAAGCTCTCGACCCTGCATCGACCAGGAGTTCGATCGAACTTCCTCCTTCAACTCAGACATTCGTTTGGGACATCTACCCTAGAACTTAGATAATGACACCTTCTGTAAAGCAGTTTCGACCGTCGCTGTTGTCTCTGACGCACCAGCAATCCACTGTCGTCCGTCGAGGTCATCGAACCCGTGTTGGATCTCGATCGCTTTATCGCTTCAATTTCAACTCTCGGATGGGGTACTGGCTTGAGACAAGCAATCCAGAGTTGACCCACTCTCGACAGTGCGATCGCTCGACAGCGCAATCTGTTGACCTTCCAGTCTTTCGACAGATCAAACTCAAGCGTCCACCCCAGCGATGGCTGACGTGGTGTGGAGTGAATGGCGCGATCGCTTTGAATCTTCAACGCAAAATGCGATCGCTACAGGGGAAACCGCGCATTGTCGCCAACGAATAGCAATGCTAAGTTTGCCAGTTTGCCTCGATCTCGATGGATCTGAGGCAATCATTTCAATCATTTGACAAACCACCGAAGTCCAATAGCAGATTGACAGCCGATCCTACGGCTGCAATTGAGGTTGGTCGGCGACTCCGACGTGCCAATCTCGGCGTGCATACGAACTCAACCAACATCTACCAATCCTTTTTATGTCAGCACCTTGTACCGCACTTTGTTCCAACACTCCCGCTTCTCATACCGATTTAGTTTTTAACATGATTCAGGGGCATCTAACTATGAATGCAGCGTTACTCCAAACTCAGCAAAACCGTGTTGCGTCTAAAGCGAATGACATTCGCGAAATTGCGTTTATCGACAGCCACCTCGGCGATATCGAGACGTTACTGGCTGGGGTGCGACCTGGGGTCAAGGCGATCGTGCTGGATCCCAATCGCAATGGAATCGAGCAGATTGGCGAGGTGTTGGATCGCTACGGCGACTTGCGCGCGATTCACTTGGTCGCACACGGTCAACCGGGTGGCGTGCAATTGGGGAACGGCTGGCTGCGTTGGGATCGGCTAGAAGGCGATCGTGCGGCGTTAGCACGGTGGTTTGGGTCGGATTCCGCACCACCGGACTTGTTGATTTACGGTTGCAATGTCGCTCAAGGGGCGATCGGTGCGGCGTTTGTGCGGCGGTTGAGCGAGATAACTGGCGCGAATGTGGCGGCGTCTGCGACCCGGACGGGAAATGCGGGGTTAGGCGGCGACTGGAATTTGGAAGTGACGGTGGGCGA
>CAYQUF010000153.1:0-11355 GCA_964420595.1 uncultured bacterium
CTAAAAACGGGCGGGAAGCCCGGTGAGTTGAGGACTTTCCGCCCGATAGCAAACGATTGATGTTTGAGATTTTACAGCTTATCCGATATTGACTTTAACGGCGCGAGTTTGGTCGCGATCGGCTTTTGGTAGGGTCAGATGCAAAATGCCGTTTTGGTAGTCTGCACTCACCTTATCGTTTTGAATCCGAGCGCGAAGCGGAATAACCCGTTGGAATTTACCATAGCGGAATTCAGAGCGAGTCATGCCGTCGGATTCGCTTTGCCGTTCGCTCCGACGTTCGCCGCTAATAGACACGGAATCTTCGCGGGCGTGAATCTCGAAATCTTCGGGATTTAACCCTGGAATTTCCAAGCTCAAGCGATATTCGTCTGCGGTTTCGGATAGCTCGGCTGCTGGAGCAAAGGTCGAGACTGCGCTCTCTTCTTTCCAACTCGGTGCCAAACTTTCAAACAAGCGATTCATTTCTTGTTGCAGGCTTTCAATTTCTTGGAAAGGTTCCCACCGAACGAGTGCCATATCGGTCACCTCCAAATCATTTCAACCTAATGTGGCGATTGCTGTGATTTGTCTTTACTGTAGCCGATGCTTTATAATGACAAGATTCGGTTTTTTGGTAGCTTGCCATCGCAATTCCCGTACTCCCATTCCCGATCGCGCCTCAAATTCAATCGCCGCGCAGGTTTTGATAGCGATAAAACGCAAACACCTCGAACAATGCTCCCACGAGGGCGCAAGTCAGGGCGATCGCGAATATTCCTTCGATCGGGCGACCGCTGCCAAAAATCTCTAGAAATTGCAAGATTTGCTCGGTGCCAGCATCGCCAATGGGCGCTAGACCGGGAACGTAGCTGACAAGGGCAAGACCGAGCCAACCCACTCCAATTAACAGCCAGGGGGTGATAAAGCTCAAGCACACCACAACTAGAAGGGAACGCAGTAGGGAAAAGAGAAAAATCATCTAAACCTTGCAGGAGAACGGAAACCGCTATATTTCAAAGGGGACAGCCGGAGTAGTTTGCCCCCGGACGAGCGATAGAAACAATAGGACAATGGCGAATTCGCCAAATTTGGTGGCGGATCGCACTCGTTCCTTTCTACAATAGGCGCGATCGCATTTTTCGAGGGCGAATGTGAGAAATCTTAAATTTTGATTAAAAAACTTGGTATATCTATTTCCACTGTCATCGTTCTGTAACGAATCCTTGAGTAAATCTGCCTCGACCTTCGGGTTTGCGATCTGGTTCCAGCGTCTGCTTGCTGCCGTCTTGCTCGGCGGACAGACCATCGTCCATTTAATTAGCGGTAAAATCCATCGCCGCAACACCCTCGATCAAATGGCAACGGTGGGTCCGGAATCCCTCACCATTACCGCCGTAACCGCAGCATTCGTCGGGATGGTGTTCACGATTCAGGTGGCGCGGGAATTTCTCAACTTTGGCGCGAGCAATGCCGTGGGGGGCGTCCTCGCCGTGGCTCTAGCGCGAGAATTGGCACCGGTTCTGACCGCTGTCGTCCTCGCCGGTCGCGTTGGATCTGCTTTCGCCGCCGAACTCGGGACCATGCGGGTCACCGAGCAAATTGACGCCCTCTACGTGCTGCGCACCGATCCCATCGATTATTTGGTCATTCCCCGGGCGATCGCCTGTTGCGTCATGCTGCCGATTTTAACCATTTTGTCCCTGGTGGTGGGCATGACGGGCGGCTTGCTGATTGCCAGTAACCTCTACGGTATTTCCCAATCGGTGTTTATCGACTCGGCGCAAAACTTCCTCGGGGTGTGGGATCTCTGTAGTAGCGCCCTGAAAGGATTGGTGTTTGGCGGTTTGATTGCCATTATCGGCTGTAGCTGGGGACTGACCACCACTGGTGGGGCAAAAGGAGTGGGCGAATCGACCACAACGGCAGTGGTGACGGCACTGCTGGCGATTTTTATTACCAATTTCTTCCTGTCGTGGCTGATGTTCCAAGGGTTGGGCAGTGCCCTCGTCCAAGGGGTCTAGGGAAAATCGGGAACAGGGAGGATGAGGTGACTGGCGACTGATGAGCGATCGTCCGTGTCACAATAATTAAAGAAACGTCATTTAACGTAACGGGTAACTATCGTGACTACTGGCACCTCGACTCCCAACACCACCGAAACCGTCGAACTCGCCCCCAGCTATGGAATTCCCATCGTCCTGGTCATGGCTGCCATTCCCCTCGCGCTGGTGCAAGTGTGGCTGAGTTTGGCGATCGCGGTTTTTGGCGTGTTTTTGCTGTTTCAAACCGTCACGATCCGCTTGAAATTGACCGATACCGCCCTAGAGGTGTACCGTTCGGAGCGACAGATCCGGCGCTTTCCTTACCGCGAATGGCAAAATTGGCGGATTTTCTGGCAGCCGATTCCTATCTTGTTTTACTTTAAGGAAATTAAAAGTATCCACTTTCTCCCCGTCCTGTTCGATCCTAAAATGCTACAGGCTTGTTTGGAGCAGCGCTGTCCGAAGCGCTAAAGTTGAGTCAGACCGTTCTCGATCGCGCCACCGGGGAGTAAGACGCACAGTTTTCGATTCCTCCAATTTTTCAGGTTATCGATACGCTTTAGTATGAATTCAGACGACACTCAAACTCGAGACCGATACGAAGACCGTCCCGAATCATCCGATCCGTCCCCATCGGAGGCTTCTGAGCCTCAAGAGGCGACGCCAGAATTCGAGACTGCCAGCGATCGCTCCCCAGAACGGGCAACGCGCGATCGCCTCTCGAAGCTGCGCCAGCAAGAACGAGAATTAAAGGACGAAATTGCCGCCTTGCAAGCCTCTAAAGCCAAGATTTTGCAAGAACAAAGTCGGATGCAAGCCGATATGGGGCGATTGGTGCAATCGGCTCTGAGCGAGTTAGAGCAGCGCAAGCAAAATCTCCACATCGCGATCGAACAACTCGAACGCCGCCAAGAACGCATTCAGCACGAGATGCGCACCACCTTCGCCGGCGCCTCTCAAGACCTGGCAATTCGCGTGCAAGGGTTTAAAGACTACCTGACCGGAAGCTTGCAAGACTTGGCAGCAGCGGCGGAAGAACTGGAGCTAACGCCATCGGAACCGACGCGATCGCCCGTTCCGACACCCGAACCCTCAGTTCCCGAATCCCCCCCCACCGCCGAACCGACCCCCCAGTTTGCCCAGCAAGGCTTTCAAGATCGCGCCAAGCAAATTCGCCAAATCCTCGATCGCTATCGCAATCTTCCCGACTACTACGGGCCGCCGTGGCAATTGCGCCGCACCTTCGAGCCAATTCACGCCCAACGGCTGTCTCACTGGTTCTTCTCCCAAGGCGGACGGGGGGCGTTGAAATCGATGGGATCTCGGTTGCAAAATATTTTGATTGCTTCGACGGCGATTTCGGTCTTGCGCCAACTCTACGGCGATCGCGTGCGAACCCTCGTCCTGGCGAATTCTCCCGAACGGTTGGGCGAATGGCGGCGCGGCTTGCAAGATTGCCTGGGGGTGGCGCGCCGCGACTTCGGACCCGATCGCGGTTTGGTGTTATTCGAAGCGCCCGAACCCCTGGCGCAAAAAGCCGATCGCCTGTTGCAAGACGATTGTCTGCCGTTCATTGTCATCGACGAGTCGGAAGGCAAAATTAGCCTGTCGATGTTGCAGTTTCCCCTGTGGCTGGCATTTGCCCCCGATCCCGAAACCTCTCTGTCAATTTGATCCCCGCTTTTGTAGTACCCGATACTGTCACCTTTTTGTAGTAGAGTAGCACTCAGCAATCATAGTAGAGAGGCTCTCGGAGGTGTGGGATCGATGTCTGTATGGATGGGGATCGATGGCGTTTTAATT
Source organism: uncultured bacterium (assembly GCA_964420595.1). Classification (GTDB taxonomy): domain Bacteria; phylum Cyanobacteriota; class Cyanobacteriia; order Cyanobacteriales; family Geitlerinemataceae; genus CAYQUF01. The sequence continues at coordinate 3,828 of CAYQUF010000153.1, forward strand.
ATTGCAGCGTACCTGCTCGGATCGATTCCAAGCGGGTATCTCGCCGGACGGTGGTTGAAAGGGATCGATATTCGCGAATTCGGTTCCGGTTCGACAGGAGCAACCAACGTTTACCGCGCGGTGGGCAAGCGAGCGGCGATCGCGGTATTGCTCGTGGATATTTTCAAAGGATCCCTCGGGATTGGGCTGGTACGGTGGGCTTACGGCATCGAGGCGATCGCCCGATTGACCCCGGAATCGGTTAGCGCTCAAACCTTAATGCCGTGGGTGGTCATGCTGGCAGGACTGGCAGGCGTGTTGGGGCACAGTCAATCGATTTGGCTGCTATTCAGTCCGGAACACAAAGCCAATGGCGGGAAATCGGCAGCGATTAGCCTGGGCATTTTACTGGCACTGCATTGGCCGATCGCGCTAGTCGCCCTTTCGATCTTTATCGCGATCGTTGCCACGACGCGGGTGGTATCCCTCGGTTCGATTCTGGCGGTGGGATCGGTCTCGGTGATGATGTTTGCCACCGAGCAACCCCTGCCCTATGGTTTCTTCGCGCTGGCAGGCGGAATTTACGTCATTTGGCGGCATCGCACCAACATTCGCCGCTTGCTCGACGGCACCGAACCGCGCTTGGGACAAAATACGCAAAGTGCGAGCTGAACGGGCAACGGGTGAGTGATATTCACGAGGAATCCAGCCCCCGCAGCGACAAATTGAGATACGCCGACACTTGAACCAGCAAGCGTTTCAGGTAAAACGGTGCCGTGGGTTCGGCCACCTGGGCGACCTCGAACCGCCAATGGGGGGCAAGCTGATGGCGGACGATCGCTTCGTACAGGGTAGCGAGGGTTTGGTAGGCTTGCTCGAACGCTGCAACGCATTGCGACATCGGGGCGTAGTCCGTCCACGGTTGGAGATAGGCATCGCGCAGTCGCGATCGCGCGGCGACCGAATCGGGAAAGTCGAGTTCGATTTCGTATAAAAATCGCGCCAAGTCGAAAAATGGATGGGTGATGCAGCTATCGGACCAATCCGTATAGGTGAAGGCGCGATCGCCGATGTAAATATTGAGGGGCGAGAGATCGCCGTGAACCAGGGTGGGGGGAATGCCCGATCGGGCGAACTCCCGAGCCACCTGTCGCAGCCGAGGCACCAGCTTCAACACCGCCATCGATCCCGCCGCGTCCCAGTTCGACCAAAATTCGGGCAATGCCACGAGGAAGCGATCGAGTCGGTCGAGCCGGAGATCGGGGACGTCATTGGCGAGGAATTCATCAACGCGAGGGATAGAATCGATTTGCAATCGGGCAAATGCTTCCAGCGCCTCTCCCCAGCGATCGAGATCTCGAACGCAAGCCAGCGGATCGCCCTCGGCTTCTCCCATGAGCAGCCAGTGTTGCTGGGGTTCGATCGCCAATACCCGAGGCAGGCGATCGGGGTACGATTTCGCCAGGAAAAGCGTGTGTTGGGGTTCGAGGGCAAATAGAGGCGCGACCGCCTTGAAATAAAGATTGCCCCAGGTGGTGGGAATGCACCACGTCGTTGCCAGGGGCCAGGCTTTCAGTTGCTCGAACGGCGCGATCGCTTCGATCCCGAGGCACTCCAGTTGGGTTTCGATCCAATGGCGGGGGCGATCGAACCAATCGGGATGCGCCCAGGGTTGAGCCGGCACCGTCCCATCGCCAACGCAGTCGAACCACTGCTGCAACCAGCGTCGATGTTGGGGATGAGCCAGCGGACAATCTCGCAACTCCTGGCGATCGATCCAACGACCGTGGGCGGGTAGCTGCCAGTCGGGATTGCCATTGCGCACCGTGTAAACTCGCTCGATCGCCCCAGTGGTGCGGTTGAATTCGTTACACCAACAATCGAGGACGATCGCGTCGATCCCCAGTCGGTCTTTGAGCGTTGGACCGATTTCGCGCACGTTCCCGGCATGGGAATCCTTCGGGACGAACTGCGGCAGCGACCAACCCCCCTCACCTTTGAGCAACAAGAGGCGCGGCTCGCTGGCATGGGGCACGATCGCGTAACCGTCGATCGCGATCCGATCCGGGTTGAACTGGCGCGATCGCCCGTCCATCAATCGTCAGAGCGCCCCAACTCGCGGGAGCGATCGGTTGCTGCCCGCACCGCTTCAATTAACGCCGATCGCAATCCCCCGGCTTCCAATCGGGCGATCCCGGCAATGGTGGTTCCGCCGGGACTGGTGACGCGATCTTTGAGTTCGGCAGGATGCATCCCCGATTCGTCGAGCAACCGAGCGGCACCTAAAACGGTCTGTAAGGCGAGTTGGGCGGCAATTGCCCTGGGAAGCCCTGACGCCACGCCCCCATCGGTTAGCGCCTCAATGACCAGCGCCACGTAGCCCGGACCGGAACCGGACAGTCCCGTCACCGCATCCATCAGCGATTCGGGCACCTCCACCACCGATCCCACCGCCGCTAAAATCGTGCGAGCGCGTTCGAGGTGTTCGGGACGAACGTGACGACCGGGCGAGATGGCACTCATCCCGGCACCCACCGTCGCTGGAGTATTGGGCATGACTCGCAGCACGGGTTTGCCCTCAAACGCCGCTTCTAGCTTGCTCAAGGGCATTCCGGCAAGGATCGAGACAATCGAGGGGCGATCGGTTTCGGCAGGCAGCATCGGTGCAATTTCGGCTGCCACCGTCTCGAAGACTTGCGGTTTGATCGCCAACAACAGGGTTTCGGATTCCCGCGCGATCGCGCCATTTTCGTCGGTGACCCGCACCCCGTACTGCTCGTTCAAATATTGGCGTCGGGCAAGCTGCGGATCGCTAACGACGATCTCGTTGGGTTGGTAAATTTGCTTTGCAATGAGGCGGGATAGGAGGGCTTCTCCCATAACCCCGCCTCCAATCGTACCGAGTCTGATAGACAACGTTTTCGCGTCCTTTGACAACGCCCGACGCTGGTGGCGACGGGGATTCCCGAGAGGGATTTGGTGGATAGCGTCCGATTCTGAAAAAACCGGCTTGCGGGCAAAATTCAAAACGCCCGATCGCTGGTGGCTTTCGCGCTTGGAACTGCTTTGCGAGCGACCTTTCAGTTCGGTCGGGGTCAGGGCAAAGTCTGGCTCGAATGGGCTGGCGAGTCCATCTAATCAATCCGCCGCGATCGTTTCGCCCCAGAGGCAGCGATCGCCGCACAGTGGGATTTGAACCCCGCCGGAGAGAAACGGGGTAACCCAGCGGCTAAACGATTGACGGCTCTGTCGTTCCAAGCCAACAACGGAAAGCCAGCGACAGGCTTACTGAGCCGCCACCCGTCCCGGTTCGGGCGACCAACCGGAAGGCGAGCCAGAATTTTGTGCTCCCTGCGCGCGCAAGTGCGGTTGCAAGACATCGCGCACCACGCCAGTTTGAGTGCTGACTTGGACGCAACTGGGGGTAAACAAGAAAATGCTCTCGCCAATGCGTTCTTGATGTCCGTCGAGGGCGTAAGTGCCACCCGCAATGAAATCCACCGCGCGTTGGGCTTGATCGGGATCCATAATCGTCAGGTTTAACACCACCGACTTGCGTTCCCGCAGTGCCTGAATTGCTTGAGGCATTTCTTCAAACGATCGCGGCTCCATCACCACGACTTCAGAAATTCCGTTCGCCGCTCCCGGCAAGCCAATCACGTTACCCATCATGGTCGATCCCGTTTCTGAGGTAGAAAAGCTAGGTGCGGTCGAACCGATTGCCGAACGCTCCCGCAGGCGGCTGCGGTTGTTTCGATTGTCTTCACTCGGCGCGGGGGTCGGTTCTTCCTGATAGATGTTCTGGTAGGTATCCCCTTCCATTTCGTCGTACTCGTATTCGTAGTCCACCGGTTCGTTCAAACCTACGAAATCTCGTAGCTTGGAAAATATATTACTCATAAAACACTCCTTCGCATGGGACACCACTGACCCCCATTATGACTCGCTCCCGTCCGTTGACACAGGAGCGCTGACGGCGCGGATGTCCCATTAACCTACAAACTGTCTGGATCGCGAGTCACGCCAACTAGGGTTCTCGCTCGCCAAACAAAACCCTCCCTAAGCGAACTATCGTAGCACCGGCTTGCACTGCGAGTGGGTAGTCTTGCGACATTCCCATCGATAGCTGTTGCATTTGAATTCGCGATCGCCCTTGTCGGTCGATTTGTTCGGCAAGTTCCCGAACCCGACGAAATAGAGTTAAGGTCTCTGACTCATTTAAACCCATCGGTGCAATGGTCATCAAACCTCGAACGTCTAATTTCTCTAATTTATCGATTTCGTCTAGGGCGTCGAGCAGTTCCCCAGGGTGCCAGCCGTACTTGTCGGGATCGGGAAAAACTTTGACTTGCAGGCACAACTGCGGTGAGGGCGCGCCTTTTTGAATCTCGCGATGGAGCGATCGCGCCAATTTTAAACGATCTACGGAGTGAATCCAATCGAATCGCTCTAATACGGCTTTGGCTTTATTGGTCTGAAGGTGTCCGATAAAGTGCCAGGTAATATCGGGTAAATCTTGCAGTTCGTCTTGCTTGGGAATCGCTTCTTGCACGCGAGATTCGCCAAAATCCCGAATTCCGGCAGCATACGCCTGTCGGATCGCAGCCACCGAGACTTTCTTCGTTACGGCGACCAGTCGCACCGTTTCGGGGAGTGTTTGACGAACTTGGGCAATTCGTTGGGAAATAGATAGATCCTGCACGCTAACTGTTAAATGTTCGATGGTGAATGGTCTGAAGGCGATCGTACTCCTTTTGCTGGCCGCTGCGACGGAGCATCCGCAAGCGATGTTCGACTTTCAAACGCGCGTCCGCCCGACTGATGGGTTCGAATTTAAGACCGTTCGAGTGGGCGATCGCGAGAAAGAACAGTCGCTGGGCATAAAGGGTGGTAAATAATTCCTGATTTTCGTCCAGCAGGCAGACCCGAAAGAGCAGACCAAAGGTGGGATGATTTAGGTAAGTTTCTGTATTCATCAAAAAATCGGCGTGGAGACTCTCGCTATATCCGTAGAGATTAGCGGGAGAGGAAACGCCACCTCCAGGTATATTTTTCGCGGATAACGTGTAAAAATGAGGTATGATTCCAAGAGCTTGCCGAGACCGTTTGTACCCGACTGCCGAGCAAGAACAACCCTTGCACCGCACATTGGGTTGCGTTCGCCTCGTCTGCGATCGCGCTCTGAACTTGAGAACAGAAGCTTGGAACCAAAGACAAGAACGAGTCCGTGACGATCGAACCTCCAGGATGCTGACTCAGCGGAAAAAGCGGGGCGGACTGAACTGTTCGAACGAGGTCGGTTGCGTTCCCCTTCAACCGGGATTGCGAAACCTGCCAACCGCGTTTGCCAATGTTTGGGCAGGGCGCGCCAAGTCTCCCCGATTCAAACAGAAGAGGAACGGCAGTAGCGAGGATATCAATCAGCTTCAGCGTTTCCATAAAAGGTCAGTTCCACACCAAAAAAACGATCGATGGGTTGGGGCATCTCGATTGGCATTGGAGCGATCGCGAGCAGATCGTTCGCTGCGATTGGCTCGAAGGCGATTCCCGATCGCTCGATCGATTCGAACTCGAATGAAGCTTGCGATTCAATCGTCGTGCCCGTCCTATCTTATCCCGGTATCGTTCCTAGCATCTGTGTCTCGAACTCGATCCAAGGCGAATTCGAGCGAACGATCTGGCTTGAGAATTCGGAACTGGCAAGCAGTCGAGAGGCTGGCTAGATGGCGCGATCGAATCGTCTGAAACCCGAAGAAGCTCTATGGGCGGAGACTCAGGTTCTAATATCTTCAGAGTATTTACGATACCAGTTCCTTCTTCACCGATCAAAAAACTGCCAAATTGGAATTGAGCCGAGAAGAATTTCTACGGAAACGGGCAGCTCAAGGCGGTTAATTGCGCCCGAGCTTTGTCGATGGATTCGTGCCATTCTCGCTCGGGATCGCTATCGGCAACAATGCCTGCACCCACTTGTCCCCAAACCATTGCGTTTCCGGGGGTGCCCGCCCACAACAAGGTTCGAATGGCAATGTTTAAATCGAGGTTGCCCCGCGCGTCGAAATAGCCGCAGGATCCGTAGAATAAATTGCGTCGCACGGGTTCGAGTTCTTCGATAATTTCCATACAGCGCACTTTGGGGCATCCGGTAATCGTCCCGCCGGGGAACATGGCGCGGATCAGGTCTACCCCGTCGTATTGAGGGTGCAGCGTGCCGATAACATTGCTGACGAGGTGCATGACGTGGCTGTAGCGTTCGATGGCGAGCAGTTCGTTGACGCGCACCGATCCCCACTCGCAGACCCGTCCCAAATCGTTGCGTTCGAGATCCACGAGCATGATGTGTTCGGCGCGTTCTTTGCGATTGGTCAGTAAATCTCGCTCTTGCTGAAGATCGCGTTCGGGATCGCTGCCGCGCGATCGGGTTCCGGCAATGGGTCGGGTTTCGGCTTGGCGGCGATCGAGGGCGATCAGGCGTTCGGGAGAGCAACTGATAACCGCACCCCACGGCGTTTGCCAATAACTGGCAAAGGGCGAGGGATTGATTTGTTGAAGCGAGCGATAGATCTCCCAACTCGAATCGGTGGTTTGGGCGGAAAAGCGTAAGGATAAATTGGCTTGGAAAATGTCTCCGGCACGAATGTACTCGCGCGCGCGCTGCACGATCGCCTGGTAATCGTCGGGCGAGAGTTGAAATTCGGGGCGAGGGGAGGGAACCTCGGGTCGAATGGCAGGTTGGGGATCGTCGCGATCCAGTTGAGCTTCCAATTCGTCCAGTTGCGCCGGATCGCTCGCCGCCAGCCACAGGTCTTGCCGCTGTAGGTCGAGGATGGCAAAGCATTCGGGTTCGTACCAGTAGGCGACGGGAAAGGGCAGGGGATCGGCGTTGAGGTGCGGCAACCGCTCGATTTCCCAGGCGAGGTCGTACCCCAACCAACCCAGCCAGCCGCCGATAAAGGGCAGGTGAGCGGGGGCGCTATCGTCGGGGATCGAATGCCCTAACGCGGCGCGATCGCGTAAAAAGGGGAAAATTTGACCCACCGGCGGCGTCCACACCTGTTGGCGATCGCCGTAGGTGCGGGGGGCACCGGCACAAATGGAATAACGAGCCGTCGGGGGACAGCGATCGCCCGAGAGGTTCGGACTTTCCAACAAAGTGGCAATTCCCCCAGCTTGGCGATCGAGAAATAGGTTGGAGAAAACTTGCGATCCCGTCCGTCTGTCTAACGGGAGCGATCGCCAATGCCAAGGCTGTAACATCATAGCGTTATCAATAATCGTGAATGCTCCGCTCATGACGCTTCGCGTTCATAAGCGGCTTCCCAATCCCATATCAGAGAGAGGGTGACCGGCATTCTCGGTGTAGCGCAGGAACTTTTGCCTTTCGCTACCTGCCCGTCCTTTCGGCGGGTCAGCTTCAGTTTGTCGGCCAGATATCGAGCTGCGATATTATACGACGCCCCCAAATCTGCGTTGTACCGCTTCCCATTGGCGAATATCGAACTTCACCAACTGTCCTTTGTAGAGGGCTGGATAGCATCCAGCATCTACG
>CAYQUF010000154.1:0-11340 GCA_964420595.1 uncultured bacterium
CCTCGGTTCTGGCACAACCCTGTAGCGACGCGGAAGTTAACGCTTATATCGAGCAACTTAAAGACTACGACAGCCACGATAAAACGGTGTCCGAACTGGCAGAATGCGATGGCGTTCTTCCCGAACTAGCGGCATTGCTGGAAAATAGCGATCGCGAATGGCAAATTAATCTGGGAATTATTCAAACTATTGGTGAAATTGGCGGCGATAATGCGGTGGAATCTCTCAAGTTAGCATTAAAGGATGAAAATCTCAGAATTTATGCGATCCAAGCACTCGGAGAAATGGGAGAAGAAGCTAAAGACGCCATCCCAAATTTGACAGAAGTTTTAACAAGCGACAACTCTTCCAAAATCGATCGGCGGGTTACCGCTTTATCTCTAGGAGATATTGGTGTTGGAAATGACGAAACAGTTAAGTCGTTGATGGATAGTTTAGAAACTGACGATGAAACATTATATTTGATATCGATTGAGTCTTTAAAGAAAATAAATGGTGGAGAAGATATTGTTATTCACGCCTTAAAACATCAATCATTGTCTCCCAGCAAAAGAGTAATATATGCTAATATTTTAGCTTTAAAAAGTCTACAATCGCATCAATCTATGGATGCCTTTAAAATTGCCATTGACACGCTAACAGAAATTATTGTTAATAATGAGGGACAGCCAAGACAAGAAGCGATCGCAAAATTGATTTCAGAAATTTGCCCAAATTTAAGAAAATCAGTTGGAGATTTTACAGACAGTCAATTAACAATATCGATTCAATATTTAACAAAATCCAGGACATCCATTCGAGATATATTAAACTCCAAAGATATCGATTATTTAGACTATACGATCGAAATTTTAAAATCCAACCAATCTAATAGTATTCAAGACTTAATATTTCAAAACAAAATAACTTTAGGAATAGGGATTTATATTGCCATCCTGTTTTCGCTATATCGATTCTTGCTTTGGAAATTTCCATTGAAAATTTTGAATTTAAATGAATCGCTAAAAACCTATGGCGAAATTTCAATCCCTATTTTTAACTTCAAGCTTCCTTTACGAATTGTCGTTCTTGGTGGGTTATACCACTACCATCCTCGCGTTTTAGATGCTTGGGTTGAAGCACATCTCGATTCGACGCAAGAAGAATTTCTCAATGATGAAACCGTTAAAGCTCGTTCCATTCACGTTTCCCTACCCGTAAAACTCAATGGCGATCGCCTTTCCAGTTTGCGATCGCGAGATTTACAACCGCTGTTTGCCAAATCTCAAACTCGCCTATTGATTTACGGCGAAGGTGGAACTGGAAAAACAAGCCTAGCTTGTCAAATTGCTCGTTGGTCGATGGCAGAAGATCCGCTACAACGCCCGAATTCGCACCGAATGCTTCCGATTTTAATTCGAGAAGATTTGCAGTACGACCCCGATACGCCACCCGAAGCTTTACAGCAAGCCTTTCTAGCAGCAATTCGCGGCAAACTACAAGATTTAAGTAACGAGTCTAAACCCATTTCTGAAGGTTTACTCGATCGCCTGCTACGCCACCAACGCCTGCTCGTCATTGTAGATCGTTTTTCGGAGATGAACGAAACGACACAAAAAGCCATTCGTCCCGACCTCGCGACGTTTCCGGTATTTGCCCTAATCGTCACTTCGCGTTCGGATAAGGCATTAACCCACGTCTCCCATTCAACCATTCAACCCCAGTGGCTGTCGGGTGCGGAACTGGCGCATTTCATGGAAGAATATCTCAAACAACGGGGTAAAGCTCAGTTATTGAATGAGTCGGAATTACTATATGCGTCCGGTCGTTTGTCAAATTTACTTCTGGAAATTCAACGCCAACGCTACAGTACAACTGCATTATTCGCAAAACTCTATGCCGAAGTATTGATCGCAGAAATAGAAGGGAAAGCGGCGGAGAAAATGCCAACCAATGTTCCCGATTTGATGTTATGCTATCTTAACGAACTGAATGCGAAAATTGCAGGCGATCGCCTTGACGATCCAATCGTCCATCAAGATGCAAAAATTATTGCTTGGGAATGCCTCAAGCAAAATTATCGACCGACTCCTGCAAAAATTGAAGACATAAAATTAGCTCTGCGAGGTAATGATGTTGATACTAGGATTCAGTATCTCGAACGCCGTCTCTATTTAATTAAAGTAACCGAACCGACGAAGGATCGCATTTATTTCGATCTAGATCCGCTTGCCGAGTATCTAGCCAGTCTCTATCTGGTCGAACGCTACCGCAACGATGAGAAAGCTTGGCATTCGTTCCTGACACAGTTGAAAACTATATTAAAAACCTCAGAGAAGCCACATGGTTTTCTCCTAGCATTACGCAATTGCTGTACGACTAAAAAACAAGAATTTCACATTCCTGATTCTGTGATTCAATCTTTAGAACAGATAACTTAAATCCCATCTAAAATGGAAGCTGTATAGCTTTTACGGACAATCGCCCCAAATTGGGTTGCCATCTCGATCGTGACCAATAATACATTGCTCGAAATACTCTAAAGGTTTTAATGTACTATTTGTAAAGTTCGATTTAAATTCGCCTAGAGCATCAATAGCTTGAGTCTTTAGATCGGTATTTTCGTGGTAAATTTTCTCCAAGACTTCAATTGCTTTATACTGATATCGCCCGAGTTTGAGCAACCCCCGTGCGGCAGCCAACTTTTCGTCATCGGAGCTGCTGCTGGAATCGAGCGTTTCTCGCAACAAGGCAGCCGCTTTCATTTCGGGCGATCGCTTTCCTAATTTTAATTCTCGAATTTCGAGATCTTTATCTTTTAACTGCCGATCCAGTTCCCACCACAATTCTTCAGGGTCGAACGGGATCTTAGATTGGTCTGCCATGATGGTCACTCTCCTTAAATAACGAGCGGGTCGGTCAAACTTTTGCTGCAATTTCTCCCCAAGGGGACGGGACGCTAGTCGAACGGCAGCAAAGGCATCGGCTAAACCGCTTCCCGTGGCGAGATCGAGACCGGAACCGGCACGATGTCCGCCGGTATTGACGTGACAATTGCCTCGAACCACATCGCGAGCGGTAGACTTGAGAATTTCTCGCATTTGCTGGGGCGATCGCTTTGGGTTGGCTTGCTGCATTAGGGCGCAAATTCCCGCTAACTGCGGAGCCGCCGCTGAAGTGCCGCTAAATGCCGCCCAGCCGTCGCCGATTTGGGTTTCGTCGCCGAACGGATACCGACCCCCTTGCAAACCTCTAGAACGATTGTATGGGGTCGAGTCGATTTGGCTGTCGGGGGGAACGGGTAACACAATATAAACCGCTTTCGGTCGCTGTCCCACCAAACCGCAAACGTCGGGAACTTGGCGAGAAGGATACAGTTTGCTGGCGAATCCACTGGCGTAATTACTCGCTTCTAAATCGCCATCGGGACGCAAATAAACGCCTCCGGCAGCAATAACATCGGGATGTTGGGCAGCAACGTTCCAATGTCCGTTTCCGGCAGCAAAAATGACAGTAATTCCCTGGCGTACGGCATCGGCAATGGTAGCCGCTAAAACGCGATCGAAGGCAGAAAGAGAAGGATGGGTTTGATTATTTCCCCAACTGCACGAAATAATCTGAGGACGGAGAGAAATCGCGGTTTTTAAGGCACCGATCGCATTAATTAATTGCGTTTTTACCATCACCAATTCGACATCCGGAGCCACGGCAAACAGGTTGGCAGATTCTCCCGTCCCGTGTCCCCGTTCGTCGCGATCGCGATCGCGGGCTGAGGCATCTAAAACCACGCTGGCTCGATAGCCGCGATGTTGGAAAAATGGATGGCGATACCAACCAGAATCGACCATTGCTACTTTGACGCCTTTACCCGTAATTCCCATTTTATGGCTGCGATCGGCACGCAATTCTTTAGCGACGCCATCGGGAACCTTTAAGTGCCAATAAGAGGTAACAGGCGGTCGAGCCGACTCAAAATAGTAAATGGGTTCGTTAAGTGCGATACCTTCGATCGCCTCGGAAACGGGATGGTGCGAAACGTCAATTAGTCCAAATAAATTGGTATTGGGACTGTCTAGAAAGGTAGCAGTCGTCGATTGCCCTAATTCTTTAAGGACAGGTCGTTCGCGGCGAATGATGGGAGTGCCGAATGTCCGTTCGTACACTTTAGGTTCGGCGGCGATGGTGATGCTAATACGCCCGCGTTCTAAGATATCAAATCCTGCCGATCGCAGTTGTTGCGTGGCGCGATCGAGACAGCGGGAATCGGTATAGTAGCGATCGACGGTATGGCGAGAAATGGGAGTGCGGGCTTGAAATAAGGAAGTACCGCCGAGCGATCGCACTGAGGCTTCAGCATAAATAATCGGGGGTAGCGGGGATTGAGGATCTGCCATTGAATTCGCTTGAGTCAGTGGCGGTTAAAATTGCGGCAATGCAATTCCCTACAACCCATTAACAGGATCCGCGCGATCGCTCCTGTCAGTGGCTGGTTTGGTTAAAGTCATTCCAGCTTAAGGAAAACTGGATTAAACTGACAAGATTTCGTAACAATTTTTTGCAACCAGAGGGCGATCGTAACAATAGTTATTATTTTCTCCAGCCAGGGTATCATGTCAATCCCGAGTTAGCCAGTCTTCTATTGTTGCTGGTATCTCCTTCCCTTACCAGTCCCAGGATGCGGTGTATGCCGTCCCACAATATGAAGATATTTTTCGGGAACATTCTTAATAGGTTCTGGATCGGGAATATCTTCACATCGGGGGACTCGCAAAGCTGGCGGATTTTCGTAGGTCCAACCGAAGAATTGTTTAGCAATCTCACGAGCGAGAATCTCAGCCATTAAAGACGGGACTGCATTGCCAATCTGTTTTTGAATTTCAGTTCGCGGTCCTTCGATTTTGAAGTCTGAAGGAAACGTTTGGATCGCCGCCATTTCCTGCCATGAAAGTTTCCGGTTTTTCCAATGAAAAGGTCCGACAGCAGATCCGGGTTGTGCCTGAATCGTCCAACTCGGTAGTATCTTGGCAAGTTTTAGCAGAAAACTCCAATATCGAGTTCTCCATCCAAACAAAGGTAATCCCCCCTTGCGGTCAGTATGCCATAAGTAATTTTCGCCTTCTGGAATTGAAGGGAGCAAATCAGCCCATTTTCCACCCACATCGAGGTTCTGAGTTTTGTCTTCCGGAATTTTGCCAATTGCTTCCCATGCCGATACATAAGGTTCGAGACCCATATTGCCGAGCGGCATTGTTTCTGCCTCCTCTCTAGGAATATGAGTCGGTGCTGGGAAGCGAAACCGCTGACCTAGACGACTGGCAATTAAGAAAAAACGAATGCGAAGTTGAGGAATACCATATTGGGCAACATTTAGGACAGCCCACGACGGGCGATAATCGACAGCATACTTGGAATTAATTTCTTTGATGCGATTGAAGATGAATTGAAGCCCTTCCTCTTTGCCGTTGTAATTGAAACCATGAACGTTTTCGAGCAAGAAGACTTTTGGCAGTAAGTCTTCGACAAACCGAAAGTAGTGATTTAATGTATTTGCCCGAGGGTCGTTAAGCCGTAGTGTATCGCCTCTATGCCAGTAAGCAGATTTTGAGAAGGGCTGACAGGGTGGACCTCCGATTAACACATCGCATTTTCCTTTGTTAGCACCTAATATTTTGACTGCTTCACTCGTCGATACTTCCTCAATCGGTGCTTGCAAAACATTTTCGCTGCGGTTCAGACGGAGCGTATCGCAGGCAAATTTATTGCAGTCATTGGAAACGCGAATCGCGTACCCTGCTTTCTCAAACCCGAAATCGAGACCGCCACAGCCGGAAAAGAGGCTCACGACTTGAAGGTCAGATTTCTGGGTCGTAAACGATCTCCGTTGTCTGTCGGTTAATTGCATCAGCGATATCACTCAGGCTATTACGAACAATGCGATCGCGAACTTCACTCCAAGGTGTAGTTTCTTCAGCGACGGAGATATGAACGTTAACTTCTGCACGTGCTCCTGTCCCCCATGCTCGCAATCCAATTCCTGGGGTACGTTTAGGTTGTTTCTGAAGGATGCGAATAGCTTTTCTGGCAGAGATAATGCGAAATTCAGGATTGGCAAACTTGTCCCGGATTGAATTCCAATGTCGCCGAGTTAAACGATAGACAAAGGAGTCTTCGGAATCCCGGATTCGCGTTCCAGAATAGTCGTTCAGTATGTGCCATACAATGCTTTCGTTGTTGTCTAGTAGAGAAATCAAGTGACTGTTAATCGACTGAACGAGTTCGTAGTCAATGGCAACAGCATATAATAAGTTTGGTTCTTTCTCCAGAGCATCATAAGCTTTGTAAACTGGAATCGGAATACAGTCATCTGGATCGAGTCCGACCAGTTTTTGGGCGTTTTCAAATCGAGTTCCTGCGTTCTTGACATTGATGGGAAGATGCGATTCTGCCTCCGTTAGCGTAAAATCGACCAGTGTATGACCGGATTCTCGGTCATCTTCGCAATCGACTGAGTGGCGTTGGGAGCGAAGTGTATCAATCTCTTCGAGAAATCGCTGTTCGGTAATAGCTGCGGGAAATAACTTTGTTATTGGGTTTTCTGCCGAACCTCTCTTTGTACGTTGTTTGATTTTGGATAGAAATCCCTCATCACTGAGGGTTGGTACGATTTCTCGTGCTTTGACCAGCGAGAAGCAGCCTTGTTCGTAAAGATATCTGGCAATTTCCACTTCAGAGCGAGAGTTGTGGATTGTCCAGAGATAGGCTTGCGATAAACCCGTTCCTACCCATCTGGAGTTTGGTAAAACTGCTAGTATGGCTTCTGCTGCTTGCTCTTCGGTAAATTCCATACAGTATGCCTTGGGCTAACTATAAATTAGCCTAAGTAGGTCAAGGTAGAAACGATTCACTATCCATTTTTCAAAAAAAAACTTAAACCCTTGCAGGATAGCAATTTCGCCGAATTTACATTTTGACACACAACGCCCAAAAACTACCTTGGTCTACTTGCCAGTCCATCATATTACCACAGATGGAGATATTTGAATCTACTAAAATCGCAATTATCACTATACGATATCTCCCCGCTGGGGAATATACGGACTAGATCGGGCTACCAAACTTCGTTTCCTACAGCGATTCCACGATCGATTTCATTGTGATGGTTCTCCGGCGTAATTCTTTCAACCAACTCGTCTCCAACTGATTCCAGATCGCCCCCTAGAAAAGAAAAAACGGGTAACGCCAGCCATCAACCAGCATTACCCGCATTAACTCACTAGGCGAAATAATCCTGCAACGCCTTCACATCCAACGGTTGCGACTTCAACGAGCGAATTGCCCCCGCAGTCGCCTTCGCACCTGCAATCGTCGTAATAATCGGAATCTTATACGCCAGAGCCGTGCGGCGAATCAGCCGACCTTCTGCTTGCGCGTCCTCCCCAGACGGCGTATTCAGAATCAACTGAATTTGCTTGTTCTTAATCCAGTCAATCACGTGAGGACGACCTTCCGAGAGCTTCAACACCAGGTCGATATCATCCAAGCCGCGTTCTTGCAGCGTCTTGCGCGTTCCCTCCGTCGCCGCAATCTTAAACCCTTGGTCGATCAGATCCTTCACCACCGGGACAATCGCTTGCTTGTCGCGGTCGGTCATCGACACGAACACCGTTCCTTCCAACGGTAACCGCTGACCCGCTGCGAGTTCGGCTTTGGCAAATGCCTTTCCGAAATCGCTGTCGATTCCCATCACCTCGCCAGTGGAGCGCATTTCCGGACCGAGTAGGGTATCGGTTCCGGGGAACTTCTCGAACGGAAGCACCGCTTCTTTCACTGCAATGTGCTTGGGAATAGTTTCTTCGGTAAAGCCGAGTTCTTCTAGGGTTTTACCCGCCATCACCAGCGACGCCATTTTCGCGAGCGGAACGCCAATTGCTTTGGAGACGAACGGAACCGTTCGAGAGGCGCGGGGATTGGCTTCGAGGATGTACACGGTTTCCCCTTTGACCGCGTATTGCACGTTCATCAATCCCACCACTTCCAGGCGTTGCGCCAGTTTGACGGTGGATTGGCGGATGATGTCTAAAACCTTATCCGACAACGCGACATAGGGAATGGAACAGGCGGAGTCGCCGGAGTGAACCCCAGCTTGTTCGATGTGTTCCATAATACCGCCGATGACCACTTTCCCGGTGCGATCGGCGACGGCGTCCACGTCAACCTCGACCGCGTTTTCCAAGAACTTGTCGATGAGAATCGGATGATCCGGTTCCACCTGCACCGCAAAGGTCATGTACCGCTCTAATTCCGTGTCGGAATAGACGATTTCCATGGCGCGACCGCCTAAGACGTAGGAGGGACGTACCACCACGGGATAGCCGATGCGTTCGGCGACTTTGAGTGCTTCTTCGTAACTGCGCGCGATTCCGTTGGGGGGTTGGTCGATTTCCAGTTTCCACAGAATTTGTTCGAAGCGTTCCCGGTCTTCGGCGGTATCGATGGAGTCGGGGGAGGTTCCCCAAATCGGTGCTTCCACTTTGGAGAGGGGAACGGCGAGTTTCAGGGGGGTTTGTCCGCCGAATTGGATGATAATCCCTTCGGGTTGTTCGACTTCGATGATGTTGAGGACGTCTTCTTTGGTCAGCGGCTCGAAGTAGAGGCGATCGCTCGTATCGTAGTCGGTCGAAACCGTTTCCGGGTTAGAGTTGACCATGATGGTTTCGTAGCCTTGCTCGCGCAGGGAATACGAAGCATGACAGCAGCAGTAGTCGAACTCGATCCCCTGTCCGATGCGGTTGGGACCGCCGCCGAGAATCATGACTTTGGGTTTGTCGGAGGTGCGGGTTTCCGATTCTTCTTCGTAGGTGGAATAGTAATAAGGGGTGTAGGCTTCAAATTCGGCGGCGCAAGTATCGACCAACTTGTAGACGGGTTTGATACCGAGTTGGTGGCGATAGGCGCGCACTTCATCTTCGTTGGTTTTGTTGGCGAAGGCAATTTGGCGATCGCTATAGCCGAGTCGCTTAATTTCGAGCAGTTGTTGGGGACTCAGGTCGTTTAGCGGCGTCCGCTTGATAAATTTCTCGGCTTCGAGCAATTCGCCAAACTTATCGAGGAACCACGGATCGATCCCGGTGAGTTCGTAAATCTCATCGACGCTCATTCCCATCATCATGGCGTGGCGAACCGAGAAGATGCGCTCGGGGTTGGGGGTACGCAAGCCGGCGCGAATGTGTTCTAGACTGGGCAATTTTTCAGCAAGGTCGCAACCCCAACCGTAGCGTCCGGTTTCGAGCGATCGCAAGGCTTTTTGAAACGATTCGCAAAACGTCCGTCCAATGGACATCACTTCCCCGACCGCTTTCATTTGGGTGGTGAGGACGGGTTTGGTTCCGGGGAATTTTTCAAAGGCGAATCGGGGAACTTTGGTAACCACGTAGTCGATGGTCGGCTCGAAACTCGCCGGAGTTTGCTTGGTGATGTCGTTGGGAATTTCGTCGAGGGTGTACCCAACCGCTAATTTTGCGGCGAATTTGGCGATGGGGAAGCCGGTGGCTTTGGACGCCAGCGCGCTACTGCGGGACACGCGCGGGTTCATCTCGATCGCGATAACATCGCCGTTGCGCGGGTCGATCGCGAATTGGATGTTCGATCCGCCGGTTTCGACGCCAATTTCGCGGATAATTTTAATCGAGGCATCCCGCAACCGCTGGTATTCTTTATCGGTCAGGGTTTGCGCCGGAGCGACGGTGATGGAGTCGCCGGTGTGAATCCCCATGGGATCGAGGTTTTCGATCGAGCAGATAATCACCACGTTGTCGGCGATATCGCGCATCACCTCCAGTTCGTATTCTTTCCAACCCAGGAGGGATTGCTCGACCAGAATTTGGGAGACGGGGGAGGCGTCTAATCCCGCATACGCCATTTCTTCGTATTCTTCCTGGTTGTAGGCGATACCGCCGCCAGTTCCGCCGAGGGTGTATGCGGGACGGATAATTAGCGGATAGGTGCCGATTTGCGCGGCGATGTTGCGTGCTTCTTCGAGGTTGGAGGCGATCCCGGACGGACAAACGCTGAGTCCGATTTTCGCCATCGCCTCTTTAAACATCTGGCGGTCTTCGGCTTTTTCAATCGCTGGCAAATCTGCTCCGATCAGCTCGACGCCGTATTGTTTCAGTTTGCCACTTTGCGCCAGGGACACGGCGATGTTCAATCCGGTTTGTCCTCCCATGGTCGGGAGCAAGGCGTCGGGTCGCTCTTTGGTGATGACCTTTTCGACCAGTTCCGGGGTTAGGGGTTCGATATAGGTGCGATCGGCAATTTCGGGATCGGTCATGATCGTGGCGGGGTTGGAGTTCACCAAGATCACTTCGTAGCCTTCTTCCCGCAAGGCTTTGCACGCCTGAGTCCCGGAATAGTCGAATTCGCACGCTTGTCCGATGATAATCGGACCGGAACCGAGGATGAGAATTTTGTGTAGGTCGTCGCGACGGGGCATACTGGTGTCCTTACTCTACTTTGCGTGGTGACAAACGAACGAGGAGCAATCGGTCTGTTGCCAAGCTCAGACTATTTTACGGGTTTTTAACCCTCGGTTTGCGGCGGGTTGGGGGAAGCTTTTCTAAGATTTGATGACTTTAGGCGGTGGTCGGAGATGAAAAAAGAGGGCGCGTGACCCTCTCGAAATTAGCGTTCTCCTGAATTTTGGCGCGATCGCAGCCGATCGCTGTGAAGCGAATTGTAACGTTATTTCGTTATGAGGGTATCGCTGGCGAGGAAGTGGTCGAGGTGGTAGGCGCGTTCCTCGGTCTTCAGCAGGATTTGTTCGAGCAGGTAGCGGGTGGCGCGATCGCCCAAACTCTCGGCTTGACTGGCTTGGCGGCGCAGCAGGCTAATCACCGCTTGCTCGGCGGCGAGATCGTGTTCGACCATGGCGCGACAGCCATAAGCACCGTCTGCTTCCGGCTCGAAGCAGCACAGTTCGGCGAGTTTGCTGAAGCTGGCGACGGGGATTCCGCCGAGTCCGTTGAGCCGTTCGGCGAGGTCGTGAGCGTGTTCGGCGGCTTCCTCGTAGCTCTCTTGGAAGAACTGGTGCAGGGAGTAGAATTCTGCGCCTTCCACGAGAAAGTGATGCTTTTGATATTGCAAATAGAGGGCTTGGAAGCTGGCGAGGGCGGTATTTAACCCTTCGCAGACCGGCTCGGTTACCGATTTTTCTAATAGGACTGGATTGTTACCAACTTGACCAAAAGCTCGGACTAAAGTTTGCGTATCCGCCATAAGTTTTCCTCTGTGCGTTTGTGAACTTTTGTCGCTTTTTATAACAGCATATCACATTTTTTGAGGAGAGCGCGATCGCGGTTGCGA
>CAYQUF010000155.1:0-11331 GCA_964420595.1 uncultured bacterium
CGTTACAAAACTATACAATTGTCGAGCCCGGTAATTGCGTAATCGGTTCGCTGACCCCCCACGCTTCTATCTGCCCCAGCGTATGCTGCGAAAGCGGATAAAACCGAATGCTGTCTTCTTGCAGCTTCACTCGTTTTTTCAAACGTTGCTGAAGCTCGCGAAACTGACGCGGGGTCAAGACGCACTCAAACACGCTCAACTGCACCCATTTGCCGTAACCCGAAAGCAAGTCGTAGACCTTCTTACGGCGCTTGTCGTCGGGAATATCGTACGAAATCACGTAAAACACCTTGTATTTCAACGAACTCGATAGGGGTCAAAACCTTGTATGGGATTGTAGACAAACTGCTTGTATGCCTTAACTTCCTGGTTGAGAATATCCCACTTGGGTTGAACTTCGCCATTATTCGTCGAGACCGTTTCCTCCATACGCTGGAGAAAAGCTCGCAGAAACTTCGGTCGTCCAGTTTCGTTAAGAAAACACCCCCCATCTCGATAGACAAAATCATCGCCCGGATCCAGTAGCCGACGACTCGCCACGTATAACACCAGCGAATCAATCAACGGCGCGCGAAACGCCTCCACCAAATCCGAAGCCAGAGCAGCATGACGCTCGCTCCCTTGGTGCAAACAAGCGTGATAGGGATCGAGTCCCTGTAACTCAATTAAAGTTAGCAAGTGGTTCCACAGTACTTGATAGCCAAAACTCAGCATCGCATTGACCGGGTTACCTGGAGGACGGCGGGATCGTCCCGCGAAAACAAATCCGCTAGATTTTGGCAAGCATTCTCCAAACACCGAAAAATATTGCGCCGCTCCAGCTCCTTCTAACCCCATAAGTTTATCGAGGTTATCGGTACGTTTGGCTTGTTGCGCCAGATATTGGAGATTTTGGATCGCCGCCTCCAAGGTAGAGGAAGTCTGACGTTGGCGCTGTCGCAACAGCAACACCCGAGTGTTGAGCAACTTAACGCGCACCAGGTTCCGCGCGGCAATCAGACGTTCGGTAAAATCCAATTGCTGTTGATAACGAGCGAGCTGTCGATATCCCCGCTCGATTGGCAGCACTCGTCCGTAGCAATATCCCATGCGAGACAGATAAGCGACAGGAATGTCGCGCCACAAACACGCTCGGAGTGCCTGGGTTGTTAGCTGCGATTTACCGAATACCAACACCATTTCCAACAGGGGAAGTTGGACAGTGGTTTGGACGGTATCGCGGTACCGGACGACCAACATCTCCTGCTGGAGCGAGACATAACAGCCCTGACGAGAAATATAAAGCGTTTGCATCTATTGACGTTCGATATCCCCGCCCTCTCTGGGATTGGGCATCACTTCAACCCCTGCATTTAACTCTGCATTTTGTCGATCGCCTTGCAAAAAACGCACGACCCTATCGGCAAAAGTAGCAGTAAAAAATGTCGAGAGCGCGACCAAAATCGTGTTGGAAATGACTCCCGCCAATCCCATCGGTGCAATTAGCAAAATTATTAAAGTTATCGCGCCATTAACGCCAGCGACTGAAAGATTGCGAACCAGAGCGATACGATTTGTGAGATACATGGTTTTGTCTCCTGATTGTACAGTTAGATCGCAAAACGATAGAACAATTTTTAGAGCTGTCGTGTACCTCGGTTGAGGAAGACAACAGGCAATAAGCAATCTGGGAAGTCTACCTCATCAGTCCGGGAAATGCTCTATTACGGTTGATAAGCTTGAATGTCTCGGACAATTTCGCCATGCAGTCGAGACATCTGACTGGCAGAAGCTAATGATTCAAAATTTCGATTGGCGATCGCGTTTAAGCAGCCTAAAACTCGATTTTCCCAATCTTTGCGTCGGTCTGTCCCCCAAGCTTTATGAAGCTCGTCTTTTTGCAAACTTAGCAATCGATGAAATAAACTGTTACGCCACTCGCGCGTGGTTTGAAGGAAGATTTTCAGGTCGGGATTTTTGTCATAAACTTCTGTCCGCTCCGCTTTAAATAACTCTTCAAGTTTCCATCCAAACAGTGACGTTCGATTGGAATGATTAAACAAGCTTTGTAGCTGCGAGTGTTTTCGACAAATTGAGCGATCGATCGTCGGCGATTGTTCGTAATCGTCACGACTGCGACGAGGATGCGAAACTTCGTTAGGGAAGGTTTGTAACGCCCAATTCATCATTAACCCTTCCACTGCTCGAAAACTATGAAACATGGCTTCGAGGACGTTATCCTGCTCGTAGCGCACGATCGCCAAATAAGCAGCTTCGTAAGCGGTTTGCCACCAGTCGAACTTTTTAAAATCTTTGCCCAATGCTGCTTCAAAGCCTTCAAAATTACAAATATTCCACTCTATTCCGGCTTCTAATTTGACTTCAAGGTCGAGGATAAAATCATCGATTTCTCCATCCCGTGCAAATTTAAAGTAATTTCCCAACAGCTTCTTGACCGCAGCATAATCGTAACGCTCCAGAAGTGCTAACGCTTGTTGCTGCGTTCTATCCCAAAGATAGTTCGTGCCGCGAAAAGGCTCGGTATAATCGGAAGGCTGTCCCGCACGATTGGCGGCTTCGTTTTCTTTAAAGTCGTAAAATCGCGTCCTCTCGCCAAACCGACTCAATGCTGTAATCCGAGATGCTTCCGATGACTGATTCACGCCACCTTTCAAACACAACAGCAATGGATTGCTTTTGTCTACTCCCGGCGCGATCGCATCCCAGACTTGACTTTTCCACCAACGAAACATTTCGTCAAAGTTGGATGGATTTTCTCCGTTTTTTCCCTGCAAAATCACTTTGGCAGGAATGTTATATTTTGTCTCAATTAGCTGTTTGGCAATATTGGCAGCATGGAGCGTATCTTTTTCCCAAAATCGCTTCCCGACTGATTTGGGTTGGTCGGTTCCGATGAGATAAACGGTTTTGATTTTGTCGCGTTGGTCTTCAATCAGTTTTCCGAGAATAATCGTAACGAGTCGCTCTCGATACTGCTCGAAATGCTGGGATAAGTATTGGGTCAGTTCTCGGAACGTGGGATGTTCCGAAATTTCAGGTGTTCCTGGCTCGGTATAAAGTTCTTCGATGACCTGTTGCATCTGCGATGGATTATCCTCCGGACGGCGATCGTTACCAATATTCAGCCAGGAACCCTCTGTCATTTGAAAGGCGAGATCTCGCGTTCCAATAGTGGCAACGAGGACGGATTTATTGGTTTTCTTAGACATAGAACAAACCCAAAAATAGATAAAACAGAATCAAGCCAGTCTTGAATTACGGCAATTTTACTCAATACTATAGCAATGCGATCTTGGCTATTTACAGCGAGGTGGTGCGTTCTGGCGGTTTGACTCCATGGCGACGGTACCCTATGGATCTGCGCCGCGTAAGGGCGGTTCGCAAACCGCCCCTACCCAATGACTCGATCCGGTAGGATTGTTCATACACGAGCGCTCGCTGCTATAGAATCGATCTACACTGCAACCTATCCCGATCTGCAATCTGGTTGTAGACTTTTTAAGTGGATAGAAAGGTGGGCATTGCTAGCTTTCAGTGAATTGGCGCGATCGCGAATCGATCGGCAATACCCACTCTACGAGGTTAGTTGAATGGAAAAATTCGAGCAAAATCTTCAGCATCCTCGCGTAGAAGCCTTAAATATTTCTTGCGAGGATTGACATTGGCTCCGAAGACGGTAACGACTTGATAATCGCCGAAATTAGCAATCCAAACGGGAGAGGGTTTGACGCCGCCGCGTACTTGACCGCATAAATTGCCGTCGTACTCTTCTTGTCTTCTCCCATTTTGTACCTTCAACTCTGGGTCGTGCAGCACCGCCAATGCATAGGGCTTGTTAAACTCTTCCTCGCCGCTACAGACGACAATTTGACAGTTGCGATCGACTGCTTCTGTCCACTGCTTGCGGCGAACTTCTCCCACTTGATTCGGTTGGTTGGAATTGATATTTGGGGCGGAACCAAGTTGAGCGATCGCCTGGTAAAATAAGTGCAATTGCTGTTGAAATTTCTTACGGAATCCATTGACCGAGGGCGGTAGCGCCCACAAATCATCCTCGCTGTCCGGAATCAACGTCGAACCGCGATACCAGGGAGCGCGTTCTCGGCTTTTACGGGAATAGCACGGTCGCCTCGCCCCTTGACCGATGCCACCGAGATGAAACATCATCCAGGTCAGGCTTTGGCATAACTGCTTTAGAACTGCATGGGAGTCATCGGGAGCTTCGGAGGAACGAGTCAGGGCGAGCGTGCCTTCCTGTTCGCCACAGCGATCGTTTTTACCTTGGGAGTTAGGTCGCGGTTCGGGTTGGACGAGGTTTCCCCGTGAGATTTTGACGCGAAGCCAGCCGTGTCTGGCAGGCGTGATGTTGCCAAACAGTTGTGCTTCCAGTTGTTGGACTTCAGAAGGAGATAAAACGCCCAGTGCAAAGGTACGCAACCAATAGCGCAACATGGATTTAAACGCTACCGGACGCACTTCTGGATCCGGTTGACCCCGCATTTGCCATTCGTTGCGTCTGTTGTTCCACCGCCATTGCGTGAATTTCTGGCGTCCGTGGATCAGTTGACCTTCGAGGGCGAATGCAACTTGGAAGAGGGGGCTGTCTGTTGATTTCGCCCCCGCGATCGCCAATTCGCCGTAACCTGCATTCACTTGCGAGCCGATCCCTTGTTGCAATCCGGCGATCAGCCATTGTTTGACTCGCTCTAGCACCTGCGGGTCGTGGCAGGTACTCGCCAGACGCAAGCCGATTAAAAATGTGGGTTGTTGTAATGACAGGAAAGGATTGGGGTTGGGACTGTAATCGAGGGTGCTGTCGTTCCAACTCCAGATGTTATTTGCCATATCGACCGCTAACCCGGCTTGTCCGGGGAGGGGATAGGCGTCGAGAAATACCACTTTCCCGGCGCGATCGCCCTGTGGTGCGTCCAGAGCGCCAAAATAGCGGGCAATGCGTTGCTCGGCTTGGGACCAGGTCAGATTCTCCCGTTTCATCGTCTCGCGGATGGCTTGGGTGCGAGCCACCCCCCGGAGGGTAGAGGAAGGGATAAACGGGGTTCCCAAGGCGTCAAATGTGGGCAGCAAGATGCTTTCGGGACCGCGATGACCGCCGACGCGGATGCGCCAAGGGCATTTGACTTGGAACGTGTTGGCTTTCCCTGCAATGCGTTCGGTGCGGCGGTTGAGTTGCTTTAAGCGATCGCGATCGCCGCTGCGTTCTTCCGCCATTTGCAGAATTTGTACCTTGGTCGGGTCTTTCTGCGGGAGGTCGGGCGATCGCATCCAACGCAGGTACTCGACAAAACTGGCATTGGTGTCGATCGAGGTTGGCGGTTTCAACCACGGGGAAGGTTTGTTGTCGTCCGAGTTTTTTCCACCGCCGGAGGGTGGGGATTTGGCAGTGTTGGGAGGGGGCACTTTTTTCGCTTTGCTCGGTTTTTGCGGTCGTTGAAATGGGTTGGGGCGTTTGAGCGGATCGGGCGTCATGCTTAGGCTTCTCCGGTCACATCGTGGTACACCGCCGTCGCCCAAAAGCTAAATTCTTGCGCGATCGCCAGTCCGAGTCCGCTCAGTCCCAGGTAGTCGTCGGGATTGCAATCTTTCAACACTGGCAAGCCGCCCTCGCCTGCGAGTCCTTGTACCCCAGACAAACGCTGCAAGCATTGGAAATACTTTCTAACCACCTCTTTCTTCCCCGCTTGACTGAGGGCTTGTTCCTCGGCTTTGAGGCGCATCATGCCCCAAGTGGAGAGATAAACGTAGAGTTCGACGGCTTGATTTTTCTGTTCTTTTAATCGTTCTGTATTGCCCTCGTGCCGAGAACGCAATTCCGTCAGTGCCTCGTAAACCGGGGTTGCAAGGGCGCGCGGGTCAAACTGGACGATATTGGGGCGATCGTGGGTCATTTCTATTGCTCCTCCGTTTTCGATGCGTGCCATTGCTGGACGAAACCCCGTCCCAAACTTTCCTGTCCGCCAATTTGGAGGATATCGCTTTGTTCGATGAGATGGGCAAAATCCGCCCAGGAATCGTCGGCATTTTTGGCGTCTGCTTGGGCGGTCAGCCCCCAGGGATAATACATCACGCTATCGGGCGGAATTGCCTCTTCGTAGCGGAACCCGCCTTCAACGGTTTTGGTTTTGTCGAGTTTGACCTTCACCTGTCGCCACAAACTCATTTGGACTAAAGTGTTGTAGTGGCGATCGCTCAGAACGAGAACGCGATCGATCGCGGCGGTTGCTTCGTGGGTCGGAACGAACTTTTGCCAATCCTGCCAGGGTTGCAGGGCGGTCGGCGTCAGCATGGCGTCTTTGAGATAAACGGCGCGATCGTCGGGCAAACTCGTGCTGTAGTCCGGGGGAATCTCTAAATCTCGTCCCTGAAATCTCGCCCAACGCCGCAATAGCAGGGGCGAGCTGACCCAGACGACACCATGACTGAGGGAGGGAACCGGAACCCACAGCAGCGAACCGTCGCCAATCCAAATATCGCCTTGCGTCAAATCCTGCGTGTCGTTGAGTTCGGTGCCAAACAGTTTGGACTGAAGTGGCTTTTGCGATTCGAGAGAGGCTCGCAGCCGCCCCCGAATTGTACTGGAAGGGATATAGGGCAGTTCGGTATGGGCTTCTCGGGCGATCCCCAACAGGTTGCCTTCCTGGGTGGCACCGCCGGTATGGAGGGGAGAGAGGAGGAATAGATACGTGTAATTCAATTTCATGTGATTTTATGAATTATATGAAATCCAAAAGAGTTCGGAATAGCCAAGTTCTCGCCATCGTTGAATCTGGGCGGGCGCGTCATCGCGAGATTGAAATAACCGCGACGGCGATTTGAGGTAGTAGAGACTGCCAGGGGAGGCGGCAAAGACTTGAGGGGCGGGAATGCTCTGACCGAGGTTGCGCTTGTTCGCCTGAAAGCGGCGGGCGATGGGAACGGCGCGATCGGTGGCAAAGCTAACGAGGTTGCCGCCCTTGGTGCCCTCCAGCTTCCACTCCCACGGGTAGGGACGACATGTTGCCCGTCCGTTCGTTTTGCGCTCGAACACGCCAGGAGTCACCAGGTAGGCAATGCTGCGATCGCCGGTTTGAAAGTTTTGCTCCGAACGGGCTTGGAGTTCGTTCCACTGAGATTCGAGGGCATCGCAACGCTCGACGATCGCTCGATGTCCTTCTCCCCCCAGCCGCAATGTTGTCGGGGTGTCGAGATCGCAGTTGAGCCGTACGGCAAGTCCCCAACCGGTATGCAAGCGAATTGCTTTTTCGACAAAGTATCCGTCGGCTTGCTTGACGGTGCGGGTTTGCGATTCGATGGTATTGTGCGATCGCGTTTCGACCGACCAAGGGCGATCGCTCTCGTCAGATTGAAGCTGCCAGTCGGCTTCGGCGATTGTTGCCGATTCCAGGTAAGTCCGTACCACCTCAGCGGGTAAATATTGACGCAGTTTCGGGGCTGGCGATGGGGTTTCGCCATTGCCATCGGTCTCCCAACGGACCGGAAGCAAGGGAGCCGGATCCCGCTCGTTGCACATCATTGCCCATTGTTCGGGGCGATCGTGCCAGGACAGGGGAATCAGAGCCGAACTCCCCACGAAACCGAGGGGACGCGGAAAGTACAGGGTCGGGCGATCGCGAAGGCGACAGAGAAACGGTCCGCGTAGTTGTACGTGTGCTTCTCGTTGTAAGTGACGGCGGATGGCACCGGCAATCGCGTCGCCATTGGGCGGAAATACGTTTCCAGACGCCCACGCTCGTTCGCCAGGGGCAAAGGGTTTGGCATCGCGAAATAACCAAACGTCATTCGGCGTCAACACATACCAGGGCATCAGGCTTCTCCCCCGATCCGAATCGTCCGATTGCGAAGGACGAAGGCAGCTAACTTAAACCACGCTTTGAGTTCGCGGTCAAAGTTTTCCAGAGGAGTCGCGTCCCACAAAGTTTCGACAAACCCTTGCAAGCGTTGTTGAAATGCTGCCCGTTGGGCGTCGTCTCCCTCGAACGCATCCCGTCGTTGCGTAAAGGCTTGCGTCCACGGGGCGATCGCCCCTCGGGTGGGAGCGGGGTGTTGTTCCCATAAGGCAGAAACTTGCTCGAATATGGGATGTTCGACTCCCGGCATCGCGATCGCGTTTTGCCACTGTCGCAGGGTGTCAAATTTGGAGGTCGCCGCCAGCGTATTGCCAGTCCCGTACAGCACCCGCACCTGCACGGCGTCTTTCTGTTTGGACTTGCCATCGGCACCGGGAGACTCGTGCTGTTTTGCCTCCTCTTCAGCCTCCCACAAACTACTCAGGGCGATCGCCAAGGGGACGGAGTGATGGGCGATGACGACGCCAAAGCTAATGGTGGCGCACTCTCCCAAGGTAAAGAGAGGACGGGAAGACAGCAATGCCCGTCCCTGACGGTCTTTGGGAATTTCGCCCCCTTGCCACCGCCAATAATGTCCGGCGTTGTCGAACTCGGGGTCGGCTTGTCCTCGGAAGCACTGGCGGATGTCCCACAGCCAGCGATCCCATTCCCACAGGTTGGTATAGGCGAGAACGTCGTCGCCGCCGCTGTAGATGAGCCGTCCGGCATAGCGGCGTTCGGTCAAGTACGGGACGAGTTGGTTGGAAAAGTCGAGTAAGGCGCGGCTGAGGGCGTTATGGGTTGCCGGTCCCATGCGTTTGCGAACGTCGAGAAATGCCTGAAACGCTTCATTAAAATGGTCTTTGTCTGCAATCGAGAGGGTTTTGATTTTATCGGGAACGTAATCGCGATAGGCTCTCATTTTCGTTCCCTTGAGCCACTCGCTCATGCTGTCGCCATCTCCGGCGGCGAGGACGTACCAGTCGGCGGGATTGTTGCCCCGATAGTATTCGTCGATTTTGGCTTGCAGGGTCTGGCGGTATTCGCGGCGAAGGGCGATCGCTTCTTGGCGGTAGGTTTGGGCGATCGCGGGATCGTCTTCGCGATCGATACTCGCTTGCAAGGCAGTAATGGTTTCGTCCTCGGCATCTTCGACCAGCCAGCCGGCATTGAGCAAGCGAGGGGGAAAATTTTTGAGGTCGCCGTCGCTGTCGTCGATTTGCGGAATGCCCCACTTGCCTTTCATATCGGCGATCGCAGTCTCGACCCACGCAAAACCGGACTCTTCCAAAATCCCCCGACACGCTTGTCGGTAGTAGTTGCAATGTTCGGGATGGGTGTTGAGATAGCCCGCAACGCCGGAAGTGAGATCGGGATAGTAGGGCGCGATGTGGCGATCTCGACCCAGATCCAGCAGTTTGGGTAAAACTTTCTCCAGACCTCGTTTCACGGTTTCGGTAGCATTGAGTTGTTCGATGCCGTCGAACAGTCCGGCTTCCCGCCGCCAGTATTTCTGCGTTTGTCCTTCCGTTGCCCAATCGTCCCCCGGATGAACCGCCGCTCCGATCCCGGAAATGCTCGATCGCGGTCCGAAGGCGGTGGGGATTTCCCAACTGCGGGCATTCTTGACGGCATTCAGCGACAGCCGAGTGCTGTCGAAGATTTTCGACCACCAAGAACCGACGTTAATGCTGAATTTGCGTCCGACGGTTTCCTGTCGCAGTCGGTAGGCGCGTCGTACAAAGGTCAGTTCTGCCTCTTCCAACAGCCGCGAGCGATAAATCTGGTTTTGGGCGTCGATCCACTGTTGAAGGTCTGGCTGCGCGTTTTCGTCGAGGGCGGCGGTTTTGAGGGGTTGTTCGTCGCTGCCAATCGGAACGGCACTCCAGTAGGTTTGCCATTGGGATTTCAGCCAACCTTTCCAACTTGAGGCGTCCGGTTGCAATCCAGGCATCCAATGGCGATTGTCTTGAAGTTCTTGGAAAACGAGATCGCCAATCTCCATCCAGGCTTCGAGTAGGGTTTGACGGGCGGTTTGCATGGCGGCACTGACGCGCGCTTTGGGCAGTACCGCGATCGCCACGTTGGGAAATCCGGCGGTCAGCAGCGCTCGATCGCTCGGTTGGGGAATCCAAGACTCGAAGGCGGGATAGTCTTGTCGCAACCACAGATCGATTAAGGGCTGTTGGTACAAGCTCGGATACAACAAGCTATCGGGACCGTACAGTTGGGCGAGTTTGTACGACACGCGAGCGGAAAGATAGTGCAACACCCACGATCCCGCCCAAAAGTCGCGAATTTTTCGACTGGCTTTAATCAGTTCTTGGATGGGTGAGAAAGTGAAGGTGGCGAGGTAAGCGTGGGAGAGATCGGCTTGATAAGTTTTTTCGTGCAGAAACTCCGAGGTGCGATCGTAACCCATGAAGGCACCCGCTAAGGCGGCGCTCATGCTGGCGTGACTCCAAATAGAGGCATCGGGAAACCGAGTTTCTGCGGGCATCAGCATTAAGGTTTCGTCGTCGCACTGACGGCAGGCTTCGATAGGCAAGCACCGCCACAACCACCAAAATAAGGCTTTGGGATCGTTGGCGATGTCGTTGGGGATGGCGGCTCGGATGGCTTCGGATTTGCGGTTGAGGAAGGTCGCGCGATCGCGAAGCAGATCCTCGTGGGGGTTAATTTTCAGGGTTTGGAGGCGACCGGAGAGCAAGTGAGAGATTTGCAATCCCTCTGAGTTGTAGTTAACGGTGGCGCTGAGGTTGCCAATCGCGCCGCGATCGCTGGCAGAGGCAATATAGTCGGCGAGCTGGATGCGATCGGCTAAAACTTTTTGAGATTGTTCTGGATCGAAATTGCTGTCTGTCCAATCTGCCATGGCGTCGAGAGATTTCCAAAAACTCTGTTCGCCTCGACCTGCATTGGTTTGCAGGGCTTTATAGATTGGATCGTGAAGGAGTCCCCAAATTTTGGCTTGCCAGAATGGTTTCACGATGATTTTTGCTGGGTTGATAGCGAATCCCAAACACTTGTAACAATAAATTAATATCTCGACATAAAATTTAAGACTATCAATTTATTGTGAATTTGGGCGTTGTTTGTGATTGGTGAGTGCAATCGGCGATCGAGTCAGACGGCTTTTTACCTAATGTGCGACTGCACAATCGGCACCAAACGACTCAATCGAAGTTTTTGGCACTCAATTAACCCATATATTTTAAAACCCCATAGTCATCTTTTACCATAAAACCCAGCGAATTGACACAAAAAAATCAGTCAAAGGGCTTGATTTAAGATTTTGTTTATTTTTTGCCTTTTACGCTAAATCGCGATCTCCCCTATAAATCAATGCTTTGGGCTCTGTTATGTTTTATGGACGACAGGAGTAGAATCGACCGATTGCGATCGGGAAACCTTGCCCGAGGTTCGTTTCCTCGGGGGTGATGACGCAGTTACCGGTTTTAAGGGTTGTATGTATAGTTTTGTAACA
>CAYQUF010000156.1:0-11140 GCA_964420595.1 uncultured bacterium
GGGGCTAATTGTGGGGCTAATTTGGGGGCTAATTTGGGGGCTAATTTTTGGGCTAATTTTTGGGCTAATTGTGGGGCTAATTTGGGGGCAAATATCAAGTATTACACCCACTGAAACATTATCATGGTCAATCGAAAAATTTAAAAATGGGCTAATTTGGGGGCTAATTTGGGGGCTAATTGTGGGGCTAATTTTGGGGCTAAGTGGGGGGCTAATTGGGGGGCTAATTTGGGGGCTAATTTTGGGGCTAATTTTGGGGCTAAGTGGAGATGATATTCAAATCCGCGATCGCCCCAATCAAGGCATCTGGAACTCCCTAGAAAATTCCCTCATCTTTAGCGGTATTAGCTTTCCTTTCACAGTTTTGTGGTTCGTTTTGCTGCGATGGGTGACGGGACAGGCGATCGACCCCATCGCTGCTATAATTGCTGCGATCGGGAGTGCTTTTTTATGCGGATTTCTCGCTGGCGGTGGAAGGGCGGGATTGGAACACGCTATCCTGCGCCTGCTGTTGCGCGCCAATGGTTCCGCTCCTTGGAACTATGCCCGGTTTCTCGCGTATGCCGACGAACGCAAACTGATCCAACAAATTGGCGGTCGCTATCGGTTCGTTCACGACTTGCTGCGGGAACATTTTGCCAACAATCCGCCCGTTCGCCTCACCCGTACTTTAACCGGACACGCCGATATCGTTTACTCCATTGCCATCAGTCCCGACGGTCAGTGGCTCGTCAGTGGCAGTGGCGACAAAACCGCGAAGCTGTGGCATTTTCCAACGGGAGCGTTGCACCACACGCTCGCCGATTGCCAAGGGGCAGTTAACTGCGTTGCCTTTAGCCCGGATAGTACCGCGTTTGCTGGCGGTAGCGACGATCGCTCGGTCAGAGTATGGCAAATCCAAACATCGGCAAACGGCAAGGTTCGAGTCTCCCTAAAATTCGCGTTGGAAGGACATTCAGACGAAGTCTGGTCGCTTGCCATCAGTCCCGACGGTCGCACCCTTGCCAGCGGCAGCCGCGATGGAGTTGTCAAACTCTGGACTCTCGAAACCGGACGAGTGCAACATACCCTAATGGGACATTCCCAAAGAATTTCCTCCCTAGCCTTTAGTCCAGACAGCCAAACGGTGGCGAGTGGCAGTCGCGATCGAACCATTAAACTGTGGAATACCAAGACGGGTGACTTGCAGCAAACCTTGCCCAATCATCCAGGTCGGAAACTCGTTAGAGAACTACGACGCCGCTTGCTGGCTTTTTGGTCATCTGGAACAGTATTCTCAATTCATTTTTCACCTCACGAACCCATGATAGTCAGCAGCAGTGCTGGCGAGGCTATTGAAATTTGGGATATCCAAACTGGAAAATTGCGACAAACCACCACCGTGCATTACAACTGTGCTGCTCCCGTCGCCATTCGTTCCGACTGGCAGTTGCTCGCAGCAAGAGGAGGAGACGATCGCATCATTTTATATGATTTTCCTGACTTAAATCCCCTCTGTAACGTTGCCGAACCTTTCGGTCTCTTAAATCAGTTGGATTTTACGCCAGATGGCAACCATTTCGCCTGTGCTAGCGACGATGGCACCATCAAAATCTGGCGACTCTATCCCGCCTTATGGCAAGCCGTCCAACGCACCAACACCTCAAAATCCCTCTGGATCGATCGCGCCTTAAACGTCATAATTACCATCCTCACCTTAATCTGCGTTATCGTTCCCGTCGCTGCATTCAGCGGTCTGCTCTAACCCCAAACCCCGATCGCCCCTCGCTACACTACAATAGAGAACCTAGCTTCACGTGCGAAGACCAATTAGACATTGCCCATGACTACCACCCCTCGCCGCTATCACATCACCACCTTCGGCTGCCAAATGAACAAAGCCGACTCCGAACGGATGGCTGGCATCCTCGACGAGATGGGCTTAACCCCGACCGAAGACCCCAACACCGCCGACCTAGTCCTCTACAACACCTGCACCATCCGCGACAACGCCGAACAGAAAGTCTACTCCTACCTGGGACGACAAGCCAAACGCAAACACGAACAACCCGACCTCACCCTCATCGTCGCCGGATGCGTCGCCCAACAAGAAGGCGAAACCCTGCTGCGTCGGGTGCCGGAATTAGACCTGGTGATGGGACCCCAACACGCCAACCGACTGCACGACCTACTGGCGCAGGTATTCGATGGCAATCAAGTCGTCGCCACCGAACCCATCCACATCATGGAAGATATCACCAAGCCGCGCCGCGATAGCAAGGTCACCGCTTGGGTCAACGTCATCTACGGCTGTAACGAACGCTGCACCTACTGCGTCGTCCCCAATGTACGCGGCGTGGAACAATCCCGCACCCCGGAAGCGATTCGCGCCGAAATGGAAGCACTGGGACGCCAGGGTTATAAAGAAGTCACCCTACTGGGACAAAACATCGACGCCTACGGACGGGATCTCCCCGGAACCACCCCGGAAGGTCGGCACCAACACACCCTCACCGACCTCCTCTATTCCGTTCACGACGTACCGGGAATCGAACGGATTCGGTTTGCCACCAGCCATCCCCGCTATTTCAACGAACGGCTGATTCGCGCCTGTGCGGAATTGCCCAAGGTGTGCGAGCATTTCCACATTCCGTTCCAATCGGGAGACAACCAAGTCCTCAAAGCCATGTCGCGGGGCTACACCCACGAGAAATATCGCCGGATTATCGATAAAATCCGCCACTACCTCCCCGATGCTGCTATCAGTGCCGATGCCATTGTCGGCTTTCCCGGCGAAACGGAGGAACAGTTCCAAAATACGCTGAAATTGGTGGCAGATGTGGAATTCGACCAACTCAACACGGCAGCCTACTCTCCCCGTCCCGGTACGCCAGCAGCGGTGTGGGAAAATCAGTTGAGTGAGGACGTTAAAAGCGATCGCCTGCAACGGTTGAATCACTTAGTTGGGACTAAAGCTGCCGAGCGATCGCGCCGTTACGACGGTCGAGTCGAACAAGTGCTGGTCGAAGATCGCAATCCCAAAGACCCCACCCAGGTCATGGGTCGCACCCGAGGCAACCGGCTGACGTTCTTTGCCGGAGATATCGACGAACTCAAGGGGCAACTGGTGGAGGTTAAAATTACCCAAGTGCGGGCATTCAGCCTGACGGGAGAGCGGATTGACGCTCCGGTTGTCGCTGCGGTCGGGTAAGATAAATTCGATCGAAGGGTCAGATTATCTCGGGTAATGGGAGGTGGGCATCGCCCACCTTATGGTTTATTGCTGGGCTTGTCGGCGGGCGTACTCTAAATTTGGCTGATATTGCGTTGCCTTTTGCTGAGCCGTTTCATACTTTTCGTGAGTTTCCGGTACCGCTTCCATCTTGGCGATCGCATCCGACCACTGCTCGGCAACCTTCTGCCATTCCTGCTGGGTTTGAGCCGTTTGTACCATTTCCCCTGCCTTTATCGCACTATTGACCGCTTGCTCGAACGGATCGACCGCTTCGCCAGTCCCGGACTCCCCTTGCGCAGACTGTTCGGCGGCGGGGGTGGTGCCCTCTTGCGTCTCTGGAACGTCTCCCTCGCCTCCCCCAATAAACGGAATTGAATTCACCAGTCCCGACAGCGTCGGTTGCACGCTCGACCAATTGCTATAGAGATAGTACCCGCCGCCGCCTAAAATCACGATAACGAGCAATCCCAACAATAGCGGTAACTTCGACGACTTTTTCTTCGCAGGTGCGGCGTCTTCTTCCTCCTCGTCGAATTCCTCCTCATCCTCATCGAGCATTTCCTCGGGGGGCATTTCCTCCTCAAACCCGTAATCCGCCGAGCTATCCTCGTAATCTTCCTCCTCGGGGGGAATCTCGTCGTCCAGTGCCAACCCCGGTAAGGGATCCTCGTCTACCTCGGGTTCCGGCTCCGGTTCGGGTTCCGGCTCTGGCATCTCCGAAGTATCTTCAAAATCCGGTAACGACGCTCCCTGGGGGGCGAGGCTGAATTCATCTTGCCAAACTGGGGTTTCGTGTCCCGTTTCCCGGGCGTAAATCTGAACCTTTTCAATTGCCGGGACGTTCAAACTCGTCATCCCTTTGCGGATAAACTCCACCAGCGATTGCGGTTGGGGGACTTTGTCCGATTCGAGTAAAACGTGCAAGCAATTTTGCTCGAGTTTGGCTTTTACATTAATGCCCTTGGGTTGCAGGGAACGATTCATCAGGGCTGCAATCGCCTTGGGATTGCCCTGCTTCGCCTGCTCCATAATGTTGCTCGGTGATGCGCTCATCAAAACCTCCTGGGAAGGGAATCGGGTTTGAGGGGCGATCGCACCCATGCCGCACGGACTGCCCCCAAATCGTCGATCGCCGGTAACCGGTTCGGACACCATGAGCGAAACCCATGGCTCTACCTCTAAAGATACAAGCGATCGCCCCCCTATCGCCGCCTTGACGTTTCACTCGATCGAGCTTCCGTTCAATCCGAATGTAGCTGCGATCGCGATTGCGCCAAAGTGCGATCGGACTGACTTTAACCCACCCATCCAAACCGTGCAATTTTACAAAATCTTAACACCGAATCCAGGGAGTCCTGTAGTATAGCGGGAAGTTCGTTGGATCGCGATCTCGCTGTCTGCTCGGACATCGCGGACAGCGATTATATCGGTCAATCGAGATCGATTTCGGTGTCATTGCCCGAACCATCTCGATGGCAAGATGTTTCCATGCATTCACCTACACCCTTGAATTGTTATGTCTATCGGTTATGTTGCCCTGGTTCTCCACGCCCACCTACCGTTTGTCCGCCACCCCGAAAGCGACTACGTTTTAGAAGAAGAATGGCTCTACGAAGCCATCACCGAAACTTACATCCCCTTGCTCCACGTATTTGAGGGACTCAAGCGAGATGGGATCGACTTCAAGATGACCATGAGCATGACGCCGCCTCTGGTGTCGATGCTGCGAGATCCCCTCTTGCAAGAACGCTACGACGCTCACCTCGCCAAACTAGAGGAGCTGACAGAACTCGAGATCGAACACAACCGAAACTACGGTCACGTTCGCTACCTCGCCGAACACTACGCCAAAGAATTCAACCAGGCTCGCGAACTGTGGGAACGCTACGACGGCGACTTGGTCAGTGCCTTCAAGCAATTTTTAGACAGCGGCAACCTCGAAATTATCACCTGCGGCGCGACCCACGGCTACTTTCCCCTGATGAAAATGTACCCGCAAGCCGTGTGGGCGCAAATTCAGGTCGCCTGCGAGCATTACGAGCAAAACTTCGGTCGTCCCCCCAGCGGCATTTGGCTGCCCGAGTGCGCCTATTACGAAGGGGTCGAACGCACGATCGCCGATGCGGGATTGCGCTATTTCCTCACCGACGGTCACGGCATTCTCTACGCCCGTCCCCGCCCTCGATTTGGCACCTACGCTCCCATTTTCACCGAAACGGGGGTGGCAGCTTTCGGACGGGATCACGAATCGTCCCAACAGGTGTGGTCGTCGGAGGTGGGCTATCCCGGCGATCCCGAGTATCGCGAATTTTACAAGGATCTCGGGTGGGAAGCCGAGTACGAATACATCAAGCCGTACATTATGCCCAACGGTCAGCGCAAGAATACGGGCATCAAGTATCACAAAATTACCGGTCGCGGTTGCGGCTTGGGCGACAAAGTCCTCTACGATCCGTATTGGGCGCGGGAAAAGGCAGCCGAACACGCCGGGAACTTCCAGTTCAACCGAGAACGGCAAGTCGAACACCTCCACCACGTCATGCAGCGTCCGCCACTTGTGGTCTCGCCTTACGACGCGGAGTTATTCGGTCACTGGTGGTATGAGGGACCGTGGTTCTTGGATTACTTGTTCCGCAAGTCGTGGCACGACCAGAATACCTACGACATGACCCACTTGGCGGACTACTTGAAGGCGCAACCCAACCAGCAGGTGTGCCGTCCGTCTCAATCGAGCTGGGGATACAAGGGATTTCACGAATACTGGCTCAACGAAACCAATGCTTGGATTTATCCCCACTTGCACAAAGCCACCGAGCGCATGATCGAACTGAGTCGTCGCGAACCCGCTGACGAGTTGGAATGGCGGGCGCTCAACCAAGCGGCGCGGGAATTGCTGCTGGCGCAGTCGTCGGATTGGGCGTTTATCATGCGTACGGGAACGATGGTGCCTTATGCGGTACGCCGGACGCGATCGCACTTAATGCGCTTTACCAAGCTTTACGAAGAAATTAATGCGGGCAAGATCGATTCGGGTTGGCTGGAGAAGGTCGAGGCGCTCGACAATATCTTCGAGAAAATCAACTATCGCGTTTATCGTCCCTTATAGCCGAGATCGCCACGGGGATCGAAGCACCGGGAAATGGGTCGCACGCCCATTTCCTTTTCTTTGGGTCGAGCGATCCCAAAGATTTTGTGAATTTTTGTAAAAAATCGGACATTTAGTAAATTTTGATACAGAACTTCCTGATATAGTAATCACAGAAAGACAAAATTCCATATCAAATTGAGTTAAGGGAATCGGAGGAACTTAATCATGTCTGCTGAAGAACGCGCCCGCGCTTTGATGATGCGCCACCACCGCCTCGTGAAAAACCGCCAGCAAGCCATGCTCGGTCGCAGCGCCGCCGAAATCGGAATGCCGGCTGAAGACATGGACGATTACTGGGGTCGGATTCAAGGCAAACCCACCCACAACAACCAAATGAGCTACGATCGCAGCCGGTCTGCCATGAGCTAGTCTGCTAGCGCGATCTCGACTAGGGCGTTTCTCTGCGGAGGGACGCCTTTGTTGTTGGGATGGGGAGATGGGACCTCGAACACCGATTCTGTTGCCGGTTGTTGCCCGTTGTGTCCCGCACAGCTCTAAGAGTATCGCCCCGCGAACTCTCCTCATCTCCCCTTTTTCCAGTTCGCCATTCGGTAAATGTTTGGTAAAACAGCGGGCAAGGAGGTGACAAATTCGGACAAAGATGACACATTAACAAGTAAGCGATCGCCCCCGATGCGACCGCCAAGTTATGATGTCTCTCGAATTGAACCTTGCCCCGACCGTCAGCCTATCTTCTCGTTACCCACGGTAGTCGCGACCCTCGCCCTCAAGCCGCCGCCGAGTCGCTGGCAGAGACGATCGCGCGTTACCATGGCGATGCTCCGGTGGGAACGGCTATGTTGGAGTTGCACCCGCTCCCGCTGCACCAACAAATTTGTCAATTTGGCGATCGCCAACGCCAGCAAGGGATCGATCGCATTCAACTCTTACCCCTATTCCTCCTTCCCGGCGTTCACGTCATGGAAGACATTCCTGCCGAAGTCGAACGAGCGCAACAGAGCCTCGGCAGCGATATGGTCTTGGACGTGCGACCGCATTTGGGCACTCACGCTGGATTGGCGTCCCTCCTCGCCGCGCGCCTCCAACCGGAAACTGCCGTCGAAACTTGGATTCTACTCTCTCACGGCAGCCGTCGTCCGGGGGGCAACCAACCGGTCGAAACCCTCGCCGCGCAACTTGCCCGACAACTCTCTCAACCCGCAATCGCGGCATATTGGTCGGTGATGCCGGATTTGGAATCGCAGGTGACGCGCCGGATCGAAGCGGGCGATCGCGCCATCGGAATCGTGCCGTATTGCTTATTTAAAGGGGGTATCTGTGAGGCAATCGCCAGTGAAATCGATCGCCTCTCCCAAGACCATCCGTCCGTTCGACTGCATCTTGCCGACCCCATCGGCGCGAGCGATCGCTTGGCGCGCTTGGCAATCGACCTACTCGACGGTCGCGATCGCCCATAAGGACAAGTGCCGAGTGTCAACCAGGCACTACAATAAAAGCAGTTCGCCTGGAATTGTGCGACGAATCGAACCGTTTTTGCTGATTTCTTTGAGAGATTTAGCTAACGCGAACGGATCGCTGGTTACCGTCAACTCCACTTGGGAAAGATGGGAACCCCAAGCGCCATGGTGCGGCTCGACTTCAGTGGGAATGAATGCTCGAGTGCCGCCAGAGTCGGGGATCGCTGAATCTGGGGTGTGCTCCGTTTCACGGCTCGTCAGGAGGCATGTATGCCCGCAAAACCGCATTTTCCTTGGTCTCGTTACCTTCCTGCCAGTTTAACCCTGTGCTTGGGAATTATTTTGTCTTTAGTTGCCTTTCGGGTGGTCTGGCGCTGGGAAGAACGACGTCAAGATTACGAACTCAAGCGCCGCGTCGATAACGTGGTGCGCTCTCTCAAACAACAGTTTCGCGACGATCTCGAAGTCGTTGCCAATACCAGCGATTTTATCGCCGCCACCGATACGCCCGATCGCGAGGCATTTGCCCAACTCGTCCATCGTCCCCTCCAGACGAATGCCGGCATTCAATTACTGGCGTGGGTGCCTCAGATCGACGAGGGCGAACGTCAACTCAAGCGGCTGGAGTCCGGGCAAATCGTGCCGCCGGAGTTCCAAATTCGCCAACGGAGCCTTGGGGGGGGCTGGGTCGCCGCCGAGTCGCGATCGCAATATTTTCCGGCTCTCTATGTCGAACCGCGACAGAACAATCAAGCCATCTGGGGATTCGATTTGGGGTCGCACCCCGTCTACCGCCAAGCCCTCGATCGCGCCCGTCAAACCGGTCAAATGGTGGTCACCGAGCCGGTGGAATGGGTCGAGGGCGATCGCGATCGCTTGCGCATTCTTGCCATTCAACCCCTGTACGGTGCCCCCGACAACCCCAGCAACGTCGTCACTCCCACCGCCATTGCCACCGAGCCAGATACCGCCGATTTTAGCGACGAATCGTTTCAAGGGTTCGTCATCGGCGTCTTTCACCTCTCCGAGATTTTCAAAACGGCGATCGAGGAAGACAAAAACGCCCCCTTCAACCTCTACATTGTCGAACAAACGGGCGATCGCCCCAGTGCCAAGCCCGACCTCCTCGCCGCCTACGATGCCGAACGCACCATCGTTCTAGACCCCTCCCACCCCGACGCTCGCTTGCCCGACCCAGACGTAGAGGGGAATTCCGCCCTAGACGTTAGAATCCGACAGTTTGAAGTCGGCGGGCGATCGTGGTCGCTGTACGTGCAAGCGACGGTCGAATACCGAGACATTCAAACCAAACACTGGCGGTCTTGGGCGACCCTGATCATCGGCTTGCTGTGGACGCACATTCCCGTCACCTACTTGCTGACCTCCCTCAGCCGCCAGCGACAGATCGAACAACTGGCTCAAGAACGCGCCTCCCAAGCGGAACAATTGCGCAAAGCACTCAGCCAACTCGAAGCCGAACAGGCTAAATCCGAACGCCTGTTGCTCAATATTTTGCCCGAACCCATCGCCGATCGTCTCAAACAAGAGCAACAAATTATTGCCGATAGTTTCCCGGAAGTGACGGTAATGTTTGCCGATATTGTCGGATTTACCAAACTTGCCAGCCGGGTCTCCGCTCCCGAACTCGTGGCAATTCTCAACGAAATCTTTTCGGCATTCGATCGCCTGGCGGTGCATCACGGATTAGAGAAAATCAAAACCATCGGCGATGCCTACATGGTCGTCGGCGGCTTACCCCAGTTTCGTCCCGATCATGCCGAGGCGATCGCGCAAATGGCATTGGACATGCATACCGAACTCAAACGCTTCGATCTCGAACGCGGCGAAACCTTTCAAATGCGCATCGGCATCCATACCGGTCCGGTCGTCGCTGGGGTAATTGGGGCGAATAAATTTATTTACGACCTGTGGGGCGATACCGTCAACATTGCCAGCCGCATGGAGTCTCACGGCATTCCCAGTTGCATCCAAGTCAGCGAGATGACTTACCAACGCTTGCAACATCAATACCGTTTGGAAAAACGCGGCGCAATTCCCATTAAAGGGAAAGGCGAGATGATTACTTACCTGCTGCTCGATCGCCAGGGAAATCGACAAGATCTCGACGCTCGCATGCCGAGTTTGGACGAAATGCCTCGGGAGCAATTGCAACACGAGTTTCACCGCACGGGGATTTCGACACCGCGACAGCAGCGAAATTCATAGCGGGAATGCCTCAGAGTGTATCTCCTCAAACAAGCCTGACCGAACCACCAGGGTAGGATGACCGTTAACCGTTTGCCGGGAACCGACATTGCCGTTGCCCATCGCATTTTACGGTTGAGATAAGGCAAGATTAAGAATAAAGCCCAAGGAGGTTAAGCTCGTGAGCTTGGAAACGCTAGCCCTAGAACGATTTCACTCAATGGCGGGTCTGCCTGACGGATGCCAGCTCGAACGGCAGGTTCTCCAGGGGAAATTGTGCTTGTTGGTCAATTGTCCCACTCGCGATGTTGCCAATCACCTGTGGCGCAATCAATACCAACTTATTCCTCCCTTAAAAGAATTGGGACTCGCCGATCGCGCCATTGTCATGCACGACGGGAGGGTCTGGCACCCCGCCTACCATGACTCGTAGCCGATCGCTGTCTTGGCTGGCGTCGGGATCTCGGGATCGCTGCGCCAGCTCGGGGGCGATCGCGCCATCGCTGCAATGATACAATTTGGGAGCGTAGCCCGGCTCGACCGGGACCTGATGCAACCGCCATCGAATCGAAAACATGAGTCGGTTACTTTACGAACGATCCGTTTCGTATCTGGGGTATTTGATTATTCCATTTGTCTTTACCCGCGTTGATAGAGAAGCCATTTATTCGTACGTGCTTCTGTCTGCCCTCGGACGCAAAGGAGAATTTCACCGAGCCGAAAATCCTGCCGGGATCTATTCGAGCGAGATTGACGAGGCGATCGACATTGCTGAAGAACATCTCGAAGATTATTCCGACTCCGATCTGTGGGACGATTATTTCCAAAATCGCTACACCTACCAAAACAACCTGATTATCACCTACCAAATTGCTGACAAATGCTTTTACGACCACTATCCGCCCGATTCGCTCCAGAACATTGCCGCTCCCAAAATTTTTGAAACTGAATTCGACTGCATTCAATGGGTCAAATCGGGGTTAGATCGGCGCGATCGCGACAAGCATCCCGAAAATATTTCCGGGTAGAGCATTTGCCTCCCCTGATGAG
Organism: uncultured bacterium; assembly: GCA_964420595.1. Taxonomy (GTDB): domain Bacteria; phylum Cyanobacteriota; class Cyanobacteriia; order Cyanobacteriales; family Geitlerinemataceae; genus CAYQUF01. The sequence goes on from CAYQUF010000156.1 coordinate 11,036, forward strand.
GGACGCTTTTCTGTTGCCCGTTGCCTTCCTCCACTGAGGTGTACCGTACGTATAGCAGCGAGCGCTCGTGTATTAACCATCCAACCGGATCGAGTCATTGGGTCG
>CAYQUF010000157.1:0-11133 GCA_964420595.1 uncultured bacterium
ATAGAATAACCCTTAAAATTTGCGATCGCGATCGTGAGGTTCCGAAAAATCGATCGCAGGTCCCACCGGAACCACACCAGGGGGATTAATGGTGTCGTGACTTTCGTAGTAATGTCGTTTAATATGCGTCATATTTACCGTACTGGCGACCCCTGGCGTTTGATACAAATCGCGGACGTAACCCCATAAATTGGGATAATCGACCAGACGGCGAATATTGCACTTGAAATGACCGACATAGACCGGATCGAATCGCAATAGAGTGGTGAACAATCGCCAGTCGGCTTCCGTCGTTCGATCGCCGGTTAAAAATCGCTGCGTCGAAAGGCGTTCTTCCAACCAGTCTAGGGTTCCAAATAAAGGATAAACCGCTTCCTCATACGCGGGTTGCGAAGTCGCAAATCCCGCCTTGTACACGCCATTGTTGACCGTATCGTAAATGCGATCGTTGAGCGCGTGAATTTCGTCTCGTAGCGGTTCGGGATAGTAGTCTCCCGGTTTAGCTCCTACCCCGTCGAACGCACTGTTAAACATCCGAATCATTTCAGAGGATTCGTTATTGACAATAGTCTGGGTTTGCTTGTCCCACAACACGGGAACGGTGACGCGACCGGTATAATTCGGATCGGCTTTGAGGTAGACTTCGTATAAGTAATCGGCGTTGTGGATGGAGTCTGAAATTGTGCCGTCTGCGGGTTCAAATGTCCAACCGCGATCGCCCATAAACCAATTCACCACCGACAGCGAAATTGCGTCTTCTAAGCCTTTTAACGCGCGAAAAATAAGAGTACGGTGCGCCCAGGGACAGGCGTAAGAAACGTAAAGATGATAGCGATCGCATTCGGCTTTAAAGCCACCTTTTCCAGTCGGTCCGGGACTCCCATCTGGGGTGACCCAGTTGCGAAATTGCGAGGCTTTTCGGACGAAACGTCCGCCAGTACTTTCAGTATCGTACCAGCGATCGTGCCAAACGCCGTCTACGAGCAATCCCATATTTTTTCTCCTAGCTGGTTTCTATTTTGCCTCAATCTTTGGTAGCTGTCACGATCGCCACGGGATTTAATGGCGACCAGCGGGTGAGGGAGCCAATTGCAACGGAACGAGAAAGTTGAACTTGTAACAGGCGATACGTCCAATTCTCGGTTTGCAGCCAATTCACGGCGCGATTGAGGTGTTCGAGGGTGGCTAAGGCGAGAACGATCGCGCCATTTGAAGTTAATCGATTTCCACAGAGTTGTAAAATGTCTTCAATTTGACCGCCACTTCCACCGATGAAAATGCGATCGGGATTGGGAAGATCGTGCAAGCAATCGGGAGCGCGATCGCCGATAGCGCAAATATTTTCGACGCCAAAACGGTTGCAGTTTTTTTCGATTAAATCGGTGCCTATTGCCGTTTTTTCGATAGCGTAAATTCGATTGTTTGGGAATAAGCGAGCGATTTCGATGGAAACAGAGCCGGTTCCCGCGCCAATATCCCAAACCGTTTGATTGGGTTGTAATGCCAGTTCTCCTAAAACCAATAATCGCACTTCCCGTTTGGTGATTAAGCCGGGACGATCTGGAAAACTGAGAAAAGCGCGATCGGGGATTCCGAATGCGGGTAAGTTGTCGAGATTTAAATTCTCTTTTTCTATCGAACTTTGGCGCAACAGAATAACAACATTGAGCGGTGCAAAAGTGCGATCGCGAATTTCAGATTGACTGTATTTCCCCACCCGTTCGTCCGTACCGCCGAGATTTTCGCAAACCCATAACTCGTAATCGCTGGGTAAGTCTAAATCGTCTAATAAATCGGCAATCGCGCTGGGACTATTGGTTTTATCGGTGAGAACGGCAATTTTATCGACACCTTTCTTCAATGATTGCGTTAATTCGTCTAAAGAACGCCCGTGAGCGCTAATACATTTTGCATCTTGCCAAGCAACTTTTACGCGATTGAATGCAATTTGAATCGAACTGAGTTGTGGATAGAAATTCAACCAATCTGACGGGAATTTTTGTAATAGCAGCCGACCGAATCCAAAGAATAGCGGATCGCCAGAGGTTAGAATTACGATGGGTTCGGATAGGTTGACTTCCAATCGCTGTTTGATATGGGCGATCGCTCCTTTAAAATCGTTTAAGGTTAGCGTTTCTCCCTCATAGTCGGGAAAATAGCTCAAATGGCGATCGCTCCCCACCAAGAGCGAGGCTCGTGCGATCTTGTCTTGTAAGGGTTTCGCGAGTCCGGCGGCTCCGTCTAAGCCAATTCCAATAATATCGGCAGTCATGTCAGTCGATCGTGCTACAGTAAGGTGCAGGTTGTTTGAATTCAAACCAGTTTATTATCGAAAATGGGTGAAGCACTAAAGCAAGTTTCAATCTATACCGATGGCGCGTGTTTGGGAAATCCCGGTCCCGGCGGCTATGGCGTAGTTTTGCTGTATGGCGAGCATCGCAAAGAGCTGTCGGGAGGATTTCGGTTGACCACGAGCAGCCGCATGGAAATTAAGGCAGCCATTGCTGGCGTGCGGGCGTTAAAATATCCCTGTGCGGTGACGCTCTACTCCGATTCTAAATACGTGGTCGATGCAATGACCAAAGGTTGGGCAAAACGATGGCAAGCCAACGGTTGGAAACGCAATAAAAAAGATAAAGCCATGAATCCTGACTTGTGGGGAGAATTATTGCAACTGTGCGAACCTCACGAGATTCAGTTTGAATGGGTGAAGGGACACGCGGGAAATGTAGAAAACGAGCGGTGCGATGGTTTGGCAGTTGAAGCGGCGCGTCAGCCGGAGTTGTCGGTCGATAATTGTTACGAAGAAGCGCAGCATTCTTCACCGTCTACGATTTAGATGAAACCAACATCTAATTGGCATTGAATAAGCTGATTAAATCTTGCCGACCATCAACAACGCGGACAATTTCGACGACCTCATCGTTAACTCGATAAAATAGAATATATTTGTCCAGTAGAACTCCCCTCAAACCTATCGATAAACCATCATAACTGTCTCTTCCATGCCCTCTAGTTTACTCCCTATCCCCCTGAATGATTACCAAACTTCTGACGAATTCGATCCACTAAAATATCGACTTCCGGCAATTTCAACTGAGTCGCGATCGCCCCGAAAATCGCCAATCCCAACAACCCCGCCACGCACAACTGCAACAACTGAATTAAAAAACCTTCCGTTCCCAACACTTGCTGCATTCCCCATAAAATGCCCCAACTGGCAGTTCCGGCAACAAAACTCGCGATCGTCAGGTTGAAAAACGGTAGCATCCACTGGACGAGGGGCAATCCGTTCAACTTGCGATCGAGCAAAAAGAGTAACGCCAACATCGAAATTAAATTGACGCTAAACGTCGCCAATACCAATCCCGGCGCGCCAAAGGCATTGATGAGCAAATAATCGAAAATGGCATTAAGAACGATGTTGATCGCGCTAATTTTAAACGGCGTTTGTCCGTCGCCGAGAGCGTAAAATACCCGCACCAATACATCCCGACCCAGATAGACAAACATCCCCAATCCATACGCCATTAAAATCGCCGCCACGAATTCCGACGCATCTTTGTCAAAGGCAAACCGTTCGTACACCACTCGCACGATCGGAAGGGAGAGCGCCATCATTAACGCGCCTAACGGTAACATGGTCAAACCCGTTAGCACCAATCCCTGACGGATGCGTTGTTTTAATTCCGTCCAATCGTTGGGATCGGCGAGGCGAGAAAAAACGGGCAACATCGGCACCAAAATCGTATTCGACAGGATGCCGAGGGGGGTTTGAACGAGCAATCCCGCATAACCGAGAGCGGCGGCGGTTTGGGGAATAAACGAGGCAAACCACAAGTCGGTATAGACGTTAATTTGCATCATTCCCGACGAGAGCGTCGCCGGTCCCATCACCCGCATCACCTCTTTCACGCCGGGTCTGGCGAACTCGAACCGCAACCGCAATTTGCCCAATCCCGATCGCCATTGTGCCGCTACCTGTGCCAGCCATTGTAAAATGGCACCCGCGAGGGTTCCCCAAGCCAGGACCAATCCGCCAACTAAGGCATATCGGGGATCGACGATATCTTCGCCGAGGTTTAAGGCGAGAATCCCCAATCCGGCGATCAGTGCCACACTGGAGAATAGGGGACTGATAGAGGGGAGCCAGTACATATCGGCGGCGTTGAGGGTGCCGAATCCGATGCCGATCAATCCCGCTAGTAACGCCATCGGTGCCATAATGCGAAATTGTTGGATGGCTATTTCCCGAATTTCCAGTCCGGTTTCGGTTTCGGTCAACCCCGGTGCGACGATATCGATTAGGGGATTGGCGAAAATAATTAACCCAATCGTCACCAGCAGTAAAATTCCGCCGACGAGGGTGGTAATGGTTTCGACCAGGGGAGCGGCGTCCTCGCGATCGCGTTTTGCCAGTACGCTAACAATGGCACTGTGGAACGGTCCGTTAATTCCCCCAAGCAGTACCAGGAGAAAGCCGGGAATCACGTAAGCGTAGTTATAGGCATCGACCGCCGGACCCACGCCGAATGCAGCCGCGATCGCTTGTTGGCGAATCAAGCCGAATAATTTACTAATCAGGGTAGCGACTGCTACAATCCCTGCGATTCCTGCTAGCGATCGACCGGATTTCTGGTTTTCAGGCACAAGCGTTACTCGCGTTAAACGATCCCCCAATATACAACCCCGTGGCGCGATCGCGGGTCAACCAATTGCGGTTAATTTCTCTCTATGTCAGACTTCCTCTACCCTTACCCCACCCTCTATTCCGGAACCCTGGTACGTCGCTACAAGCGGTTTCTCGCCGATGTGGAACTCGATAGCGGCGAAGTGGTGACGGCGCACTGTCCCAATACCGGACCGATGACGGGAGTTTCGACGCCGGGGAGTGCGGTTCGCCTGTCCTACAGCGACAATCCCAAGCGCAAATTATCCTATACCTGGGAGTTAATTCGGGTTGAGGACAACGCACCGACGTGGGTGGGAATCAATACGGGATTGCCCAATCGGGTGATGAAGCAAGTGTTGGAACGGCGGTTGATTCCAGAGTTGGGGAATTACGACGAAATTCGCTCGGAAGTGCGCTACGGGAGCGATAATAAGAGTCGGGTAGATTTTTGTTTGCGCGAAACCGGGAGCGATCGCCCGATTTATCTCGAAGTTAAAAATACCACCTGGGCGCACTTAACGCTCGCGTTATTTCCCGATACCAAAACCACGCGGGGACAGAAACACCTGCGGGAACTGACGGCGTTGATTCCCGAAGCGCGAGGGGTGATGCTCTACTTTATCAACCGCGCCGATTGCGATCGCTTTTCGCCAGGAGAATCTGCCGATCCGAAATATGCCGAACTCTTGCGCGAGGGGATTTCCGCTGGATTGGAGGTGCTTCCCTGTCGATTTGAAGTCACGCCAGAGGGAATTCGATATTTAGGTTTGGCAAAATTAGAGTTTTCCCGTTTGTAGGGGCGGTTCGCGAACCGCCCCTACCGTAGCGTTTACCCCTCAAAGCAATCGGACAATCCGACAATGGGAAAGGGTTTGGCGACCCAACCCCTACGAGGAACGACCGCGATACCATCGAGCCAGACGATCGCTAGGAATGCCGAGAAAATAGCCTAAAACCATCAGTTGGTTGATGAGGGTAGTGCGCAGTACGCCCAGTTTTTGCCAACGCCGTCCCGAGGTGAGGACTGCTGCGGGAGCGATCGCGATTTTGCCCTGTCGCCTGATGCGTCGCGAGAACTCAAAATCTTCCATAATCGGCATTGGCGCAAATCCACCGCGATCGAGAAACACGGCTTTGCGAATGAATAAAGCTTGATCCCCGTAGGGAAGTTGTAAAAAGCGCGATCGCCAGTTGACCAAGCGCTCGATCGCTCCCATGAAGCGCAAATTAGCATCGACGCGCAATTCAAACGCCCCCGCAACGGTATCGGGATCCTCTAAAGTCTCTCGCGCGATCGCATCGAAATTCTCGGGTAATTGGGTATCGGCGTGGAGAAAGAGCAAAATATCGCCCGACGCCGCCTTCGCTCCCGCATTCAATTGCGCCGCGCGTCCGCCGCTGACCGAGAGGGTTTGAACCCCCATCGATTCGACCAGTTCCACCGTCTTGTCCCCCGAGCCGCCATCGACGACCAGAATTTCGACCCCCTCGCAATTTTGTAAAGGCGCGATCGCGTGGACAATCGTGTCGGCTTCGTTTAAAACAGGAATAACCACCGAGATGGATTCGCAGCCGATCGCCTCCGAGGTGGCACATTCCCAAAGCAGCAAGTCTTCCGGGCGATCGATATCGTCCAGGGGCGGTAGAGACGCCAGCTCCAACCCCAGAGACTGGGCAATTTCGAGGGTTTGACGGAAGACCTGGCTGGTTCCCCACTCGATCCCGGTCAATAATTCCGGGACGAATCGACGCAAACCAATGAGATAATACCCACCATCGTTTGCCGGTCCGATAACGCCATCTTGGGAGTCAAGAGCGTCAAACGCTTTAGCTAAAATCGAGACATCGACGCCGGGACAGTCGATCCCGATGATGGCAACTCGGTTCGCTCCCTCTCGAAACGCCTCCTCAAACGCCCGTGCCATGCGGTCACCGAGATCCCCCGATCCTTGCGGGCGATAGTGCAGCCGCGATCCCAGCCAGCACTGCATTTGGCGTTCGGTGGCACCGGTGTAGCGGACTTCGAGGACGGGGGAGGGGGAGCGATCGCGCCACTGTCGGGCGTGTTTGAGGGCATATTGAGTCATCTGCCGTTGCAACCGTGCCGCACCTCGATCGCCCAACGCCGGAATCAGGCGAGTTTTGGTACGTCCCGGCTCGGGATAGCGAGTAAAGACAATCAGGCGCGATCGCGCGATCGGATCGAAGGTCATAGTTTCGAGGATCGGTGGTGAAACAGTGGAGAGATCGATAGAGTATTTCCTAGACTTCATGCACGACGCTCCCCGGTTGTCTTCCTCAACCGAGAGGAACCGCACATCTCTAAAAATTGCTCCGTCCCTATCCTCCCCCAATTCATCAAAGTTCCCCGAGAGATCGCTGAAAATGAAATGAACTAAAGCTGAAAAGTTAGAAGTTTGATGAAAGAATAAATGAAATCAATCGAGGCACCTCCCCGCAGGGGAAGCCATTTCGATAAGATTGCCTTATAAGAACTGCGACGATCGCGCTCAGCCAAACGATAATGGCCAAAAAACAGCTCGAACGACTTCGGACTCTCATTGCGCCTTGGTTTCGCACCTGGCAAAATCGAGCGAAAGCCTCTAGCCCGTCCTCGACCTTGACCGATACCTCCAATTCAGGTATGTCACCCTCAGAGTCAGAAACGCTCAATTCCGAATCAAATCCGCCCGATACGCCCACCGACGTCCCCCGTCGAGATCGCTCCTGGGGATGGTCGCTGTTGTTGTTGAGCGCGTTAGCCATTTCCGGCGGAACCGGAGCGGGAGCGCTGGTGTGGCTGTTTGTCGCGCCGCCAGTCCCCGATTGCGAGCGGATTGGCAATTTGGCATCCGATCGCGAACGATTGCACTGTGCCGATCGCGCCGCCCAAGCCGGAGACACCGAACAAATTATTGCCGCGCTGAAAATGGTGTCCCAGTGGCGCGACGACCATCCCCTGCAATGGCAAGCCACCCTGTCCATGCGTCAGTGGACGGACAAACTGATGGCGATCGCGCGGGAGAAAATGAAGCAGGGCAAGCAGGACGAGGCGATCGCGCTATTGCGCCAAGTCCCCGAAGCCAGCCCCCTCTACGGACAAGTGCAAGCCACCCTGGCTAACTGGGACGGCACCTGGAATCAGGGTCGCCAGATTTACGAGGACGCCGAAGCCGCCCTCAAAGCTCAAAATTGGGACAAAGCCGCAGAGAAAGCCGAGGATCTGTCGGAACTCAACGATAAATACTGGCGGATCGAGCAGTTCAACCAGTTGATGGCGAAAATCGAGTCGGAACAAGAAGCCTGGAAGCATTTAGAACGGGCGCGAGCGGCGATTTTGTGGGAAACGGCAGAAGAATACCAGCGAGCCATCGGTTGGGCGCGCAAGGTCGAACCCGACAGCTACGCGCGAGAGGAAGCTCAAGCTGAAATTTCGCGCTGGAGTCGCGCCCTGATCGAGATTGCCCAGCAACGGCGGGAGGAGGGAAATTTCGATCGCGCCATTGAGGTGGCGGACATGGTCCCCTATGACACTTACTTGAATGATGAATCCACCGATTTAATTACCCTGATTCGGGTGCAAGAACGGGTGGAAGACACCACCGGAGAGACGGCAAACGTGCCCCTGTTTCGGCAAATGCTGACGTATTTAGATGCTACGGCGCAACTGAGCCGCCAAATCGAGTCCGACAGTCCCCTCTACGACGAAGCGCGATCGCGGATCGAGCAGTGGCAAGCCCACCTGCAAGACCTGAGCCAGCTTAAATTCGCCCGCGTGCTAGCCAGCGTGGGTCAACCGCCGATGCTCAAACTCGCCATCGCCCAAGCCAAAACCGTTGCCCCCGATCGCCCCCGTCGGATTCGCGCCCAAACAGAAATTGCTCACTGGCGCAATCAGATTCAAAAAATAGAAGATCGCCCTTACTTAAATCGCGCCCAGCAACTGGCGCGCCCGGATACCGTAGAGGCATACGAAGCCGCGATCGCCGAAGCTCGGAAGGTCGAACTGGGACGCGCCCTGCGAGTAGAAGCCCAAACCAAAATCGCCAACTGGCAAAATCAAATCGAGATCGTCGAAGATCGACCGATCCTGGCAGAAGCTCGCGCCCTCGCCGAAGACGGCAGCTTGGGCGAAGCCATCGACGTGGCGCAGCAAATCGAACCCGGTCGCGCCCTGTACGACGACGCCCAAGCCGAGATCGACCGCTGGTGGGCTGACATTCAAATTGCCCGCGATCGCCCCATTCTCAACGACGCTCGGGCACTCGCCGAACAGGGTCGCCTCACCGCCGCCATCAATACCGCCGCCAGCATCGGATACGGTCGTCCCCTGTATTGGGAAGCCCAAGACGCGATCGCCCGCTGGGCTGCCGAGCGGGAAGCCATTTACGCCGCCCGAGAAGCTGAAGCCGCCGCCCAACAAGAGTATCAGCCGACTTGGTCGCCCGAAGCGGAATCGGAATTTGCCGAACCTGATGCCAGCGACGCCGAAATCCCGGACAATGGTGAATAAGCATCCGGCGGTCAGCGAAGAGCGAGTGCATGAGCCACGATAACGGACGAGAGAGCAAAGTGGGAGCCGCAGCCCCCGAGACGGTGCAGCTGTTGCTCGTAGACGAAGATCCGATTTTTCGATTGGGCTTCCAAACCTGGTTAGACCAGTTTTCCGATTTAAACTTGGTGGCAGAAGTGTCCAGTCCCCAAGCAGCATTACGGGCGATCGAAGAGGATTCCGAAGCGCAAGTCTCGACCTTTCCCAAGGTGTACTCGGACGAGGGCGACGCGGCTCGAACGGTGAACGTGGCGATCGTGGATATCGATGCGGGAGGAAGCGAAGAAGGGGGCATTTCCGCCCTCGATTTGTGCCAGTACCTGCAAGCGCACTACCCCGAGTTGCCGATTTTGCTGCTGAGTGCGGCGTGCAGTCCGGATCGCTTGGCGACGGCGCGCGAGATTGGCGTGCGGGGCTACTATCGCAAAGGTACTTCCATCGCCCAACTAATTGCCGCGATCCGTAAGTTAGCCGCCGGAGAAACCTACTGGACGGGGTCGCCCCCCCTGCATCGCGCCTCGGTCAACGATGTGCCCGACTATTCCCCTGCCGAACCCTCGCCCCAACCCCAACGTTCCGGCTGGATCGCCCGTCGGCGACAGCAGTGGCGATCGCGCAGTGTGGGGCAAATTCAGCAGGCGATCGATCGGGTCAACCAACAGTTGAAACGTCCCACCCTCTCGCCCTTCGACCGCCTCTTTTTACAAGGACACCGCCGAGAACTGCGGGCGGCGCGATTTCTGGTCGAGCGGTTATTTCCCGCCGCCACCATCTCAATTGGCACCCCGACGCCCGCGAGTGCCGCTCCACCGCGCGATCGCCCCACCCCGACAGCGGCAAAGTCCCGTCCCTCCAGCCAAGGGCGAGACACCATCGCCTCTGGCTCTGCTTTGCAAGCAACTGCCGCTCCCGTGGCGATCGATACGAAAACCTTGCAATCGGCACTGTTCGATACCACCTTAGCCAAACTTCAGTCTAACTTGCCCAACCTCAGCCAAGTGCCGTTGGAACTCGACATTTTTAGACCCGATAAAAAGCGAGAGTTACTGTATTTAATCCTGCGCAAATTTGAAGAAATTTTAGACGAATTGCGCTTTTCCCAAGTGCAGCCGCACCAACTATCCGACAAGCGATCGCGGATTATTTTGGATTTGTGGCAGGCGACCACGGTGGAATTTTTTGGCAAATACTACACCCTGCGCCTGGGCGATCGCGAGGTGGAACTGGCTTCGCTGTTGCTCGAAGATGCCGAAATCGTCCGCCTGGCAATTCTCGATAAAATCCCGCTAGTGGTCGATTTTTTGGCGCACCTGCTATTTCAAACCCCCTTAATCGTCGAAAACCAAGCCCATCAAGCCGGAAGCCCGGACGCCATGCAACGGGCAGAAGCCTTACTGCAAAATTTAACCATTCAAACGGCTAATGCCGTCGTCCAACCCCTGCTCAATCACTGCGCCGATATCGAAACCATCAAGCAAAACTTTTACGATCGCCGCCTGCTCTCGACCCGCGAAGTCGAACGCTTCCGCAACGATCTCTCCTGGAAATATCGCTTGCAAGCCTACGTTAACGAACCCAAAGCCATTTACGAAAGCCGTTACTGGCTGCTCGTCCTCACCGAACGGGGAATTCAGCACATTTCGGTGTACGCTCCCCGACAGCAAGAACTGCAAGCCCTCACGGGCATCCCCCAAGCCGTGACCCTGGTTCTCGAAGCCCGAGATGCGGTGGCACCCCGATTGCGATCGGCAGTGTCGTTCGTCGGAAGCGGGTTGGTCTACGTTCTCACCCAAGTGGTCGGTCGCGGCATCGGGTTAATCGGTCGGGGCATTTTGCAAGGGATCGGCAGTTCGCTCCCGGAAGGAAAGCGCGATCGCCAGGACGAGGAGGATCCGGGCATTCAAAAGAA
>CAYQUF010000158.1:0-11017 GCA_964420595.1 uncultured bacterium
TCTCTCGCTTCAATCCAAGATTTGAAGCGGAGGATTCTGGCGGGTTTGGCTAAAGTTTATGGGAAGGTGGGCATTGCGAGTGTCCAGGAATCGGCACCATTGCCAATCGATCGGCAATTCCCACCCTACGGTTGTGGACGTCCCGCACGTCACTCACCACGGCTCTACTTGCGAAATCCCAGCAACAGCCAACCCCGATTGGCATCTTGCGGATCGACTTGCGAATCGATGGTGACTAAATCCCAACCGCGATCGCACTGGGTTTGAATTGCCTCTATCCCCGCTTTGGCTCGGCTCAACTGTTCCATTTGAATCGAAATGGTTTCGATTTCTCGTTGCAATTGGGTCAGTTTTGCCGACAGTCGAGATAGTTCGCCGCGAATTTGAATTTCGCCGCTGATGAGTTTGAGGACGTCGCCGTTGAGTTCGATCGTGCGGGAGTTGAGTTCTTGGCGATGCTCGAGCAATCCTTGCACGATCGCGTCGAGTTCGCGGCGATCGCGTTGCCATCGATCCGAATCGCGATCTAGGTTGAAGGTTAAGTTGGCGATCGCAGTTTCGAGGCGTTCGAGACGGCGGTTGAATCGATCGCGATCGCGAGTGCGGATATTTCGATATCGAGAGATTAAAAATCCCAGCAGTCCCGCAACGATGAGAAGCGATAGGAAAGCGAACATAAAATTAAGCGAAAATCGCAGCTAGGCAGTTGGCTGACGGTCTAGATCGCACGGATAACCCAAAGCGCAATCGGATTGAAATGAATCGTGCCAAGCGCCCGTAACGTCGCCGGAGGGGCGATCGCGGCTGACACCCAACCGATCGTGAAGCCCGAATCCAATCAATTGCTAGTTGTAGCGGTAGAAGCAAGCCCAAACTGATGCTAACTATCCTAGCACTCTCGGGCGAGGTATCCAAGATGCGAGTTCTCGACGATTTTCGACCCGAATCGCTCAACTGAACAGGCGCTTGACGAGCTTTAACTTATCGGCGTAGGGGGCATACCGCCAATCCGGATCCAGCCAAAACGGTTTATCGACCACGCTTTTGTGGTGAGAAAAGGTATCGAAACTGGCTTTCCCGTGATATTGTCCGATTCCGCTCTCTCCGACGCCGCCAAACGGTAACTCCGACATTCCCACTTGAATGACCGTGTCGTTAATGCAAACGCCACCGGAACTGGTTTCGGTTAAGATTCGCTGTTGCTTGGCGTCATCTCGCGAAAATAGGTAGAGGGCGAGGGGTTTCGGACGTTCGTTAATTTTAGCGATCGCCTTAGAAAGATCCGAATAATCCAAGACCGGTAAAATCGGACCGAAAATTTCATCTTGCATCACCGGAGAATCCCAGTCCACCCCATCGACCAAGGTTGGGGCGATATAGCGATCTTCGGCGTTGGTTTGACCGCCAGTAATAATATTCGCGCCATCCAATAATCCCGCCACCCGCTCGAAATGGCGATCGCTCGCCATGCGAGACAAATCGGGGCTATTCGAGGGATCCTCGCCGTAAAACTCGCGAATGCAGTTGCAAATGGCGCTGACGAGATCGGCTTTAATCCGGCGATCGACCAGTAAATAATCGGGAGAGATACAGGTTTGACCGGCGTTGAGAAATTTACCCCAGGTAATGCGTTTCGCCGCGCGATCGATATTAACGTCAGCATCGACAATGCAGGGATTTTTTCCGCCCAATTCCAGCGTCACCGGAGTCAGATGTTTCGCCGCCGCTTCCATGACGATGCGACCGATGCGAGTTCCGCCGGTAAAAAAGATGCGATCGAATTTTTCGGCGAGCAATTGCTGGCTGGTTTCGACGCCCCCTTCCACCGCCGCCAGATAACTCGGGTCGAAGGTTTCTCGGATCGAATCGGCGATCGCTTTTGAGGCGTGCGGGGCAATCTCGGAGGGTTTGACAATGGTACAGTTTCCCGCCGCCATCGCTCCGACCAACGGCGCGATCGTCAACTGAAGCGGATAATTCCACGGACCGATAATTAACGTACAGCCGAGGGGTTCGGGGTAGATGCGCGCCGAGGCGGGAAATTGTTCGAGCGGCGTGCGGACTTTCTGCGGTTTGACCCAAGATTTAAGTCGTTTGAGGGCAAAATCGATTTCGCGCGTAACGATAATTTCGGTGGCGTAGATTTCGAATTCCGGTTTGCTCAAATCCGCCTGCAATGCTTCGACGAACTGCTCTTGGCGATCTAAGATGGCTTGCTTTAACCGTTTTAACCGGTCGATGCGGAACGCCACGTCTTTCGTGGTTCCGGTGGCAAAAAATTCTCGCTGCTGTCGAACGAGGTCGCTGACTGGTGAGGTCGCTAGCATCCCGATGAACCTGTAGGCTACAAAAGAGCGTCAAGGGCAAGCGATCGCGCCTACCCCTCAGCTCAGCTAACTTAATGTATCTCAATCGCAATCTTCCTGCGAGGTCGTCCCATCCGGTAGCGTGGTCAAACAGAGGGTTGCGCCTTCGAGGTTGACGCCTCTGGCTTCAAATAAGAATGCCCCCTCCAGTACCGAGTCGGTCAAATTAGCATTGCTCAGATTGGCTTTCCACAAGCTGGCATAGCGCAAGAACGCGCCGCCTAAATTTGCCCCTTCCAATCGCGCGCCGCTGAGTTTGGCGCTTTCGAGTTCGGCATCGCGCAGGTTGGCATTTTGCAGGTTGGTTTCTCGCAAATCCGCTCCAAACAGAAAGGCGTCTTCTAAATTGGTTCCGGCGAGATTGGAGCCGCGCAGGTTGGAAAACCCTAATTTGGCATTGCTCAGATCCATGCCACTGAGATCGATATTGCTGAGATCGCACTCCGAGCATTCGTTGGTGTCGCGCAGGCGTTGCACGTCCTCGGGATTTGCCGCTCGGGCGATGGGGGATCCCAGTAAGGGGGCAACGATAAGAGCGATCGCTAGAAACTGTGATTTCATCGGTAAATCTCCGTGAGCTTGGAAACCCCGTGCTTGAGCCGGGGACTGACGCGCGGTGGTTAACCCATTCTTTCTAACTTCACCCTAGATTGTCAGGGCGATCGCCGCCAAGGGCAAGATGGCAGCCACCAGCCGTTCGTGTCGCCGTTCCCAAAAAATTTCACTATCAATCGTTACGGTGCGCTTAGACGCGATCGCGTACTGTCGGTTACGGTGGACAAAACTAAACCGCAATGTTCGACCCGAACTAGGAGATTGACTTGACACAGAGCAAATTAAACCTCGAACGACCGATTGAAATCCGCTGTCCCAATTGCCACGCCAACTTTGAAGTCAGCGACGATCGCTTGAACGCCCCTCAACACCATCAAATTACCTGCCCGCAGTGCAACCATCGTTGGTTGAGCGATTTTGTCTCCCTCCCGCCAGAACATCCGAACTGGGAGGGCAATATCGGCTGAGGGCTATTCTTCCTGGGGATATTCATCCCACAACGAGGTAATTTGGCGCAAACTGCAATAGTTACCATGACCTAAAATGAGATGATCGAGGATCGGAAGACCCAACATTCGACCGCTTTGCAGTAATTGTCGGGTAAGGGCGATATCTTCCGAACTCGGTTCGAGGCTTCCGGTAGGATGGTTGTGCGCCACGATCGCCCGCGTTGCGCCCTGACGAATCACTTCTCGAAAAATCTCGCGCGGGTGAGCCAGCGTTTCAGTCGCCGTGCCGGTGGTAATGACTTGAGTGGCAATGAGGCGATTTTTCACGTCGAGCAACACGATCGCGAACCGTTCGGTCGTCTGCCACATCAACTCCTGACTCAATGCAGCAGCGGCGGCGTCGGGACTGTCGATTTCTTGGCGATCGTTCGGACGAATTTGAAACACGCGCTTTCCCAGTTCGATCGCGGCTAAAATGCTCGTCGCTTTCGCCGGACCGATTCCCGGAATTTGAGTTAGCTCTCGCACCCCCACATCGCGCAACACTTCGAGGGCGTCCCGCTGGTGTTGACCCAGTTGCTGCAACAAGTATTGTCCCAATCCCACCGCAGACAGTTTGCCCGGTCCCTGTCCGGTTCCCAGTAAAATTGCCAGCAGTTCTGCGGTCGATAGGGTGTTCGGACCGTGTTCGATCAGGCGTTCGCGAGGGCGTTCGCTAGCAGGTAAGTCAGTCACCCGGAGACAGTAGGTCATGGAAATCGTTCGCTCGTGGGGGATAATAGTTTATTAAACCTCGAAAATTGCATTCGAGTCAGTCCCAATTCTTGCAATTTCTTAACCCATGCCATGCGTGTCTCGATTGGAGGCGTTCCTACCTTTCCCCCCGACCTGGTGTTGCGCGGCTACCAGCAACAGGCGATCGCCAGTTGGTTTGCCAATCGCGGACGCGGGACGCTGAAGATGGCGACGGGAGCGGGAAAGACGATTACTGCCTTGGCGATCGCGCTCGAACTGTATCGTAAAATCGGCTTGCAAGTGTTGCTGGTGGTCTGTCCCTACCGCCATTTGGTGTCGCAGTGGGCGCGAGAATGCCGCAAATTCGGCTTAGATCCCCTTCTCGCCTTTGAAAGCGTTCGCACCTGGCAAAGTCAGCTCTCGGGGCAATTATACGCCCTGCGCGCCGATCGCCTGCCGTTCCTGACGGTGGTGACGACCAATTCGACGCTGATCGGAGCGGGGTTGCAATCGCAACTGCCTTATTTTCCCGATAAAACCCTGATTGTCGGCGACGAGGCACACAATTTAGGCGCGCCGCGTTTGGAGGAAAGTTTGCCGCGTCAGATTGGCTTGCGTCTGGCGCTCTCTGCGACGCCGGAGCGGTATTTTGACGATGGGGGAACTGAAGCGTTATTAAACTATTTCGGCACGGTTTTGCAACCGGAATTGACCCTCGCCGATGCCATTCGCCAGGGGGCATTGGTGCGTTATAATTATCATCCAATTTTAGTCAGTTTGACCGATGCCGAAAGTCGAGCCTATGGGAAGTTAACCAAACGCATCGGTTGGGTGCTTTCGAATGAAGAACGGGAGGACGACGACGAAGATTTAACGGGATTGTTAATGCAACGCGCTCGATTGATTGGAGCGGCGGCGAATAAATTGACGACGTTGCGGCAGTTAATGCGATCGCGCCCGAAGACAACCCATACGCTATTCTACTGTTGCGATGGCATCGTGGAAGCGGACGGACAGCCGCCGAGGCGACAAATCGATGCGGTGGCGCATTTGTTGGGGAAAGAATTGGGCTATCGGATTAATACCTATACGGCAGAAACCGCGATCGGCGATCGGGAACGCTTGCGCCATCAGTTTGAAACGGGACAGTTGCAAGGATTGGTGGCAATTCGCTGTTTGGATGAAGGGGTGGATATTCCCTCGATTCGGACGGCGATTATTCTGGCGAGTACGGGCAATCCGCGTCAGTTCGTGCAGCGACGGGGACGGATTTTGCGACCGTATCCGGGGAAGGAACGGGCAACTTTATTCGACGCGATCGTGATGCCGCCGGATTTGGATCGGCAAACGTTTGAGGTGGAGCGAAATTTGTTGCGGAAGGAGTTACGAAGATTTGTTGAATTTGCCGATCTAGCGGACAATTCGGGAGAGGCGAGGCGGCAATTGCTGGCACTCCAAACTCGTTACGGCTTGTTGGATTTATAGAGTAGACAGAACACCCTGCTGGATGACCACATTACCAAGATCGCGGATACCTACCAGGCGCGGCAGGATGTGGACAAGTACGCCCACGCTGCCCCCATGGAGGAAATTGAAGAAAACGACTACATACCTCAACATTCCGCGTTATGTGGATACCTTTGAAGAAGAAGAAGCGATCGACATTGCCGAGGTGCAAAAGGAGATCGAAGGCTTAGAAAGCCAACTGCTGGAAGTGCGCGGCAAAATGGCGGGCTACCTGAAGCAGTTGGGTGTTGAGGTTGGTACAGGAGGTTCCCAACGATCGTTCAACTGACGAACCGCACCTACAGCCCTGAGGAGTATCTGGAACTCGAAGCTCAGGCAGATTTTCGCAGTGAATATCGCAATGGGGACATTGTGCCGATGGCGGGGGGAACGACGAACCACAACGAGATTGTGACGAACCTCTGTGTGGCGCTGAAACCGCTGCTGCGGGCGAAGGGCTATCGGCTGTTCGCGGAAAATGTGCGGGTGTGGATTGAGCGCTATCGGGTCTACACCTACCCGAATGTGATGGTGATTCCGGGGGAGCTGGTGTATCATGAGCCGGGCACCAGCACGGTGACGAACCCCAGCCTGATTGTGGAGGTGGCGTCGAAATTGACGAAGAACTACGACCAGGGCGACAAGTTCGACTATTACCGCTCTCTGCCGAGCTTTCAGGAATACATTTTGGTGGAGCAGTCCCGCTGGCGAGTGTTGCAGCACTTGCGGCAAGAGGGGGGGCAGTGGTTGTTGAGTGACTACGAGGCTGAGGGGGATGTGGTGACGCTGGCGTCGCTGGATCTGCCGCTGCCGCTGAGTGACATCTACGCCGGGGTGGACTTTAGCCTGCCGGAAGCGGAGACCGATGTGAGTACGGAGGAGCAACCATGACCGCAGCGATAACAGCCCCCAGCACTTGCATGGTGTTACGGGGGGTGAGCTGGAGCACCTACCAGGGCTTGATCCGCGATCTGGAATCGGAGCCGGGAAAACGTCTGACTTATGACCAGGGAACGTTAGAGATTATGGTGCCGCTGCCGCCCCATGAAGACTACAAGAAACGTATTGGTCGCATGGTGGAAGCCACTACAGAAGAACTGGCGATTGAAGTTCGGAGTTTGGGGTCTACGACCTGGAGCCGGGAAGACTTGCAAAAGGGGCTGGAGCCCGACCAGTGCTACTACATCCAGAACGAGCGGTTGGTGCGGGGTAAGGCTGACATTGACCTGAGCCAAGACCCGCCACCGGATTTGGCGATCGAGGTGGACAACACCCGCAGCTCGATCGATCGCATGGCGATTTATGCAGCGCTGGGGGTGCCGGAGGTGTGGCGGTTTGATGGGGAGTCGTTGACGATTTATCGCCTGGTGGGGGGTGAGTATGCCCCTCAGGAGCAGTCGGAGGTGTTGCCGCTATTGCAGCGGGAGGACATTCTGCGGTTTTTGCAGGCGAGTCAGACGATGGGCGAAACGAGTTGGGTGAGGGAGTTTCGCCAGTGGGTTAGAGCAAAGCTGAGCGAATGAAAAGCAGCTTTGATATTGCCAGCACGATATTGATAGGGAACAAGGAAGCTTACTGGTGTCACTACATTTGTGGAAGCAAATTCCACTCAAGAAATTAATTACTACTTCGATCCAGAATGGATATTCGCCTGTATGTCCAGAAGTCGGCAACGGACGCTGGATATTGGGGCTTGGTGCTCTTGGCGAGAACGGCATAGATCCGACACAAACCTGAGTTCGGGATAAGCTGAAAGCCCCATTCTGCCGTTGCTTTTTCGGCGTCACCTTGAACGAGATTGCGTCGTTTCAGCGATTTTGAGTCGCTGGAGAACCCTTAACCCGAACTCACGCGATCGACAATGCCTGCTCTATGATTGGGGTTCTGGCGACTGTCGCTAACCCTCCCACCGACCGACGCTCAATCGCATTCCCCGTCCTTCCACGACCAACGCAGCCGCGTAATCCGAGCCACAATCGAGTGGTTGCAGCGACCAGCGAGAGGCGAGGAAGGGATTGTCGTCAATGCTGTGGATGCGAGGGGGGTCGAGGGCAATTTCGACTTGCTGCAATTGGGTTAACCCGTCTCCCGTGGCTTTGAGATAGGCTTCTTTACACGTCCAGTATTGGAAAAATTGCCGTTGCTGTTGTTCGGGGGAGAGGGAGGCGAGGGTCTGGTACTCGCGATCGCTAAAGAACCGTTGCGCCAATTTATCCGCTTCAACCGGACGGATGCACTCCAGGTCGATTCCTACTTCTCGACCCAAGGCGATCGCGTAGAGGGCTTTGCCGTGGGAGTGCGATAGATTGAACTGTACCATTCCTCCGACGCTGGTGGTGGCGAGGGAGGGTTTTCCGTGCGATCCGGTGGCAAATTGCAATTCGCGGGGATCGGTGCCGAGATATTCGCTGAGAATGGTTCTGAGGGTGGCGCGAGCGACGACAAACCAGTTGCGATCGCGATCGAATCGATACCGCTCGGCACGTTGGCACTCGTCTGGGGACAGGAGCGTTTCCAAACTGCGATGTTGTGGGGTGGGGACGTTTAAGTTGACCTGCCAGACGTGAACGTCGTGTTGCGACAGGACCAATTCTGTTGGCGGACAAAGAGAGGCGGGATCGACAGAGAGCATAACACAACCACCCAAGCAACGCAGACGACTAATTGCAACAAACTACCTGGCGGGGCGCGATCGTTCCAGGTGGGTCTGACCCCTCTCTCCCCGGCGATCGCTCCATCGCACTATCGCTACAATTCCCCAAAATTGGGGCGGAGTAACGCGATCGCGAGGATGGCGAATCCCCCGAGCGGGCGATCGTTCGGTCATGATTTTCTAACGTTTTTTTATATTAAAGATACCTGATATTTTGCCAGTTAACGCGCTATGATGCGCTTAATACCCTCGCACGAGTTTTGCGACCAATTTAATAAATCTGACCGATCGGAAATTATTGATTCTGGAATTTCCGAGAAGTTTTGTATTGCTCGAATTTGCAACCTTAGCGACAAAGACTTATGACTATCCAAGAACTGCAACAACGGTATGGTGCTGGAGAAAGGCAATTTAGCAACTTAAACCTTCCGGGTGCTAGTTTGCTTTGGATCGATTTAACCGGGGTAGATCTAATTAATGCCTCGCTGAATCACGCCCAACTCAGCGGTGCGATGCTGAAGCACGTCAAACTCAGTAAAGCCATGCTGTGTAACGCTAACTTACACAAGGCACGGTTGCATCAAGCCGACTTGAGTTTTTCCAATTTAAAGGGCGCAGATTTAAGTCACGCCAATATCAGCGAAACCAATTTAAGGCGGGCGAATTTACAAAATGCAACGCTAACGGCTGCTAAATTCGCGCAGGTCGATTTGACGGAAACCAACCTCAAGGGAATTAATTTATCTGGATTAAATTTAGATCGCACCTGTTTGAAACGAGCCAATTTAACCCGAACCAATCTCAACTCAGTGTCGTTACGGAAGGCGTCGTTGTGCGGCGCAAATCTCAGCGGTGTGGATTTAACCGAAACCGATTTAACGGGAGCGGATTTGAGAGCTGCCAATCTCTCGCAAGCTCGCCTGGGTCACGCACAATTGCGCGATGCCAATTTGATGGGAGCGTTTTTGACGCAGGTTGAATTAATTTGATCCAACCGGAAATGGTGGGAAGGGTTTGATTCCCAAACCCCTACCTTTCCTATCTTCCCTAGTCTGACGACGAATAACGCGATCGCGACCGATTTCGAGTACAGTAGGAACGTTGCGCGAGGGTCGAACGTGAGTAGAGATTTATTCGCCCGCGATGCGATCGCCCAGATTCCGAAGATTCTAACCCTGCTCGATCGCAATCCCCACAGTCCCACCTACGGCTGTTTCGATCGCACCTTTTGGCACTACAAAATTCTCGACTTTCCCAGCGGGATGTCGCAAGAGTTCGTGTGGCCGCTGGCGCTGGCGTATACCCTCGACGCGCCGAACAATCCGTTTTACCAGCAACGTGCTTTGCGCGATTTCGTCGAAGCGGGGATTCTGTACGCGGTCAATAGCGCCCATCTCGACGGCTCCTGCGACGATTACTTTCCGTTCGAGCGTGCTGGGGGTGCGGCGGCGTTTTCTCTGCTCGCTTGCGTGGAAAGCTATCAACTGTTGGAGTTAGACAATTATAACGCCCTGCGGTTTTTCGAGCGACGCGGCGATTGGCTGGCGCACCACAACGAAAGCGGACAGCTTACCAATCACCAAGCGTTGATCGTGCTGTGTTTGGAATTGCTCTCGATTTTATTGAAAACCTCGAAATGGGATCGCGCCAAAGCCAACCGTCTGGAACGGGTTCTGGATTGGCAAAGCGAGGAGGGATGGTTTGTCGAGTACGAAGGGTGCGATCCGGGGTATCATACCCTAACGATCTGGTGTTTGGCGCGGATCGAGCAGATGCGATCGGACGATCGCCTTAAAGACGCGATCGCCAAAGCCGTGAAACTCGCCGGTCAGTTTATCCATCCCGACGGTTCCTTTGGCGGCGAATACGCCAGCCGCAATACGTATAATTTCTTTCCCCACGGGTTCGAGTTAGTCGGACAGTGGATGCCGCAAGCGTTGCAAATTAACGATCGCTTTTTGCAAGGACTCGCCAACGGACTCGCGCCCTGTTACGCCGACGATCGCATTATCGGACATCATACCTGGAATTACTGGCTGGCATGGCGAGATTTTATCCGCGATCGCCCCGAACCTCAACCCCGTCCCGTCGGTCGCGTTTGGTTACCGCAGGCGCAAATTCTCATCGACCGACGCGCAGGGGATGTCGAGATTACCGACTCGGATGAAACCACCCCAGCCACGACGGAACTCTATTTGGCGGCGAATAAGGGTGGCGTATTTAAACTGTTTCGCGACGGACGGTTAATTGCCTCCGATACGCAGTTTTCCGTGCGGGTGCGTCAGGGGAAAAAGCGTAAGAATGCCGTAGCGCATTTGGTTGGCAGCTATCAGGTTGACTTGAGTGATGATGAAATAGTCATTCAGGGGCAACTGGGTTGGGCAAAACAGCAGCAAATGACGCCGTTTAAGCTCATCGTTTTGCGTCTGGTGATGCTGTCGGTGGGACGTTTCTTTCCCAATCTAATTCGTCAGATTTTGCAAGCGATGTTGATTGTTGGTAAGGAGGACGCGCCGTTTCATTTTACCCGACGGTTGCAGTGGAAGGGCGATCGGTTACACGCGATCGACGAATTGCAGGCGCAGTCGTGGGAAACTGTGGAAGGGGTGGGAATTGGCAGCGATCAGACTTCGATTTACGTGGTGATGAGTCGCACGTTTCAGCGAGGTCAATTGCAACCCTGGCTGGATTTGACGGAGCAGACCAAGGAGTTGGGGACGGGTCAGTTGTTGCAACACGAACGGGAGTTGTAG
>CAYQUF010000159.1:0-6694 GCA_964420595.1 uncultured bacterium
GCTCGCGGATTTCGGCTTCACTGAGAAAGGTGAGGACTACCCGTTCGCGATCGCCCTCGGCGTATTCGAGGTAACATTCGGTTCCGGTGGCGTGACCTTCGGCGCTATAGAGCAGTTCTCGCTCCAGCAGGGCGTTGATTAGCATCGATTTTCCCGCACTGAACGCGCCAGCAAAGGCAATTTCAAACTTAGGCGCGATCGCTTTTCGCAACGAAGCCTCAATCGCCGTCACGTCTTCTTTAGCCCGCAGTTCGGGTTCTCGCGCCGCTAGTTGCAGTAGGGTGTTGACGCGATCGCGCAGATTGGGAAATTCGGATACAATTTCACTCATAGGGATAGGGACGAAGCTCGGTTTTCGCACCTTATATTTTAAGGCATCTACCTCACTTGTATAATCAAATTTCTAGTCGGAGTTCGGGATCGTGACCCTTGAAACGGCTTCCAACCACTAGCAAATTGTTAGCAAAAAACCGATTTGTATTTTTTTTGTTATAGATAATTTTCTTTAATAAAATCTCAATTTTTCCCTCGCATTCAACCCCAAAATCGCGATCGCCAAAACCGTCCAGATCGCCGCCCGCGTTATCAATAGTTACCATTTCGGGAACCCTAACCTCGAACCTCCATCGATCGACCGATTGCCATTGCCAATGCCAGCAACCACACTAGATCTATCTGCTCCCCCTCGCCCTCCCCTCAGACCAACCCACAATGCGATCCATTTCCAGTGCATCTCCCCATTTTAGGATTTACAACTTCTAAAATTTGTCAAGGATAAAGCCTATGAAATTATCTCAATTCCCCGCTCGTCCTTGCTCCCATACCGCTACTCCAACCAAATCACTCATGCACGATCGCCCGTTAAACGTCCTGTTGGTCGAAGACGATACCCTCTACGTCAAACTGCTGCACAAAGTCATCGCCAAAGCTCATAGTACCGAACTGCGACTCGTTGCCGTTCACAGTTGGCAGCACGCCGTCGAAACAATACAAGCACGGGACTTTGACGCTATCCTGCTGGATCTGAACTTACCCGATTCCCACGGACTGCAAACCGTCGAACTCGCCACCGCGACCGCCCCCAACTTGCCCATTGTCGTGCTGACGGGATTTAACGACGAAGAACTCGCCCTCGAAGCCGTGAGATTGGGAGCGCAAGACTATCTGATCAAGCACGACATCAACGGAACCCTACTGTTGCGCGCCTTGCGATACGCGATCGAGCGCAAGCAAACCCTGCAAGCCTTGCGAGCCAGCGAAGAAAAATACCGTTCCGTGGTCGATAGCGTCCAAGAGGTGATCTTCCAACTCGACCGTCGCGGTTGCTGGAGGTTTCTCAATCCCGCTTGGCAAACCGTCGCCGGACGATCGCCCCAAGATAGTCTAGGTCAGCGCGCCAGCGACTTCATCCACCCCGACGACCGATCGCGCCACGAGGAAGAATGCGACGCCCTCATGCACGGTCGCAAAGACGGCAGCACCTACCAGGTTCGCCTGCAAACCGCCAAAGGGAGCGATCGCCTGGTGGAAGTAGAATTGCGCCCCCACCGCACTCCCAACGGCACCATTGACGGCTTGTCGGGAATGCTCAACGACATCACCGCTCGCCAAATGGCGCATACCGCCTTAGAACGCTCCCTGGGACTGTTGCGCGCCACGTTTGAATCTACCGCTGACGGCATCGTGGTGGTCGATAGCAAGGGCAATATCACCAACTGGAACCGCAAGCTCCTGGAAATGTGCTGTCCCCCCGACACTGCCGATTCGAGTCAGGACGAAGCCGAAGTCCTCGAATGCGTCATGGCGCAGCTTAGCGCTCCCGAGGGCTTCTTGCAACACGCCGATTGTATCGATCCTCCGGATATCGAAACCTTCGATTGCTTGCATCTCAAAGACGGTCGGCGGCTGGAACGCTACTCTCACCCCTGTCGGGTCGGCGAGGACATCGTGGGACGGGTGTGGAGCTTTCGGGACACCACCGAACGCCAGCGAGCGCAGGAAGCCTTGCGCCAGAGCGAGGAGCGGTTTCGGACGCTGGTGGCTAACATTCCCGGAGCGGTCTATCGCGCTGGAGGCAATCTAGATCGCGCCATGGTGTTTATCAGCGACGCCATTACCCACATTGTCGGATACGCCGCCTCGGAGTTCATGGGGGCTAATTCGCGCCCGTTTGCCAGTCTGATCCATCCGGACGATCGCGATCGCGTTTCGGACGAAATTGCCGCCGCAGTGGGCGATCGCGTGCCGTATATCCTCGAATATCGCTTGCAGTGCGCCGACGGATCTTGGCGTTGGGTATACGACAAGGGTCAGAGCATTTTTAACGAGGACGGCGAACCGATCTATCTCGATGGTGCGATTTTCGACATCACCGAACGCAAGCAAGCCGAAGCGGCATTGCGCCAATCGGAAACCCTGCAACGGGAGAAAGCCGACGAACTCGAACGCACCCTGCACGACCTCAAGCGCACCCAAGCGCAATTGGTACAGAACGAGAAAATGGTCAGCTTGGGGCAGTTGGTCGCCGGAATTGCTCACGAAATCAACAACCCGGTCAGCTTTATTTACGGCAACGTGGACGTGGCGCGCGAATACGCGATCGATTTATTGCATTTGCTCGAACTCTACCAACAGCACTGTCCCGACCCCGATCCCGAAATTGCCGAAATCGCCGAAGACATCGATCTCGAATTCGTTAAAGACGATTTTGCCCGAATGCTCGATTCCATGCGCGGCGGAGCCGAACGGATCCGGCAAATTGTCCTGTCGCTGCGCAACTTCTCTCGCCTGGACGAAGCCGAACGCAAGCGGGTGAACTTGCACGAGGGGATCGACAGTACCCTGACCATTTTGCAACACCGACTCAACGGCAACGATCGCCGTCCGCCGATCCAACTGGTGAAAGAATACGGCGACTTACCGCCGGTCGAATGCTATCCCAGCTCTCTCAATCAAGTTCTGATGCACCTGTGCGGTAATAGTATCGACGCCATCGAGCAGTTGTGGTCGCAGCTAGATGAAGCGGAACGCCAAAACCGCCAACCGCCTTGCATTTGGATTCGGACTGAAACGCGCGATCGCGATCGGGTCACCATTCGCATTCGCGACAACGGACCGGGAATTCCCGCCAAAATGCGCGATCGCCTGTTCGATCCGTTTTTTACCACCAAACCCGCTGGCAAGGGAACGGGATTGGGACTGTCTATCGCCCACTCTATCGTTGTAGACAAGCACCAAGGGGCGATCGCCTGTAGCGCTAACTCCGAAAAAGGGGCAGAATTTACAGTGGAACTGCCGATTGGCTCGCCACCGCATAGGGAAGTATCACGGTAAAGGTACTGCCCGCCCCGAGTTCGCTCTCGACCGAGATCTCGCCGCCGTGGAGTGCGACCGCTCGCTGCACGATCGCCAATCCCAACCCGTTTCCGTCGATCCCGCAGGCGTTGGAACAGCGGCGGAAGGTTTCGAACAGGTAGGCTTTTTCCTCCGGCGGAATGCCAATCCCTTCATCTCGTACCTGAAAGCTTAGCACCAGGTTGCCGTCGTCGCGCGATCGCCGTTGCAAGTCCAGCCACACCCGTCCTCCGTTCGGGGAATATTTAATCGCGTTGGAGAGCAAGTTTGAAAAAATATGCTCGAGCAGTGAGGGATCGAGCATCAGCAACTCGTCGCTGTCGATCCCTTCGCTCGAAAAGATTAACTGACAGTCGTGGTCGTCGATAAACCGCATTTTCTCCACCAATTGCGAACAAAATGCTTCCACGTCAGTCGGTTGCGGATCGAAGCTCAAGCGACCGGACTCGGCGCGTCCGAGAACGAGCATATTGTGAATTAGCCGATCCATGTTTTTGGCGGCGGTTTGAATGTAGCTGAGATAGCCATTCCCGTCGTGAGGTTGAGTTTGACCGATCTCGAGGGATTGCGCCGACAGCAAAATCGTCGAGAGGGGATTGCGCAGTTCGTGGGAGGCGATGGAAACGTATTGTTTTTGGCGGTTGACTTGTTCTTCGGCAAACTTGCGCAGTTCTTCAGATGCCTCTAAGGCTTGACGAGTTTGCAATTCGACCTTGTGGCGGGAGAGGGCAATTTCGATCGCCGCGCGTAAGTCTTTTTCTTGGAACGGCTTGAGCAAGTAGCCAAAGGGTTCGGTGAGCTTGGCGCGTTCTAGGGTGTTATCGTCGGCGTAGGCGGTGAGGTAAACCACGGGAATCGAATGTTGGTGCCAGATGGTTTCGGCGGCGTCAATCCCGTCGATATCGCCGAAGAGAACGATATCCATTAACACGAGATCCGGGGATGATTGCTGGCAGATTTCAATGGCGTCTTCTCCCGAACCGACAATGTCAACGACCTCGTAATTCAAGGCTTCTAGCTTTTCGGCAATGTCCTCGGCAACAATAAATTCATCTTCGACGACTAAAATGCGGGGACGATCCATGGCTTAAATCCTCTGTCGATAACTCAATTCCGAAAATTCGATTTGGAACATTGCACCGGGATGATTGCAGATGGTTAATTTTCCTCTGAGTTGGCGGGTTAAGATTTTGACCAATCGCAAGCCTAAGCTTTCACTTTTATCTATATCTAAATTATCTGGCAATCCGCAACCATTATCGTTCACCTTTAACGTAAATTTATAATTGTCTCCTGTAACTAATATCACATCAACTCGACCCGTTTCTCTCTCTTTAAAAGCATATTTGATGGCATTAGAAATGAGTTCGTTGACAATTAACCCGCACGGAATCGCCGTTTCGATGTTAACAAATGCCGGATCGAACTGGGTGTCTAGCTCGATACCTTCGGCGCGATCGCCAAAGGACTGAATTAAATTATGACTCAAGGTTTGCAAATATTCCGAGAAGTCGATTCGATCCAAGTTTTGAGAGCGATAGAGTTTTTCGTGAATCAGTGCCATCGAGTAAATCCGATGCTTGCTCTCTTGCAGCAGCATCACGGTGTTGGGGTTATCCAAATAGCGCGACTGCATATCCAGCAAGCTGCAAATCACTTGCATGTTGTTTTTGACCCGATGGTGAATTTCCTTGAGCAAGACTTCTTTTTCCCGCAACGAGTCTTGAATTTGCAATTCGGCATGGCGGCGTTCGGTGATGTCTTCGGCGATCCCGACAATGCGATACACCTCGCCGAGATCGTCGCGAATGGGAAAGGCGCGATCGCAGATCCAACGCACCTCGCCGTCGGGACGGACGATACGATATTCTTTGGTCGTCGTTTCCCCATCCAGGGTAGATTGGTAGCTCGCCTTCACCTCCTCTAAATCTTCGGGATCGATTGCCTCCATCCAATCGCGGGGATTGTCGTAAAGTGCCTGGGGCGAGCGTCCCCAAATGGTGGCATACGCCGGACTGACATATAAAACGGTTTCACTTCGCGGGCAGAAAATCCAAAACACGTCTTGCACCGTTTCGGCGAGCTGGCGAAATCGCCCTTCGCTCTCGGCGATCGCTTGTTCGGCAATTTTGCGATCGCTAATATCTTCGGCAACTCCCAACACTTGCTGCGGATGGTTATCTTTGCCGCGCGCGAACACCAATTCCCGACAGCGCAACCACCGCCATTCCCCCTGACTATCCCGGATGCGATATTCGGATTCGACCACCTCTCCTTCCGCCACGCCAGCGAAACGATGGGCGTATCGTTCGAACAGGGGATAGTCGTCGGGATGGACGGTTTGTTGAAAGAATTGCGCCCCCTGCTGTTGGATGGTTTCGGGAGAATAGCCCAAAATATCGAAGACCCGATAGTTGATATAGACGTTCGTATTCGCCTTCAAGTCGTGGACGTAGAGAATCAGCGGCGAGGCGTCGATAATCCGCTGGATCAATAACTTGCTCTGGCGCAGGGCTTCCTCGGTGCGCTTGCGATCGGTAATATCGAGCAGGGTGCCGAACAGCCGCACCAATTGTCCTTGCTCGTCAAACATCGGTTGACCTTTGGCGAAGACGTAGCGGACGAACCCCAACGGCTGCACCACGCGCAATTCCATTTCGTAAGGCTTGCGATCGCTCAGACAGCGGTTGACCAATACTTTCCACAACGGCTTGTCGTCCGGGTGCAACCAGTTCAACGATTCGCCGCAGGGGCAATTCTCCGGCTGCGACCCCAAAATCCGACAGGCTTGATCCGACCACTGCATTTGGCGGCTGAGGGGATCGAGTTCCCAACTGCCCACGCTGGCGACCTTTTGGGCTTCGGCGAGATGGGCGGTTTTGCGCTCGATCGCCTGTCGGTCCCGTTCGCGATCGCTAATGTCGCGATAGGCACTCAAAAACCACGGTTTGCCCCCCTCTCGCATCAGCGACGTAGATACCAACAGGGTTTTGGCGGTTCCGTCCTTGGCGCGAATGGTGGTTTCCACCTCGCGAGCGCCCCCCTGCTGCACGATGGCGCGAATGCCCACTAAGGCTTGGTGGCGATCGGAAATCTCGGGATACAGCAGTGCCAGAAAGTCGCCCATATCCTCGACTTCGTGGCGGGTATAGCCGGTAATCTCCTCCATCTTGGAGTTGAAGATCTCGAAATGACCCGACTCGTCGCTGAGGGTGATGCCTTCTCCGACGGTTTCGATCGCGGCTCGAAACCGTTCGGCACTGGCGCGGACTTGGGCTTCGGCGCGCTTGCGATCGCTCACGTCGTGCATTAAACCAAAACTAAACAGTACGTTTCCGGC
>CAYQUF010000159.1:6794-11016 GCA_964420595.1 uncultured bacterium
GCTTGCGATCGCTCACGTCGTGCATTAAACCAAAACTAAACAGTACGTTTCCGGCACCGTCGCGGATGGTATCGGCGCGCTCCCACAGGACAAACTGCCGTCCGCTGGCATCTCGCGCCTCTAGTTCTCCTTCCCACGTTCCGCCCTCCATTAAGGCTGGAAACACCTGGCGATCGAGATATTCGACGACGGGTTCGGGGTGGTACGCACTCAGTTGGAGCGTTCGGGCAACTTCGAGGGGATAGCCGAATAATTGTTCGTGAGCGGGATTGATGTAAACCAGTTCTCCTTGGCGATTGCGAATGGCGATCGCTTCGTTGGAATTCTCGATAATCCCTTTGAACAGGCGCAGTTTCTCGATCCAGTCGTTGCTGGTTTCGGCGAGACGGCGCATCCATTCTTCGCTCTGGCGCACCTGCTGTTCGGCACTCTTGCGATTGGTGATGTCGGCAACGGTACCGATGCCGTATTGAATGTTACCCTCGCGATCGCGCACCACTGAGGTGGTCAGATCCACCCACACTTCAATGCCGTCGGCGCGAATGTAGCGTTTTTCCAAGGAAAAGGTATCGATTTCTCCGGCAAACAGTCGCCGCGCCAGGGCGATATCCTTGTCGACATCGTCGGGGTGGGTAATCTCCTGAAAGGTTTTGCCTTCGAGTTCTGCGGTGGAATAGCCGACAATCCCGGCAAATTTGGGATTCGCCAGCAAAATCCGACCGGAGGGGGCGATCCGCACGATGCCGATGGGAGCGAGATCGAATAGGTTGCGAAACAGTTCTTCGCTACGGTGCAAAGCGTCTTGAACCCGCTGGCGCTTGGTTATCTCCCATTGGAGTTGTCGGTTGGCATCCGAGAGTTGGGCAGTGCGCTGTCGGACGTGGGTTTCGAGGTGTTCGAGCAGGTGTTGCAGTGCCAGTTGCGACTGCTTGCGATCGCTAATATCGAAAGCGGTGACCAATCCCGTGACGCGATCGCGATACTGCATTAAACTGGCGGAGACATCCCACCACCGCCTCTGACCGTCTTTGGTGACGATTTGGATCTCGTAGTGCGACGGTACGTTGTTCCCCTCCTGGCGATCCCGTTGGCGCTGGCGCACCACCCCTTGAAAGTCGGGGTGGACTAATTCCCACAGGTTCATTCCCAGCAGTTCGGCGTCGCTGTAGCCGGTGATGCGTTCGGCGGCAGAGTTAACGTAGATGATGCGCTCTCCCTGGTAGATGAAAATGGCAGCGCTGGTGGTGGCGGTGAGAGTGCGAAATTTGGCTTCGCTCTCGTGCAGGGCAATTTCGGTTTTTTTCGCTGGCGTGATGTCGCGCACCACGGCAATTATTTCGCGATCGCCAAAGGGTAACAGCCTCGCTTCGTACCACCGTCGTCCCGAAGGTATGGGTAGGGGATGTTGGAGGGTGACGCGCTCTCCGGTTTGGATGATGCGATCGATGGCGCGATCGTATTGTGCGCCGATTTCGGGCGGTAACACTTCCCGCACCGTCCGTCCCATAAATTGTTCGGGGGGAACGTAGAGCTGGTTGTCGCCCCCCGCGCGATAGTCGAGAAACCGACCGTCGGCATCAAGGCGAAAGTAAAGGTCGGGAAGGGCGGTAAAGATGGCTTCGAGTTCGGCGGTTTTCTGGCGCAATTGGGCTTCGGCAAATTTGCGATCGCTAATGTCGCGACAGGTGTAGAGGGTCGTCCCGCCACTGATGGAAACTCGCTTCACGTTAATCAGCAGGGAGTGGACTCGCCCGAATTTATCGGTAATGTCCCCTTCGAGATTGGCAATTTCGCCGTCGGCGTCGAGGCGATCGAGGGGCAAGTCGCCGAGCAAGCGATCGATCTGCTCCATTTGCGCCACTTCCGAAACATCGTAGCCGAAGATGATATGAATGTTGGGACAGATGTAGGTGAAACGTCCGTCGCCATCGACAATGAAAACGGCATCGGAAATCGTACTCAAAATCAGTTGGTGCAGGGTTTGCGAGTATTGCAACTGCGCCCGTGCGGTTTGAGCGTCGGGATCGAGGGTGCTGTCGCGGGTGTTGTCGAGTAACGCTTTGAGGCGATCGCGTTCCGATTCGGCTTGCTGGCGCTGATGGATTTGGGCGCGCAACTGCTGTTGCAATTGTCTGATTTCGACTGTTTGCTCGCTCATAGCCCGACGATTCGTTCGATCTTATCAATATATTATATTTTTCGTTCGAACGGTGAGTAAAGTTTGTTTCAGTTTTTTATTTAGGTATACTTTTGCGCTGCACTTTTTTGCAAAAATTAATTTTATTTTCTCTAACTTGTTGTGCTAATAACATTTTTAGATTTAGCAAGGTTTATCTTTAAATTAATTTACAGTTAAAGTAAACTACTGTTTGCGACGAGCATTGCCCAGGTCGATCGAGTCCGCCTTCCTAGAGCGTTTCCTAGGCGGATGAGGTCTACCTCCCTGTTATAGCAGCGAGCGATCCAACCGGATCGAGTCATTGGGTAGGGGCGGTTCGCGAACCGCCCTCCATAGGGTGCCGTCGCCGTGGAGTCAAACCGCCGGAACGCACCCCCTCGCTGTAAATAGCCGAAAGCGCATTGCTATACCTGTTACCTTCCCCCACTGAGGTATACCGCACGTCACTAACAACGGCTTGATTGCCCGTTACCGTTTCCCAAAATACTGCGCCAAAATGGCATCGAGTCGATCCAGACAAATCGGCTTGCTGAGATAATCGCTGGCTCCCCCATTCAAACAGCGTTCGCGATCGCCCTCCATCGCCATCGCCGTCATCACCACCACCGGTAAATCCCGCCATTGCAGTCGTTGGCGCAAGCGTTGCAGCACCTCCAATCCCGCCGCACAATTGTCCAAGCGCAGATCTAGCAGCACCAACTCCGGATCGAACCGCTCGCAATGCTCAAACAAGCGATCGGGATTGCCCAGATGTTCGACTTCGCACCCGAGATTGCGCAGATAGTCTCCCAAAAACACCACGTTCGAGCGATCGCGATCGACAATCGACACCCGCGCCGAGAGCCAATCGAGCGATCGTTCGGTTTCGACGGTCGGGGTATCCTGGGACGAAGAGGGAATGTATCCCGGCGGCGTTTGAGGCAGGTAAATCGTAAACCGACTGCCCCGTTGCGGCTCGGATTCAACCCGAATGTCGCCCCCGTGCAATTGCGCTAAATGGCGAGTCAGCGCCAATCCCAACCCCGTTCCTTGGGCGTTGGACTGGTTGCAATCGTGAACCTGACGAAACGGTTCGAACAGCAACGAGAGGCGATCGCTGGGGATCCCGATTCCCGTATCGACCACGGAGATGGCAATATTTTCGGCATCGCCTTCGACAATCAGCGACACCGTGCCGCTGGAGGTAAACTTAATCGCATTGGAGAGCAAATTCAGCAGCATTTGCTTCAAGCGGCGTTCGTCGATAATGCAAGTTTTGACGGGCGCTTCGATGCGACTGACCAGTTGCAACCCTTTTTCGTAGGCGCGTTCTTGCACTAACTTCAAGCAAGAGCGACAAAACGGCTCGATTTCGACGGGAGCGAATTCGAGTTCTTCTTTCCCCGCTTCGATTTTGGAGAGATCCAAGATATCGTTAATCAACTCGAGCAGGTGATCGCCGCTCGTTTTAATCCGATTGACGTAATCCCGTTGTTTGAGATTGAGTTCGCCGTAAATTTCGCGCTGCAACATTTGCGTCAGACCGATAACGGTGTTGAGCGGCGTCCGAATTTCGTGACTCATGTGAGCTAAAAATTCGCTCTTAGCCCGATCGCGCGCTTCGGCAACATCGCGATCGCGTCGGTGGCGTTCGGCTTGCTCGTGTTGGGTCATGTCGCTAATGGAAGTCACCGCTCCGTCCACGTTTCCATGCGCGTCGAACAAGGGAGCGGCGTTCACCGACAGTTTCAAACAATGTCCGTCGGGATGGGCGATGGCGCATTCGATCTCGCGGACGGCTTCCCCCGTTTCCATCACCCGCCGACAGGGGAGGTCTAGCTTGGGAAACGGCTGACCGTCGGGTGCGAGGACGGGGAGCAGGACTTCGCCACACGATTGCCCGACAACTTCGCCCGTGGTGGCACTGAGATACTCTCGGGCGGCAGGATTGATCAGGGCAATGCGATTGTGGCGGTCGAATACGAGAATGCCGTTCGCCGCAGTATCGATAATGCAGCGCAGCCGTTGTTCGCTCGATTGCAGTTGCGATCGCGATTGTTGCAA
>CAYQUF010000160.1:0-10717 GCA_964420595.1 uncultured bacterium
AGCTTGTCGAGCATCAAGTCTACGACATTATCGGTGATGGCGAGGGAACGAATGCGATCGATATCCCATTGCCATCCTCCCGGATCCTCGGCTTGCGGCGGTTGAAAAACAATCAGGCGTTCTGAATACAGCGTTTTGAGAAATTCGTTGACGAAAAATGGATTTCCGTCGGTTTTTTCCACCACGAGTTCGGCGAGCGATCGCACTTGTTCCGGGTCGCGATGCAGCGTATCGCCAATCAGTTGCGCCACGCACTCTAAATCCAGCGGTTGCAGTTCGATTTGACCGATGGTGACGCCAGCTTTGCGCAGAGTGTCTAACTGGATTGAGAGGGGATGGGTAGGAATGACTTCGTTATCGCGATAGGCTCCAATTAAGAACAAATATTGGGTATTTTCATCCCCCATCATTAACTCGATGAGCTTTAATGTTGCCGAATCTGCCCACTGCAAGTCATCTAGGAAAATGACTAACGGGTGTTCGGGTTCGCAAAACACTTGAATGAAGTTTTGAAAGACAAAATTAAACCGATTTTGTGCTTCGGTCGGTCCCAATTCTTGTACGGGGGATTGCGGACCGATAATCAGTTCGACTTCGGGAATCGTGTCGATGATAATTTGCCCGTTGGGACCGACTGCATTTAAAATTTTATCCTTCCACTGCTGCAAGTTCGATTCGGTTTCCGTCAGCAGCAAGCGAACCAGTTCGGAAAACGCTGCCACGATCGCCGAGTAGGGAATCGTACGCTGAAATTGGTCGAATTTCCCGGAGATAAAATAACCCTGACGCTGGGTAATCGGCTTGTAGATTTCTTGCACTAAGACCGATTTGCCAATCCCGGAATATCCGGCGACCAACATCATTTCTGTTTTGCCGTCCGAGACGCGATCGAAGGCATTCAATAACGTTTCGACTTCCGTATCGCGACCGTAGAGCTTCTGGGGAATTTGAAACTTATCGGAAATATCCTGACTTCCGAGGACGAAATCGACAATTTTACCGTGGGTTTGCAGTTGTGCGAGACAGGCTTCTAAATCCGCTTTGAGTCCCCACGCACTTTGATAGCGATCTTCGGCGGTTTTCGCCATCAATTTCATTACGATATC
Organism: uncultured bacterium; assembly: GCA_964420595.1. Taxonomy (GTDB): domain Bacteria; phylum Cyanobacteriota; class Cyanobacteriia; order Cyanobacteriales; family Geitlerinemataceae; genus CAYQUF01. The sequence continues at coordinate 1,107 of CAYQUF010000160.1, forward strand.
GGAAATGGCGGCGGGAATATCCGAATCAATATCCCGTGGCGGTGTCGGTTGTTGGGCAATGTGACAGTGGACTAATTCCATCGGGTCGGTGGTGTCGAAGGGAAGCCGATGGAGCAGCAGTTCGTATAGGGTCGCTCCCAAGGAATAAAAATCGGTGCGGTAGTCGAGGGAGCGATTCATGCGCCCGGTTTGTTCGGGGGAAATGTAGGCGAGGGTGCCTTCGAGGACGGAGGGATTTTTGAGGGTCGGGGTTTCTTGGTTGAGAACGGTGGCGATGCTGAAGTCGATTAACTTCAATTCTCCGGTGGCGGGATTGTAGACGATATTGGAGGGATTGATATCTTTATGAATGATGTGGGCGGCGTGAAGATAGCCCAATCCTTCGGCAATTTTAATGGCAATTTTGAGGAATCCCAGTAGGGTGAATTTTTGGGATTCCATTAACAGTTTGAGGGATTCGCCGCCGAAATCTTCAAGCACCATCACCAGCGTATTGTCCACCGATTGCAGGTCGTAGGCTCTGACGATGCTATCGAGATCGAGGGTCTGGGCGATGTCGTATTCGGCTTCGTAGCGGTGGAGTTCGGCGGGGGGTGGCGGCTGCTGTTTGAGCATCTTCAGCACCACGGGTCGGTCGTCCCGTTCTCGCCGTCCCCGGTAGACGAACGAGTTGGCACTTTCGTAGATGAGAGCGAGGATTTGATAACCGGGAACCGCCAGCATGGTAAAGATTCTCCTGCAAGCAAACTGATGGGAGCTACGAGGGTGAGGGGGGTCGGGGCGACCCATCTCGATTTCAGCGATTTTCTAATGCGCCACCGGCGATCGCTGCTAAAATTGCCACGCCAAATGCTAGGCGATACCAGACGAAGATCCAGCTATTGTGCGTTTGCAAGTAGCGGATCAGCCAGGCGATCGCCACGTAGGAAAATACGACCGCCGAAATCAGACCTGCCCCTAGCATAACGAACTCGGAGGGGGTCGCTCCTTGCTCGAACACGTCTTTTAATTCCACCAATCCAGCCAGGGTGATGGCGGGAATGCCCAGCAGAAACGAAAATCGGGCGGCGGTGGCGCGTTGGAGTCCGGCGAACAGTCCGGCGGTGATGGTGGAACCGGAGCGCGAAACCCCTGGAATTAGGGCGAGGGTTTGAGCCAATCCGATCCAAATGCCGTCCCAAACGCCGAGGGTGTCGAAGTTGCGTTTGTGGGGACTGATGCGTTCGGACAGTCCGAGTAACAGTCCCATGACGATGGAGACGATGGCGATGACGAGGAGGCTGCGGACGGTGGACTCGTAAAATTCGGCGAAGACGTATTTCACCAGCAAGCCGACAATGATGATGGGAACGGTCCCGATGCCAATTCCCAGGACAATCCGAAATTCTTGGGATTGGTAGTCGCGGGTTTGGATGGCTCGAATGGAGCCGAGGGTAAGTTCGATTAGGTCGTTCCAGAAGTACCACAGGACGGCGGCGATGCTGCCGAGTTGGATGACGGCGGTGAAGGTGACGCCGGGATCGCCCCATCCCAAGGCTTCGGGGACGACTTTGAGGTGGGCGGTACTGCTGATGGGGATGAATTCGGTTAATCCCTGAACCATGCCGAGGATAATGGCTTGGAAGACGTTGGGAGTCCAGGCGGGGGTGGGGTCTGCGGGGACATCGGCGACCTCGTTGGCGATCGCGCTGAGGGAGAATAATAGGTGAGTGCCGAGCAGGGCGGCAACTGACAGGGAAAGCCAGGGTTTGGGCAATCGAGTCATGGGGAATTTTGTACTTATGGCGATCGGGTTCATTTTCGGCGCGATCGCATCCGCGCCCGGTCAGTTATAACCTATTATCGGCGCTTGGGGATCGACAGTCGTTCGACATCCGCAACTTAAATAAATGTAAATTTTTCAGGGGCGATCGCGTTCCGGTCGGCTCGGCGGCAAACTGTGGCGAAAGTCCTATCTTGTCTAGCACGAAGGCGATCGCGGCGATGTTGTCAAACGCACATTCTCGCCTGTGTTATCTTAAGTAAGATGAATGAAAGTAATAAAACTTAAAAAACATTGCTTAACGAAAGTTGGTTGCCCTATTGGTCCTATCTCAGTCCATCCGACCTATCTCAGCTCGTGCGATTAAAACGGACGCACGTGGCGTTCGGGGCGGCGGTGTTTCTCGTCACCGTTCCCGTGTTCTTCGAAGCGCCCTTAGTCCGCCTGTTTCCGTGGATTAGTTTAATTGCCACCCTGGGTTGGTTTGCGGCGAGTTGGCGGCTGCTGTCGCGATCGCGCACGCAACTGTGGGGCGATATCTTAATGGGATTTAGCTGGTCGTGGCTAGCCGGATCGATCTATTGGGGCTGGCTGCGGTGGGAACCCTACTTACACCTGCCCGTCGAGGCGATCGGCGTGCCGTTTGCCCTGTGGTGTTTGTGGCGCGATCGCTGGCGCGTGGGCAACTGGTTTTATTTAGGATCGCTGTTGGGCACGGCGATTACCGATCTCTACTTCTACCTCGTCGGTTTAATTCCCCATTGGCGGCAGTTGATGGCGGTCGAACCCCAGTACGTCTTTCCCATTTTGCAAAATGCGATCGCCCGAGTGCGAACCCCTTGGGGCATGGGATGTGCCGTCGCCCTGATTGCCGTGTTGGTGGTGATGGGAACCCTCCCGCTGCGATCGCCGCGCAGTCATTGGTGGGCATTCGGCGGCGCGCTGCTGAGTACGTTGTTAGTAGACGGTCTGGCGTTAATTATCGGAACGATGGGCATTTCCCCGGTCTGACTCCCCCCACGGCGATCGGTACTGTCGCGTTATCCCAGTCAACGCGGTATCCTGAAAATTGAAATTTTGGAACGGCTTGTCCTTGCTGCCAAACCTGCGGTGAATTTGTCATCTCACCCCCACTTACTGCTGCATACCGATTCCGGGGCGCGCCATATTCCACTGGTTGGCACCAACTGCTGGACGATCGGTCGCAACGAAGACAACAATCTCACGTTGGGCGATCGCTGGATCTCGCGCAACCACGCCATGTTGCAGTTAATGGAAAATGGCGAGTTCTACCTGATCGATCTCGGCAGCCGCAACGGTTCGTTCGTCAACGGACGGCGGGTTAGCGTCCCCGTCACCCTTCACGATGGCGATCGCATTACCTTCGGGCAAACCGAACTCAACTTTTACTGTCCGTCTCAACCTCCGACGGAACCTTCCCCCGAACTGTCCGAATCTCAAGATATCTCGGCGACGGCAGCACTTCACGTCCGCCGCTTAATTTCGGTGATGGTTATCGATATTCGCAACTTTACCGGACTGACCCGCCAGATGGACGAACGCTTGCTCTCGGAGGCGATCGGCAATTGGTTTCGCAAGTCGGGGCACATCATTCGCCAACACGGGAGTTGGGTCGATAAATACATCGGCGATGCGGTGATGGCGGTATGGTTTCACAGTGGCGAAGGGGTCAGCCGCGAAGAGATCGTTCACATCTGTCAAACCATCCGGGATCTCTCAGAGCTGACTGACGTGTTGAACCGCCGCTATGCCTTTCCCTTTCCGATGCGCATCGGCGTCGGCGTCAATACCGGGTATGCGATGGTGGGGAACACGGGCAGCAGCGATCGCCCCGATTATACGGCGTTGGGCGATACGGTCAATGCTGCCTTTCGGCTCGAATCGACCACCAAACACATCGGCGCGGATATTGCCCTGGGGAAAACTACCTATCATTACCTCCACACGCTGGCGCAGGGGCAAATCGAGTTCGAGCAGCATGCGGTTACCCTCAAAGGCTACGACTCCCCGACGGCGACCTATGCAACCTCGTTTGAAAATTTAAATCGGTTTTTGCAACAAGGCGAATAGATAGCAATCTCCAATGTTGCCGATTTTCATAGACGACAGTCTATCAAGAAATGCTAATATTTTTATAAGCTATGTGTATGAGAGAGGAAAGTCGGTCGATGAGAAGGTTGATGCGATTATTGACGGCTGTTTGCCTGTTGGTCGGTTGTCTGTTTTGGTTGGGGACCGCGCAGCCGGTTATGGCTGAAGGCAATACGCCCCTGCAAAATCCCATCGATGCCAAGCTCGAAACCGAGTACGGTAAGAAGCTGGATTTGAACAACGCCAACATGCGGTCGTTCGTGGACTATCGAGGGTTATATCCGACCTTAGCCCGCAAAATCATCAAAAACGCCCCCTTCGACAAGGTGGAAGACGTGATGGATATGCCGGGACTGAGCGATCGCGAAAAGGAAATCCTGCAAGCCAACCTCGAGAACTTCACGGTTACCGAACAGTCCAACTCCTTTACTGAAGGAGACGACCGAATTAACAACGGCGTTTACGATTAATTGGCAATCGAGCGATTCGATTGTTTCCCTTTAAAATAATCCAGTTAGCCCCTTCTAAAGTACTCTTATAGTTAGAACCGCCGGGTTCTGCTACTGTACGAGGGGCTATTTTTTTATCGTGGATTCGCCCAATTCTGAATTTCCCGATCGCTTTGACGTTCTCGTGGTGGGTGCGGGGGCGGCTGGAATGTATGCTGCCCTGTGCTTGCCCGAACAATTGCAGGTGGGATTGATTACGAAAGACGATTTGCCCCTGTCTGCCAGCGATTGGGCACAAGGGGGATTGGCAGCGGCGATCGCGCCGGAAGATTCGCCCCAGTTGCACGTGGACGATACCCTCAAAGCCGGGGCGGGATTGTGCGATCTCGAGGCGGTGCGGTTCCTCGCCGAACGCGCCCCCGAATGCGTGCGATCGCTGGCGCAATTGGGCGTTGCTTTCGACCGCCACGGCAATCAATTAGCCCTGACCCTCGAAGCGGCTCACTCCCAACCCCGCGTCCTCCACGCCGCCGATACCACCGGTCGCGCCGTCGTCAGTACCCTCAGCGCCCGAGTCCGAGAGCGATCCAACATTCGCGTCCTCTCACTCGCCAACGCGATCGATCTGTGGTCGGACGCAGACTCGGGACGGTGTCGGGGCATTAGCATTATTTACGGCGGTCGCCTGCGTTGGATTCGGGCTGGCGCGATCGTGCTGGCGACTGGCGGCGGCGGTCAGGTGTTCGCCCAAACTACCAATCCCTCGGTCAGTACCGGCGATGGCGTGGCGATGGCGTGGCGAGCGGGGGGAGTGTTGCGAGATTTAGAATTTTTTCAGTTTCATCCCACGGCGTTGACCGTTCCTGGCGCGCCCCGTTTTTTGATCAGCGAAGCCGTACGGGGGGAAGGGGCACATTTAATCGACGATCGCGGCTATCGGTTTGCCTTCGACTACCACCCGTCTGGGGATCTCGCCCCGCGCGATGTGGTCAGTCGCGCTATTTTCCACTATTTGCAAAAAACGGGAGCCGATCCGACGACGGGTCGGGTCTGGTTGGACTTGCGCCCGATTGGAAGCGATCGCGTTCGGCACCGCTTTCCCAATATTATCCGCGTCTGCCGTCGTTGGGGCATCGACGTGTTTGAAGAACCAGTTCCCGTCGCTCCCGCCGCCCACTACTGGATGGGGGGGATTGCCACCGATCTCGACGGTCAAACCTCGATTCCGGGGGTGTATGCTGTCGGCGAAACTGCCAGTACCGGGGTTCACGGGGCTAACCGCCTGGCGAGCAATTCCCTACTCGAATGTTTGGTGTTCGGGGCGCAATTGGCGCAGTTGCAATTGCCCGAGAGCCGCGAAGTCACTCCATCCCCATTGGAACCGGAACTCGCGGGCGATCGCCCTTTTGCCGATTGGTCGTCGCAATGGGAAACGATTCAGTCGCTGCGCCGCGATTTGCCGATCGCCATGTGGCAGGGGGCGGGGATTTCGCGACAGCAAAGTACCCTCGACGAGACGATCGCCCGGGTCGAACGGATGCAGGCTCGGTTTAATGCCCTGCCCGTCAGCCGTTACTTGCAATCCCTCGAACCCGGTCGCGCCGTCGATTTCAACCGACCTCAGATCGATCGCCCCCTGCGGGTGTGGGGAGAGACTCGCAATCTGTTGGCGATCGCCCTGTTAATTCTCAAAAGTGCTGCGTTTCGAACCGAAAGCCGAGGCGGTCACTACCGGGCAGACTATCCCAAGTCGCGATCGCAATGGCAAGGACATACTTTAATTCGACACAATCGTTGGTGGCTTGGCTCGCCTTCCCCTGCGTCAGAATAATCGCGTTCAGTAGCGATTGTAGCAGAATCTGACTGAGTTCGTTGCGCAAAATAAGCAGGCTGATAGGCAAACGCACGCCCTCATGCAGTGGCGATTAGCGCGTTCCCGATCCTTCGCTGCCTTCTGGAACGCCTGGCTCGATGTCGGGTTCGTACTCTTTGGAAGATTCCAACTCGATCCGACCGACGCTCGGGGCGGTATTGCTCCACGTCGCAGTCGTATCGACGGGTGCGGCACTGGCAATGCCCGACGAACTGAATTGCATTCCAATGGCGAATGCGACTGCACTGATGATTTTTAGGCTGGTGCCCATAATCCCCTTAACCCCAATCGCTCTCGACTGTAGAGGTAGATCGTGCCCCCGAATTCTTTGACCTTACTTCTCAGTATATCCACTGAAACCGGGACTGACAACAGAACGTTTCGGTATTTTTACCGAACTTTATATCCATCTTAACAAACATGGATGAATGTTAAGATATGTGTGTAATATAAGTATAAAAATCTCATGATATCTTCACATTAAGCGCCGTGACGTCAAGTTTAGGGCACAGGTGGCTTGATGCATAAACTAGCATACAACCTTAATTTTTTCACAAAATCTTAAGGTTTGTCCAAAAAAAAATTATATTATCCTCTCGCAGGGCAGTTATCCCCTGTCCCGATCGCCCCAAACGCGCAGGACTCGACCCGTCAATTGGCGGTGCAGCCAGGGGGTATTGCGCGATCGCGATTCGAGGGTAGTTTCCGACACCGTCCAGGTTTGCTCGGGGTCGAATAACGTCATTTCAGCAGTTTGACCGGCTTGTAGAGAACTCGGCGACTGGTGCAGGCACTCCGCCGGTCGGGTACTCAGCGATCGCCATAGGGTGAGAGCGCTGACTTCACCCGAGTTAACTAATTGTTGCCATAATAACGGTAATGCCAGTTCCAACCCGATCGCGCCTGGGGGGGCTTCGGCGAATGCCACAGTTTTCTCCTCATAGGTATAGGGGGCATGATCGATGGCGATCGCGTCTATAATTCCCGATCGCACCCCCTCCACCAACGCTCGGCGATCGCTGGGATTGCCCAAAGGCGGATCGAGGCGTAAATTCGGATCGTAACTGCCGATCGCTCGCGTATCCAATAATAAATGCATCCACGACGTACTCGCCGTCACCGGTAACCCCCGCTCCTTCGCCCCTCGGATCGCACTCACCCCGGCTTCAGTCGAAACTCGCATCAGGTGAACCGCCGTTCCCGTGGCTGCCACGCACTCTAAAATGGCACTCAACGCCACCGTTTCCGAGATCGCCGGATCCCCAGGCAATCCCAACTGAATCGAATCGGCACCCTCGCGCATCACCCCCGAGCCGACCAAGGCGCGATCGCGCGCCCACAGAGCGATCGGTTTGCCTAGCGGTTGGGCGTATTCGAGCAATCGCCGCACCAACATGAGATTGTCCAGCGGTTTCCCGTCCGTAAAGCCAATCGCCCCCGCTGCGGCTAACTCCGCCAACTCCGCCATTTGCTCCCCCGCCGCGCCAACAGTCAGGGAACCCCAAAATTGCCAGCTTAGGGGAGCATCGGGGGGAATCAATTGTTGCAATCCCGACAGCACCGACGGATTGTCCAGGGGAGGATGGAGGTGTGGCAGGAGCGTCAAGCGCGTTACTCCCCCAGCCGTCGCCGATCGCGCCAGGGATTCGAAAGTTTCGCGCTCCTCAAATCCCGGTTCTCCCCCGGTGGAGTAGAGATCCACCAATCCCGGTGCCAGGATCTTGCCCCGAGCGTCGCGGATTTCGGTATCGGGAGGGAGATTGTCGAGTTCGGGCGCGATCGCCTCAATAACCCCCTCGGCGACGAGAACGTCAACCACGCGATCGGTATCGGACACCGGATCGATCGCCCGGACCTGTTGGAGCAGTTCGCGATTCATGGCAGTTCTTGGTGTCTCCCCCTTGTCAATTTGCCATGACACGGCACGTTGGCAAAATTTAGAGCGCCCCGGCTGCGGTACGGTCCAGCACGCCGCCGGTAATATTCATCGCCTGCAACACCGGCAAACCTTGCGCGCCTTCAGGATAGTCGATGACGCTGACCGCCCCGTTCCCCTGCTTGAACCGCCAAAAGTCCTTGGGTTCGAAGCCGAACAGGTGGCACAAAATTGCCTTATTAATTGCATCGTGACCCACCACAATACCCGTTTGGGGTTCTCCCGTATCAACCGATTCGACAATTTGATGCCAAGCGGCGATGGCGCGATCCCAAACCTGTTGCAAGTTCTCTCCTTCCGGCATTTGCACCGTTTCCGGGGCGCTCTTCCAGCGATCGAGCAAATCGGCGTAATCCTCCCGAATCTCCGACTCCAACTTGCCTTCCCACAGTCCGTGTCCGATTTCGCGCAACCCGTCGTCGAGTTGCAATTCCACGTTGGGATGGCGTTCTAAAATAATTTCTGCCGTTTCCTTCGGACGCAACATCGGACTGGTGACGGCAAAATCCAACGGTACCGATTCGAGTAACTTCGCCGCTCCCCGCGACTGCTCCCGTCCCGTGTCGTTCAGCGGTACGTCGATTTGCCCTTGGAACCGCGATTCCCGATTCCACTCGGTTTCCCCGTGGCGCACCAGCAACAGGCGAGGACCGCGATGGGGGGTGCGGGGTTTCGGGAAGGGATTGCCTTCGTGAGACAGCAGGTTCATCGACTCCAGTTGCACCGAATCGCCCCAAAGACCGGAGAAATTCAACACGCTGATGCCGCAGTTAGATTGTTGCACGCTGTGATAATACTGCGCCGGAATCTCCAAGGCGGTACTGAGCAAGCAGCGGTTAATGCCGTTGTGCGCCACCACCATCACCGTTTCGCCTTCGTGACGCGAGAGCAGTTCTTCCCAGAACAGTTCGGCTTGCGCGCGCAGGGCGATGACCGGAAAATGCCGCTTCGTGCTGCCGTTGTCGGGAACCTCCATATAAAATTCGTGGGGACGCTGTTTCCAGGTGCGGTAGGCTTCCCCATAACGCTCGACAACCGTTTGGCGCAACTGATTTTCCCACAGGGGTAAGTCAATTTCGAGCAGGTTCTGCGACACTTGCAATGGCAGCGAGGGCTGTTGCAGCGCCCCGTGGATGGTATCGGCGGTTTGTTTGGCTCTCTGTAGGGGACTGGAGTAGAGCGCGGCAAAGTCGATCTCTTTTAACGCCTCCGCCACTCGCAACGCCGATTGACGACCTTCTTCGGTGAGTACTGACTCGTCGCAGCGACCCTGGATTTTGCCTTGGGCGTTATAGCTGCTTCTGCCGTGACGGACGAGTATGACGCGAGTAGCCAACCGTTCTATCCTCCAGTTTCGTCGAGACCACCGAAGATTGTACCGCGTTGGGGACGCGCCACCGAACTCGGTCGAGATTTTATCGTTGTTTGAGGGGAATGGCGATGGCGAATTCGCTGCCCTCGGGGGAGGTTTGGGCACAC
>CAYQUF010000161.1:0-10695 GCA_964420595.1 uncultured bacterium
GTCAATCGATCGGCAATTCCCACCCTACGGTTGGGGTTGAATGACGTAGTGAAGTCCTGAGCCGAATTCTCGATGAAGTCCGAGCGGTTCGTGAAGTTGGCACGATTCATGAGGTTCGGGCAGTTCGCGAACTGCCCCTACAGACCAATGTTCTCCCTCTCTCCTCATCCCCTCATCTCCCGACGATTCAGTCGAACTTCGCGCTCGAAATCAATCTCGGTTGGGAATAATGGTGGAGGAGACATTGCCCAGACATCGTCGCGCAACATAGCCGCTCGGGCGCAGGCAGTGTCAAAATGAGATCGCTGCACTCAGCGCTCGGGCAAGGGTAGGCACGCCAGTCCGCGTCGTTATCATTTCCTGACAATTCGGCGGTCGATTCTGCCAAAACTAGCGCGATCTGCGGCGATCGCTCCGACGCGCGCGAGTTTCCCGATCGAGCGGCAAGCGCGCCGGTTGCTTCCGTTCCATTGACCGAACAATCTTGAATTCATGGCACCTACAGCTTTAGAAAAATTACAGCCTGCCTCCAACCGCGAAATTGGAGTGTACGCGCCTTACTACAAGGGCAATCAAAAAAATGCCCTCCCCCACGCGATCGCGCTGTATCGTCGAGGATCCCTCGAAGGCGAACGGCAAATCGAAGGGGGAAAAAACATTCCCTTCGTCGCTACTTGGAACGTTTCGACGCTCCCCGCCGACCTCACCCGCTGTCGGTTTCAATTCGACGGCAATGCCGAGCTGAGTTACGAAGTCACCCTCGCCAACTTTGAGTTTGTCAGCTACTTAATCCAGTTACTGTTTCATTACAAGCGCACCCGTGCAATTGATTTTTCCCGCACCTTTTATCGCAAGCTCTTGCACATGGATGACTAGAATGGGAAAACAGCCACGTCGGGACTTGGCGATCGAGTCCCGCATATCGTTGAGATTAGGAGTGAGGGCGTGCCAAAATCCGCGAAATCTTTGCTAATCGGATCTACCGAATCCCATAGTGGGAAGTCTGCTACCGCATTAGGGGTAGCCTATGAATTCCAAAAGCACGGTGTCGATATTGCCTACGGAAAACCGCTCGGCACTTGTTACAGCCAAGACTCAGCGGATGGCATAGACGAAGACGTCCGGTTGCTGGGCAACATTTTGGACTTGCCAGACAACCGCATCAAACCAACGCTGTTGGCATTAGACGCGCAAACCATCGATAAGCGATTGCGCCAAGACGATACCGTTGACTACCGCCAGTCCATGCGCGAGGCGCTGGCGAACGCTGGCGAGGAGCTAGTTCTGCTCGAAGGACCGGGAACCCTCGACGAGGGCAGCCTGTTCGGACTGTCGCTGTCAGAAATTGCCGATATTGCCGATGCTTCGGTGCTGTTAGTGACGCGGTTTCATTCGGTGCTGCTGGTAGACGCGCTGCTGTCGGCGCAACAGCGATTGGGCGATCGCCTGATTGGCGTGGCGATTAACGACATTCCTGCCGAGTGCTTCGATACCGTACAAACCCAGATCGCGCCCTTTTTGGAATCGCAAGGGATTGCCGTATTGAGCTTGATGCCGCGCAACGACTTGCTCCGCAGCGTCAGCGTGCGAGAGTTAGTGGTCAAACTCGAGGCTCAAGTTCTCTGCTGTCGCGATCGCCTGGATTTGATGGTCGAGAGCCTCCAAATTGGAGCCATGAGCGTCAATTCAGCCGTCAAATACTTTCAACGCAGCCGCAACATGGCGATCGTTACCGGCGGCGATCGCACCGATATCCAACTGGCAGCATTGGAAACCTCAACCCATTGCCTGATTCTCACCGGACACATGAATCCGCCGCCGAAGGTACTCGAACGGGCTGAAGAAGCCGAAATTCCCGTCATATCGGTGGATTTGGATACCCTCAAATCGGTTGAAATCATCGATCGCGCCTTCGGACAAGTTCGCCTGCACGAACCGTCGAAGGTCGAGTGCATCCGCCAGTCGATGGCGAAATACTTCGATTTCCCCCGCTTGATGAGCGGACTCGGTCTGGAATTGGCGGGAATTGGTTCGTCCGATTAAAAAAGAGCGCGAAATCTTTCGTTTTTTCTACTGCAACGTGCTGGCAGTTTGCTAAAATAGCTAGGTTGTCCCGTACAGCCCCATCTAGGCTTTGAGTCAATCCATCGATACCACTGAAAAGGTAGATACGTTTTTACAGGAGCTGGCAACTATCCAGCAAACTGGCTCCAAGCGAATTGCCTTGTTGGGTTCGCGTCACGTTCCCATCACCCACCAACATCTCATCGAGATGATGAGTTACGCCTTGGTTTTAGGTGGCAATCGCCTGATCACCTCCGGTGCGACGGGGACGAATGCGGCGGCGATTCGAGGGGCGATGCAAGCCGATGCCAACTTGCTGACTGTCATTTTGCCCCAAAGCTTAGAACGCCAGCCGCGCGAATCTCGCAAGCAACTCGAACAGGTGATGCATCTGGTCACGAATCCGGGGAACGATCGCCTCTCCCTCGCGGAAGCTAGCGCCCTGTGCAATATGGAAATCGTGTCTCGCTGCCAGCAATTAATTTGCTTTGCCTTTCACGACAGCCACACCCTATTGCAAACCTGTCGAGACGCTGAAGATCGCCGCAAAATCGTGACGCTGTTCTACTTCGACTAGCTCTGCGGGCGATCGCTCGCCGCCAGGCGGTCGGCTGTCGGAGCTGACTGCGGCGGCGGTTTTCACGATCGGTTTTGGATCGCTGGGGCTATCCCCCACCGATGCTAGTCTTCGTGATCTTCAAAGGGATCGCTTAATTGCTTCGACGGCGGGCCGAACGAAGTATAGATCGAGTAGGCGGCGATCGCCACGATGAAGGCAGCGATAAAAATGATAAGAACTGTTGCAGGTTCCATAGGCGAATTCTATTTTGAGCGTTCGTATTATACAATTTTACAAAATGTTAAAAATTACTGTCGAGATTGTACGAAGGTAACGTATGGCACAACAGACTCCATTGGGCAACCTGCTCAGACCGCTGAACTCCGAATACGGTAAAGTTGCGCCCGGTTGGGGAACGACGCCGTTGATGGGCACGTTCATGGTGCTATTCCTCGTGTTCTTGCTGATTATTTTGCAGCTCTACAACAAATCGCTGCTGCTCCAGAACGTGAATGTCGATTGGTCTAGCCTGGGCGGTTAGTCCGAATCGCTGTCAGTGATGAGATTGCAATCCCGGCTCGACCGGGATTTTTTTCAGCTTTTATACTGAAAATTGGAATGGGACTTGCCTCCCGTTCCTGCCGCACGCACGACCCCATCAGTTGCACAGGAGAGTTCCAATGAATATTTTTGGCATCGGCTTACCGGAAATGGCGGTTATTCTCGTCATCGCCTTGCTGATCTTCGGACCCAAAAAATTGCCCGAAATCGGACGCAGCCTGGGGAAAGCCATTCGCGGCTTCCAAGATGCTTCGCGGGAATTCGAGCAAGAATTTCAACGGGAATCTCGCCAAATCGAGGAAGGAAAACAACCGGAACAGTCCGCTAGCGACCCCGCCAAAAGTGCGGCTCCCCAAGCACGAGAAACCGAAGAAGCCACCACTGGAGAATCTCAACCCGGATAGTCCCCAAGTTTGCCATCGCCATGACCGCAAATTCCACTTCGACCGCTCTCGTCATCCCCCAGTTAATCGTCGGTTTGGGCAATCCCGAACCCAAATACGAACACACCCGCCACAATATCGGCTTTATGGTTGTGGACCGCCTGGCGCAATCCTGGCAAATTTCCCTGTCGGACCACCGCAAATTTAAAGGGTCGTTCGGGGAAGGTCGCGTTGCAGGGAGCGATAAAGTCCGCTTGCTCGAACCTTCCACCTATATGAATCGATCCGGACAGGCGATTCGAGCGGTGTTGGACTGGTACAAGCTTCCCCCCGAATCGGTGATGGTGGTCTACGACGACATGGACTTGCCTCTGGGACGAATTCGCTTGCGGCTGTCGGGATCGGCGGGAGGTCACAACGGGATGAAATCGACGATTTCCCATTTGGGGACTCAGGAATTTCCCCGCTTGCGGATTGGAATTGGCAAACCGGACGATGGAGCTAGCGACACCGATACCGTGTCTCACGTGTTGGGGAAATTTTCGCCCCAAGAAGCCAAAATCGTCCCCGAGGTGCTGAACTTGGCACTCGATGCGATCGAAACCAGCTTGCGAGACGGTGTCGAAAAAGCGATGAGTCTATACAATAATCGTGTCGTTACCTGAGCTTGGCGTGAGTGCGAACCGTTTGCCCAAGACCACAGCCCACATCCGCATTACCGACCAATCGTGGCAACAGGGAACCCTGGAAGGGGAAGTCACGGCGGGGGATTTTTCCTGGGAGTTTCAATGGCGGTTTCCCCAAGGTCAACTGGCGATCGCTCCTTCTCGCGGACGTGCCTTAATTCAAGAGCCGCTGGGTCGGTTTCTGGAAAAATGGGATTACCGCCTGGAGCCGGGGGGCGATTATTCGTTTACGATTCGGGCGTCGTTGTAGTTCATGTCCGGTATTGTCACTTATTCGCCTGCCTATACTCTGGTGCCGACCTACGAGTGCTTCAATCGGTGCCGTTATTGCAATTTTCGCACCGATCCGCGTCAGAGTCCGTGGTTGGAGCTGTCGGATGCCGATCGCGCGTTGGCGTCGCTGCAAGATAAGGGCGTTATTGAAATTTTAATTCTCAGCGGCGAGGTTCACCCCCAAAGTCGGCGGCGACCGGCGTGGTTTCGGCGGATTTATCAGTTGTGCGAGCGATCGCTAGCGTGGGGATTTTTGCCCCATACGAACGCCGGACCGTTGAGTTTTGAAGAGCTGCGCGCCTTAAAACAGGTGAATGTCTCGATGGGATTGATGCTGGAGCAGGTGACGCCGCGATTGCTCCATACCGTCCACCGCCATGCGCCCAGTAAAGTGCCATCGGCGCGATCGCAACAGTTAGAATGGGCGGGAGAGTTGGGCATTCCCTTCACCACGGGATTGCTCTTGGGACTGGGCGAAACCGAAACGGAGCGTCGGGACACCCTAGAAGAAATTGCCCGAATTCACCACAAATGGGGTCACATTCAAGAGGTTATCTTACAACCCCACAGTCTCGGAAGCCAGCAACGTTGGCAGGAAAATTCGTTTGACCTTAGGCAATTGCCCGAAACCATTGCAATGGCGCGCGAGATTTTACCGGAAGCGATCGCTTTGCAAATTCCGCCCAATTTAGTGGCGCAACCGGACTTGCTGTTGGCATGTTTGAACTCGGGTGCCCGCGATTTAGGTGGAATCGGACCGAAGGACGAGGTCAATCCCGACTATCCCCATCCTCGCGATCGCGCCTTAGCAGAAATTTTAGCACCGGCGGGCTGGCAGTTGGTGCGCCGCCTTCCCGTTTATCCCCAATACGACCATTGGCTGTCGCCGGAATTGCAAGATGCAGTGGCGAGGAAGCGGAATGAAGATAGGGAGATGAGGAGATTTGACAGGACGACACTTTGAAGTCTGTCATCGTCACGACAAAGGAGAGTTAGAGCTGACAAAGTTTCTCCCTATCTCCCGCTCTCCCTTCTCCCCATCTCCCGCTCCCCCCAACCCCTCTCCTTCGCGGTAAGCTATCGGTTGAGAACTCTCAGGAGATACGGTTATGCCTCTGAAAATTGGTAATTGGATTCAAGATGTGGGCGGTAAGAAGGTCGTCCTCGGACTGGGTGCGGTGGTTTTGGCTCCCGTGGTGCTTCCGGCGGTGGCGAAAGCGAGCCGACCGCTGGCGAAGGCGGCGATTAAAACCGGGATTCGCGCCTACGAGAAGGGTCGGGTGATTTTTGCCGAGGCGGGAGAAGTGTTTGAAGACGTAATGGCTGAGGCGCAAGCGGAAATTGCCGAAGAGGAAGGCGCTCGCACGGTGGACGTGACGCCGCCATCTGGCGAATCGGAGTAAAGGCAACGGGTAACTGAAAGCTATTGCAAGTTTTTATCAGCTCAGTCGGCGATCGCCTGGGGGTCGGGAGGGATGATTTCAAACCGGCGATCGCTCAAATACTGGATCGCTTGTTGGCTTTAAAATCTTTATCCAGCTCGCTTACAAAATAATTGAATTCCTAACTGAATTTTATTGTCAACAAGCAAGGAAAACTCCAAGTCTAAAACGCTGTAAACAAATCAGGGAAAGGAATTTACGAATTACATAAGTCGCGCCTTAATGACAAAATGCTGAGAAACGTTAAGAAATTGCGACAAGGCGATCGCGAGGTTTTACACTGATAAAGAAAGCAGTTTTAACCCACACTTAACCTCAATCGCGATACACCACGAGACAGGGTCAATGAGTCGGGTTGCACTCTAAAGTTCGGGAGGAACACCATGGTTGCAACACTAGCATCCCATCGCGAGTCGGTCGAGTTACAACGCACCTCGGTCAAACGCAACACGCTGGCTCGCGTTCCCCAATCCCTGCTAGCGCAACCTGAAGTCGTCTTCTGCCTCGTCCATTCCTCGCCAGGTCGAATGCGATTCCGAGTCCCCCGGTTGGGATGCGATGCCGATTACGCGCAATGCCTGCAAACCCTGTTGAAAACTTATCCCGGCGTCACCCAGGTACGGGTCAACCGCGCGGCGATGTCAGCGACGGTACACTACGCGGGGACGGAATTACCGGAAACCGAAATTCGCGATCGCCTCGAAACCCTAATCCAATTGGCGGGGACGACCATGGTTCCCCTGCAAGCGGATCCCGAACCGCCAGAAGCCGAGGGATCGAGTTTCAAACTTCCGGCAATCGCGGCATTATTAGCGGTAGGGAGTGCGTTAGGATTGCCCATTCCCGTGACAGTCGTCGGAGGAACCATCGTTGCGGCGATCGCACCAGTCGCCAAACGCGCTGCTGAGAGTTTGCGCCAACGCCACCTCAACATCGACTGCCTCGATTTCGCGGCGCTGAGCCTGACGCTATTGCAAGGGAATCTCCTCACTCCCTCCCTAATTTTAGTCTTGCACGAAATTGGCGATACCATTCGCGATCGCACCGCCCGCACCACCGAACGCCAAACCCTGGATTTAATGGAAGCCTTCGGTCAATTGGCACGAGTCGAACGGGATGGTACGGCGCAGCAAATTCCGGTGGAATCGGTGCAACCGGGGGACGTGGTGCTGGTCTATCCCGGCGAACGAATTCCCGTAGACGGACGGATATTGGACGGAAAAGCCGCCATCGACGAGCAAAAGCTGACCGGGGAGTCAATTCCGGCGATTCGCGAGGCGGGAGATACCGCTTACGCCGCCACGTTAGTACGGGAAGGTCAGATTCGGATTTTAACCGAGCAAACCGGGAACGACACCCGCGCCGGACAGAGTATTGCGCTAGTGCAAAATGCCCCCCTCGGCGATACCCGCATGGAGAATTACGCGGCGCAATTGGCAGATAAAGCGATTATCCCGGCGCTATTGGTTTCCACGGGAGTCTTCTTGGCGACGGGAAGTTTAGCCCGTGCGGCGTCGATTCTCACCCTCGATTTCGTCACTGGCATTCGGGTGTCGGTTCCCACCAGCGTCTTGGCGGCGCTGACGGCTGCGGCGCGTCAGGGGATTTTAATTCGCAGCGGACGCGCGTTGGAGCAGTTGGCGGATGTGGATGCGATTGTCTTCGACAAAACCGGAACCCTGACCCAAGGAGAAGTAGCCATTGCAGAAGTGGCGACCTTGGGCGAAGATTCCCAGCGGGTTTTGGCACTCGCCGCCGCAGCAGAACGGGATTTAACCCATCCGGTGGCGCAAGCGGTCGTCAGTTATGCCGATTCCCAACAAGTTCCGGACTTACCGCGCGGGGAATGGGACTATCGCGTCGGGTTGGGGGTCTGTGCCGAGATTGACAGCGAAACGATTTGGGTGGGAAGCGATCGCTTCATGCGCAAACAAGGGATCGATCGCGCCCCGTTGTTGCAACGCTACCCGCACTTAAAAGGAATGTCGCTAATTTGGATCGCGCGGGAGGGAGCGGCGATCGGTGCGATTTGCTATACCGACCCGCCGCGTGAGGAAAGTCGCGAGGTTATCGCACAGTTGCAGCGTCAAGGGATCGAGACGTATATGCTCACCGGCGATCGGCAACGACGGGCAATGGCGGTAGCCGCCGAGTTAGGAATTCCGGGCGATTGCGTCTGTGCCGAAGCCTTCCCCGCTCAGAAAGCGGAATTCGTGGCGCAGTTGTGCGAATCGGGGAAAACGGTGGCGTTTGTGGGCGACGGGATTAACGATTCGGCGGCGTTGGCTCGTGCGGATGTCTCGATTTCGTTTGGAAACGGATCGGAGGTGGCGCGAGAAACGGCGGATGTGGTGTTAATGCACGATGACCTGCAAGATGTCGTGGGAGCGATCGCTATGGGATGCAAGACTCGCCAAATTATTCGTCAAAATACGCAATTGTCGGTGATTCCGAATGTGACTGCACTCTCGATGGCGACGACGGTGGGATTGCATCCGATTGCGGCGACGGTGGTGCATAACGGATCGGCGATCGCTGCGGGTGCGAATGGATTGCGACCGTTGTTGGGAAAGGGAGATAGGGAGATGGTGAAATAGGGAGATGGCGAAATCGTGTCGGGGTTTGGTCTCCAAACCCTTGCCCCCTGCTTCCCCGGTTCGATCCACTGGTATAATTTCAGTCTAAGCGATCGCCCCTAGCCGTTAATGAGTTTAGATATCGGACAAACCCTACACCAGCGCTATCGAATTGTGAAATTACTGGGTAGCGACGGTGTTGGCGAAACCTATTTAGCCGAAGATTGCGATCGCGCCGGAACGCCAGGGTGCGTTGTCAAGTTCTTCACCCCCAAAGACCGCGACCCCGACACGCTGCAAGTGGCGCGACGACTGTTCAACACGGAAGCGCAATTGCTCGATCGCTTGGGACGGTGCGATCGCATCCCGCGATTGCTGGCAAATTTTGAAGATAGCGGGCAATTCTATCTGGTTCAAGATTATATCGAAGGCACCAGGGTCGATCGCGAACTGGCTTCAGGCAAACCGCGATCGGAAGCCGAAGTCATCGACCTGCTGCGCGCTACCCTCGAAGTCCTCGCCACCGTCCACCGCCAAAACGTCATCCACCGCGACATCAAACCGCAACACCTGATTCGCTGCAAACCCGACGGCATTGCCTTAATCGACTTTGGCGGCATCAAAAGAATCGGCGCGTCCGATGGCGTCGGAACCCCCGGATACGCCCCCATCGAACAACTGGAAGGACATCCCAAATTCAGCAGCGATATCTATGCCGTCGGAGCGATCGCCATTCAAGCCCTAACTGGCATTGCCCCCGATCGGATTATCGCCGAAGCGGGCAGTTTGGAAGCAGGATGGCGCGATCGCGTCTCCGTCAGTCCCAAACTAGCCGATCTCATCTCGACCATGGTACGCCGAGATTTCAACCAGCGTTACAGCAACGCCACCGAAGCCTTAGCTGCCGTGAATGGCTTGCACCCCGAATCCATGACGGGGATTTCGCTCCCCTTTCCCGTCCCCCTGTGGGGAGCCTTGTTAGGGGCGGCAGTGGTGGTTGCCGGAATCGCGATCGGGATCGAGTGGAACTCGCGATCTACTCCCGAATTAGACACCGCCGATGCCCGAACTCCCGCCCCCGCCGTTCCCTTAACCGCCAACAACCTCAACAGCACCCTTCCCGGACACGCCGATAAAGTCCTCTCGGTCGCCGTCAGCTACGACGGAAATCTCTTCGCCAGCGGCAGCAACAACGGGACGATTAAGATTTGGGACGCGCGCACCCAGCAACTATTGCGTCCCCTTCCCGGACATGCAAAGGGCGTGACCTCAGTGGCATTCGACCCTGCCAGCCAACTCCTCGCCAGCGGCAGCGGGGACGGGACGATTAAGATTTGGGATTTGCGCGTGGGAGGCTTGCAACAAACGTTGGCGGGACACGAGGCGACCGTGTGGTCGGTGGCGTTTACTCCTGATGGAAAGCGCTTGATTAGCGGCAGCCGGGACGAGACGATTAAGATTTGGTCGCTGGACGCAACGGCGGAAGTCCAGACTCTAGAGGCGCATTCGGCAGATGTCTGCGCGGTGGCGGTGAGTCCGGATGGCAAAACCCTGATTAGCGGCGGTGGATTGTCGGATCGCAGCATTAAGTTGTGGCAGATTGGAGAAACCAAACCCAAAGCCAGTCGCACGGGACACGAGAGTACGGTTTGGGCGATCGCGATTAGTCCGGACGGACGCACGTTTGCCAGCGGCAGCGAGGATGCAACGATTCGGTTGTGGCGGATGGGTGAAAGCGAGCCATTTCAAACGCTGACGGGGCATTCAGCGGTGGTGCGATCGGTGGCGTTTTCGCCGGATGGAACTCGGCTGGTCAGTGGTAGCGATGACGGCACGATCGAGGTTTGGAGGGTACCGCAGGGGGAGGTGGTGCAAACGTTAGAAAGCGGTTCGGATGCGGTGCGATCGGTGGCGTTTCGTCCGGACGGTCGTCAGTTGGTGAGTGGGGGTGAGGACGGACGGGTTCGGGTTTGGAATTTGGTGGAATAGGGGATTGGGTAACAGGTTAGGGTTATTGAAGGTTGGTAGATTGTTTAGAGATTGTTATCATTTGGGTGTTTTGGCGGGATTTTGACTGAGAATTATTCCTATTTGCGAGACGGACTTGCGCGGTTTCAGCCATTTCGATATAATTTGAATTATATTTGAGGA
>CAYQUF010000162.1:0-10601 GCA_964420595.1 uncultured bacterium
CTACGAACTACTGCTCGTCTGACGAAGCGACTTTTCCGACTCCATACCACTGATACACGACTAGCCAACCCACTGATAGCAAACCAGCTAAACTTAAGGTCGCTCCAGTATAGGGAACGAGAAACCCAAATACGGGAACAATAAAACCGGCGATCGTGCTAATAATTGCCGCTAAAGAATCTCGCCGGTGCGTTCCCAATCCCCACACCATTGCCAACAGCAAGACCGAAATTCCCACCCACGCCAGGGAAGCGTCGGCGATACGACTGAAATAGGTTAGCGCCAGCAATCCAGCAAAAAACAATCCTCCAATCGTGACAACATTGCGCCAATCCAGTCCCAGCGTTAGGTATAACAATAGCAACCACCACAAAAACAAACCGGGTGCGAGTAAGAGCAGTTGCGGAATTACGCCAGTATTGGATACAGTTTCAGTTGCAGTAAATACGCCAAAGGGATTTTTCACCGACACGTTATCTTCAAACACCCAATTAAATACCGTTCCGTCCCGTTTCACCTCAATTTGGGTCGGAACGATTCCGCTGGCAAAATCGGCGTTGGGGAAGTTGGCGGCGACCCGGAGGCGAAAGTCCGAAAGCAGTTGTCCGCGAGCGTCGTAGACCCAGCGAGGCTCTCCTTGCGCCTGATAGGTGACCTGAAACTGTTGCGATTCGCCGGGATCGAGTTGGGTGGGAAAACGGTATTCGCCAGGATTGCTCGGTTCGAGGCGTTCCCCCGCGCGTTCGATTCGCAAGTTTTGCAACAGGGAATAACCGTAAGGTGGCGTGAAGTTGAAGAAAATTTGTTTGGGGTCGGACAGGGGATTTTGAACGTCGTAAGTGGCGGCGAAGTCGATCCAATAATTATCGTTGCGGTTGGCGAGGTTGCGGACGGGTTCTAGGGTTACGTCTACAGTGGAACTGGCAATTGCGACGGTGCGGTTGACTTGACGGGTTTCTTGCACTTGGACGTATTCGTCGTCAACTTGTCGATACACCGTATAAGGTTGTTCTTCGAGATATTGCGCCGTGGGAGCGTTTTGTTGGAACCGTTCTCCCGCGACGTTGCGAGCAATTTGGGCAACTGTGGCTTGTTCCCAATGGTGATAGCGATTGGCGAGAGTCGAACAGAGAAAAAATCCGCCGACGAGCATCGCTAAAATAAGGCTACCGTGGAGGAGCGATCGCAATATTGCTGAATAGCGAGTCGTCCATTCGCCGAGAAATTGTTCTCGCTGGCGTTCGTTGCGGTGGAGTGAAAAACCGACTAAAGCGATCGCGATTCCCAATGCGGCGACGAGAAAGGCTAGCGTTAGGAAAGAATCGAGCAGTTGTGTTCCGAATTGGATTAATTCTTGGGGATGGGTTAAGTCGGGTAAACCGGGAATTCCTTGTACGTCTCGCTCCACGATCGCCCTCCTAAATGGTTCGTTATTGAGGCGACTACAATTGCGATCGCCTTCAATCCGGATGTCTCTACGATGGCAAGGAAGGGTTTGAGTTGTCAAATGGCGGGATAGTGCCAATATAAAAGGCTTGGCGATGGCGATTGTCAAACGCCCATGCTTTAATAATAACCGAGCGATCGGGCAAATCTTGGGCTTTAAAGTTGGCTTCCCAACCCACCCAGCGTCCGAATGGCGTTTGTTTGGTACGCGCCACATCGGAGCGGTTGGTATGACGGTGGGAAACGGCAAAAACGATTGGTTCGCCGCGATCGCTATCGTAGGTGAGAATGACGCCATCTGACGGTCGATTGGTTCCGGGTAAAAGCGACCATCCCCACGCTAAATAGCGATCGCCTTGAACGGGAGCGATTCCGTCAAACCATCCATGAGTGTCTTCGGGGTTGGGACGGGGAGCGATAAAGGGAGTTAAACTTTTGGTTTGAATTAATTTCGGTTGTAAGAAGTTCAGGCGATCGAAGAGTCGAGCGTGACGAAACAACCGTTCTTTCAAATCTGGATTTTTAGAAATATGCATAAATCCGGAAAATACATTGGATTTTAAGCAATCGTTATCGGGAGCGATATTGATAAATGTCAAGCAGGTTTTGCCTTGCAAGCGAGAGAAATACATTTCTCGCATTTGTCCGATGGAATAATCGTAAATTGGAATAAATAGGAGAATCAGTCCGGTGGCGATAAGAATTCGACCGCGCGCGATCCAGCGTTGCAAGGTAAAGGAGTAGCGATCGCAAATTCGACGAAAGACGATCGCGGTTAAAGGAATTAAGGCGATAATGAGATAGGACGAAAAGGTCGTGTATTTCGACGATAGGGATTGCTCGATAAATCCCGCTCCCGCGCGACCGATGCTCGTCACTAACGCCGAAATGAGGGTATAAGCGGCAATGGTCAGCCACCCAACCGAGCGGTCGATGAGTTTTAAATCGCGATCGATTCCAAAAATATAGACACAGAGACTAACAAATAACACAAAAATAAGACAACCCAGTCCCATTGAAATTGGAACTTGATGGGTTCTAGACCACGATCCCAGTGGGGCGCCTAAGAAACAGAAAAAATATCGAATAACTTGCCAAGGATGCTGTAAGCCGTATTCTAAAGTCGGCGAACTGTCCGGTTTAACGTAGTCGTGAAAGTACAAGGCGAGATTGGCAACACACGCCGCGATCCAACCGCCAATTAAATAGTAACTGCGCGATCGCCGATTCCAATAGCGATCTAATACAAATACCGGAACGGCTCCCATCCAGCAGAGCAAGCCGTTTGCATATGAAAACGTGCTAACTGTGGCGAGCATCGCACCACCAATAAATTTTAACCAGCGATTCAATCGCGAGTACGCCAATATAATTACTGTTGTCAAACACGCAATTGGCGTAAACACGACGATCTGAATTCCCCACAGCCAGTTCTCGTACTGTATGGGCGAAAAGATTAACAAATTCATTAAGAATAAACTTAAAATTGCTGAAGCTTGCTTCAAATCGAGCGTTTTTCCCATCAAACGATAGAGGTTAAAAGATACGAAACAAGCTAGTGCTAAACTCACTAACATCTCGTACTTAACATTCCAATTTGTAATTTGAGCGAGTCCTAAAAATAATAAACGAGGAAACAACAAGCGACTTTCGTTATGTTGGGCAATTAAACCTTGAAACGAGAGCGTTCCTTGCTCCAACGCCGCGATCGCGAATCCTGGCGAGTCCCATTGATCTCCAAATGGAACGTTAACGCCATAACGGATAATTAAAATCCCTAATACTAGAGCGGGTAAAACTGTCAGTAGAGCAAACGAGAACGAAGACAGTTTAAATTTGGTTTGGAACACTGGATCGAACCTCAATCGATATTTTTTTGCCCGATAAATAGAATAGATTTGCCGAGATTGTAGCCTAACAGCGGATCGATTGTCTTCGAGAGAGGAACCATGAGGCGATCCCAGGTTTGAATTTGTCGTACGGACGGCTGACTTTGCTTTAAGATGAGTTTGTTTGCCAAACTCGCACACAACCCAACACAATCTAAATAGTTTAACTGGATCGTATTGAAGTGAACGGGAATTAGCTCTCGAACCATCGATTTAGTATAACGACGATAATGCCCGATCGCTTCGTCAAATGGCGTAAACAACCACTGATGAGCCGGACCGACAATAATTAATTTCCCTCCATATTTTAAGCGATCGATCGCCTTCAAAACTTCCTCGCCATCGCCTTCGATATGCTCTAAAACATCAATATAGAGAATGCAGTCAAACTTGCAATTCCGATCTAAATCGTCAAGCGTTCCACAAACCGCATCGCAATTTTGATAGGATTGGATGGTTGCTTTCAACGATTGAAACAGATCGCGATCGGGTTCCAAACACACCCAATGATGGGATTGAGGACGGTGAAAAAGACGGGTATTACTTCCGATCCCAGCTCCCACTTCCAAAATATTGCCGTTTAAGTGCGGTTTGAGGAGCGCTCCAAGATAGTTTTTCCAGTTTCTCGCACCGGCGAATAGTTCTAGCTCCGAACCTACATAGGAATACTGACTCATGATTTTATCTCGCGAAACGAATCGACATAGTATTGATAGTCTCTAGCGGGAATGAAGTTAAATTGATTGCGGGTCGATAAAATCAACATACTGAAAATCGTTCCGAGCAAGATGAGCTGGAAGCACGAAATAACGAGCAATCCAACTGCATAGGTTGTCCAACCGGGAATCGCTAAGTCAGTGAAGAATTTAATGGCGAGGACGCCAATCAGCGCAATACAAAATAGAACCAACAGAATCGAAATACTCAACAGAATTCTAGTCCCGACAATATCGCCATAAACCGCGATCGAACTCAACCCGTGGGTAACCAACGACACTAAGTTCATCTTAGGCTGACCGGCTAGTCGTCTCGCGCGCGGAATATCGACTTCGAGATAGGGAAAGCGCGATCGCCGCAATCCCGCCGAATAGTGGTTCCAGATTTCGGAAATAACTACAATATTTTTGAGCAGATGAGCGGGGAGCAAACTAAAATTACCCACCCGAATTTCTCGTCCGACTAAAAAATGGTAAAGGCTGCGATAGAGATAGTAAAAGACTTTAAATACGCTTCCTTCCGATCGCTTGCTGCGTCGTGCAAAAATAATTTTCGAGTGATCCACTTTATGGGAGACTTCTAGGAGTCTGGTAATTTCAAACGGATTATCTTCGCCGTCACTATCCATCACGACCACCCAATCTGGGTTAAAATGCTGGTGCAGGTAAGACAGACCGATCGCGATCGCCCGTTGGTGTCCGAGGTTGCGACGCAAGCGCAAAACGCTGACTTTGGCAATTTGGCGGTAGTCTTGCTGACCCAGCGACGGGAGCATGGAATCGCTGGAATAATCATCGACCACGACAATTTCCAAGCGTGTCGATGTGGGTAAATCGACTTCATCGAGTAGGAATAAAAGTTGCTCTAAAACTTCCCAATCATTAAACAAGGGAATTAAGACAATTAATGTCTGAAGCGTTTGAACGTTATGTCGGGTCGATTGAGACTGAGCCGTCGAAGAATTGAGATGAAGCGATCGCGTCTCGCTCGTCTCCAAACGCCGTTTTAATTCAGTGACGAGGGTTTGACTGCTCACTGACCCCAGATCGATTGAAGTCAGATTGGGTTGGGAAGAGGGGTTGACTTCATTCATACTTTTGGCGATCTTAAATTAAAACTGTTATCTCAGAATATTGATTTCGATCCAAATTTATAAATTTTAAGTCAAAGATATAAAAGATCGAGACTCGCATAGCGATCGCTTTGCAGTCCCGGAATCTTACCACGACCCAGACCAAGCGTCAACCACATCACGATCGGGGCGATCGCTCCCTCGCAAATAAGGATAATTGTCTATATTTTTCAATGGCTATCTTGTTATTTCGGGTCCAATTTCACGATCGCCGGAAACCGATCGCATGGGTAAAATTTGGAGAGAGAATTATCGTGCGATTCGCAACTGCCGTCGAGGGGATCGTACACCAACTTCGCCGCCTTCGCGTCCTTGGGGAACTCGAACGCCACCTCTCCAGTGACGACCTGTCCGGTAGGAATCGGCTGGAGTTGTTGCGCTAAGGTCGATTGCGCCACCAAACTTTGCTCGTAAATCCGACCCTGGCGATCGGCGAGCTTCATTTGCTCGAAGGTGACGATAAACGCGCGATCGCCCCGATTGGCAATTTCGAGCGACACCGCCAGCCATCGATTTCCCGACTGCGGTTGGCGCACGGTATCTTTGCCCGAGATCGCCCGCGTTCCGGTGACTCGAATCCGCGCGTAACTCCCGAGTTCGTCTCGATAGAGGATTTCCTCTCCCATCGAGTAAGTCGATTGTATTGATAAATCTGACTGAGACGGAACGACCTCCACCGGCGAAACCGACGGTTGTGGCGATGGGGTCGCGGGAGGTTGGCGATCGTCCGATTGGGAGGGACATCCGGCGATCGATAGCCCCACCAATAGCATCAGAACCCACCGAAACTGTTGTCGATACTGCATGAATCGTCCCAGCCAAAACCGAACGGGCAAGTCACTCTTGCAATTATTGACGATCTTATGCCGTTCGAGTGTCCGTCGCACCTCCTCCAATCGGGCGAATCCCGCGCAATAGCCCGAATCGAATCAATCCGCTGCGATAGCCCTCGCGCATCAAATCCAGAGACAGCGCCCCTTCAATCGTCGCCGGTCCCGACAGCAGCAGCCAGAAAATTGCCACGGGATCGAACGCCGACTCGATGACTTTATCCCAAAACGGCGCAACCGCCTGCGACCAATCCGCCGTGCGCAGCTCGCTCAACCCCACCTCCCGGGCGATCGCCTCGTATTGGGGCAGCGAAATGACGTAAGGTAAGCGATACACCCGATAAATCTGCGACAGGTGTTGGTGTTCCCTCGCTGTCAAAGGCGGGTGCGGTGGGACAACGGGACGATGGCACCAAGTCGCCATCAACAACACGCCCCCCGGTTTCAATACCCGATCGCATTCTTGTAAGAATTTGCGCTTGTGAGGCATATGCTCGCCGCTTTCGAGGGACCACACCAGGTCGAACGAAGCGTCGGGAAACGGCATTTCCAGGGCATTGGCGACCTGAAACTGCACCCGATCGCCCAATTGCGCCGCTTGCGCCCGTTCCCCGGCTCGTTTGGCTTGATAGGGACTCAGGGTAATGCCAACGGCGTCGATGGCAAATTTTTGCGCCAGATAGAGCGTGCTTCCGCCAATCCCGCATCCCACGTCCAACCAGCGACCGTTCGAGGGAATTTCGCCGCCCCATTCGAGCAGCCGTTCGATCGTCTCGATTTGCGCCTGTCGCCGCTCCAGAGGGCGATCGCCGTTTTCGCCGTAGTAGCCGTGATGCATGTGTTCGCCCCAAACCCGTTCCCACAGGGCGCTGGAGCTATCGTAAAACTGTTGGATTTGCTCGAATAGGGTCGCACTCATGAGCCAATGGCATCGATTTGAGGTCGCAATTAGCGTACCATCTCGATTGTTGCCCTACATTAAAAAGACAAGTGCCCCAACGCGACTCTGGCATGACAGTTCCTCGAACAATTTGTCTGGGATTTATCGGCGCGATCGCGATCGGAACGATCTTGCTGTGGCTGCCATTTTCCACCGCAGACGGCACTTGGAGCGATCCGATTACCGCCCTATTTACCGCCACCTCCGCCACCTGCGTGACGGGATTGATCGTGGTGGATACGGGCAGCTATTATTCAGGATTCGGACAACTGATTATCCTGCTCTTAATTCAAGTGGGTGGTTTGGGTTACATGAGCGCCACCACCTTTTTACTCTTATTGGTCGGTCGCAAATTTCGCCTGCGAGAAAAGCTCGCCATCCAGCAATCTCTCGACACGCCGGGAATGTCTGGCGTGGTGCAATTGGTCAAATCGATCGTCGCCACCACCCTGCTATTCGAGCTGACGGGCGTGTTTCTGCTCATCCTCGAATTTCGCCAGCGATTTAGCGGATCGCAAGCAATCTGGCAAGCGATCTTTCATAGCATCAGCGCCTTTAACAATGCCGGATTTAGCCTATTTTCCAATAGTTTGATGGGCTACGCGCGATCGCCCCTGATGAATATCGTCATTACCGTCTTAATTATCTTCGGCGGCATCGGCTATCAAACCATTATGGATATCTATTCCTTCGGACGCGATCGCCTGTTCAAAAACGCCCGGCGATTTCGCCCGTCCTTACACTTTCGCATCACCCTCAGTACCACCGTCGTCCTATTACTGTTAGGAACCATCGCCTTTTATTCGACCGAATTTAACAATCCCAATACCCTCGGTCGCTTCGCCTGGAATAGCAAACTCCTCGCCGCTTGGTTCCAGTCCGTCACCACCCGCACCGCCGGATTTAACAGCATCGATATCGGCACGATGACCACCGCCGGATTGTTTATCACCATCGCCTTTATGTTTGTCGGCGCCAGTCCCGGTAGTACCGGAGGCGGGATTAAAACCACCACCTTGCGCGTCCTGGTCAGCTGTACCAAATCCGTGTTGCAGGGACGGGACGAAGTCCTCTGCTACCAACGTCAAATTCCGGTGGAGTTGGTGATGAAGTCAGTCGGCGTCGTGGTGGGGTCAGTGGTAACGGTCATTATCGCAACCATTTTAGTCGCCCTCAGCGACCCGCAGTTAGAATTCATCCAAATCCTGTTTGAAGTGGTATCTGCATTTGCCACCGTGGGACTGTCGATGGGGATTACCGCGCAACTGTCGGTGTGGGGAAAGCTGATTATCATCGCGACGATGTATATCGGTCGAGTCGGCGTGCTGCTGCTGATGTCGGCACTTTTAGGCGATCCGTCTCCCAGCTTGGTCGATTATCCCGAAGAGGATTTGTTGATTGGCTAGCGCGTATCGAGGACAATACAACTGTCCGATATCTTGCAATTTCGCAATCAAGACCTGTGAATCTATCGTCTTTTAACTTTTTACGTGGTTTTCGCGAAGAAAATCAGCAATTTGCCGTAGTCGGATTGGGACGCTTCGGTCGCGCAGTCTGTTCGACACTCAACAGTTTGCGATACGAAGTGCTAGCGGTCGATCGCGATGAAAAGCGAGTCAATCAGGCACTCAACGACGAAATTGCCGCCCACGCCATTCGCCTCGATTCCACCGATCCCATCGCCTTGCGAAAGTCGGGATTGTTTGAATTCGACACGGCAATTGTCTCAATAGGCAATTATTTAGCCGAAAGCATCATCACCACCCTCAATTTAAAAGAAGGGGGCGTCGAAACCATTATTGCCAAAGCCTCCTCCGACATTCACATGAAACTCTTGCAAAAAGTCGGTGCCGATCGCGTCATTTTTCCCGAGCGAGAAATGGGGTGCGAACTGGCACGACAGCTCACCCGACCCAGCATTATCGATCAGTTCGAACTGGATCCGGATCACAGCATTGTCGAAGTTGCCATTCCCGAACAGTTTCACGGCAAAACCCTCGCCGAACTAGAATTGCGATCGCGCTATGGCATCACCGTGATTGCCGTGAGTCACGATCGCAAGTTCGAGATCAATCCCAACCCCAACACCCCCCTACACCCCGAATCGGCAATGGTCGTTGTCGGCTCCAATAAAGATATCGATCGCCTGCCAATTCAATAGCGCCGTTGGGGCAACGTCCCGCCCAAATTGTTATAGGCGTCCGAATAATCGGGATCGATCTCGACGGCGGTTTTCCAAGCCTCGATCGCCGCATCTAACCGTCCGACATTGGCATAAGCTTCGCCCAGTTGGTTGTAAGCGCGCGCCGACTCGGGATCGTGGCGGATGGCGTGTTCGTAAGCCGCAATCGCCGAGGCGTACTGTCCCCGTTGCGCGAAGGCATCTCCCAACCCGACGTGCGCGGGTGCCCAATCGGGACGCAATACCAACGCCGTTTGAAACTGGTCGATCGCCGCTTCTAAATTGCCCTGTCGCGCCAGCGCCCGACCGAGTTTATAATTGGCTTCGGCATAGTTGCCGCGATACTCTTCGCGAATTTGAGGGCGGTAGCGAATGGCTTCGCGATAGGCTTCGGCGGCGGGTTCGATTTGACCTTTTTGAGCGTAGGCATCGCCGAGTCCCAAATAGGCTTGAGCGAAATTCGGCTGCACGTCCAAGGCATTTCGATACGCCGCGATCGCCTGGTCGAGGTTCCCTTGCGCCAGATAGGCATTGCCGAGACTGTTGTAAGCGGCGGGTAAATCGGGTCGCAGTTGCAGCGCCTGTTCCAACGCCACGATCGCCTCGGAACTCATCCCCTGGCGTTCTAAAGCGTGTCCCAAATTGGCGTGCGCCGACACCAGAGTCGGATCGAGGGCAATGGCTTCTCGGAATGCCTCGATCGCGTCGGAGAGTTCATCCTGCGCCAGCCGCGCCATCCCCAAGTTATTGTACGCCGGCGCGAGTCCTTCGCTGTCGCGCACCGCATCTTCAAACTCGTCTTCAGCGGCTTCGTATTCGCCTTGTTCGTACAGTACCAGTCCCAGGTTGTAGTGCGCCTCCGCCAGTCGGGAGTTGGCGCGAATGGCTCGACGGTACGCCCCCATCGCCGCCTCGGTTTGCCCCTGTTGCTTCAGCAAGACGCCGAGGTTGTTGTAAGCTTCGCCGTAGTCGCTATCGAGGGTGGTGGCGCGTTCGTACGCCCCAATCGCCTCTTGAATGCGCCCCTGTGCTTGGAAGACCAGTCCTAGATTGTTGTAGGCTTCGGCATCCTGGGGATCGAGTCGGATGACCTGTTGCAGTGCTGCTTCTGCTCCCCGGTAATCCCCTTGGCTCATCAGTGCCATGGCGCGTTGAAAGTATGCCCCCGCACTGCGATATTGAGCTAGCGTTCTCGATTCGGCAGGGGTCGTGTTGGCGGCGGATGCGATCGCGGCGATCGCGATCCCACTGACTCCTACGCTGGCGAGCAAGGATATCCATCGACGCATTTGGGACATGGGTAGACTCCCTCAAAGACAGGCTCGATATGTCTTTATTGTGCCTGTTGGGCGCGATTTTGTTTCCAACGGGAGCGATCGTGGTGTGCGAGAGCTTGGTGGGGATTACAATCCAAAACCGGAGGATCGAAGTGAACTACCGCTATTGAATCAAAGATTACAATAGC
>CAYQUF010000163.1:0-10528 GCA_964420595.1 uncultured bacterium
CTCCATGGTCAAGCGATCGGCAATTCCCACCCTACGGTTGGGAGTGTGGAAGTTATTCGCCGGATTTCCGATGAAGTTTGGGCGGTTCGCGAACTGTCCCTACAGGTCAATGTTCTCCTCATCCCCCTATCTCCCTATCTCCCTCCAACCCCACCGCTTCGGCAATATTCGACAATCCCCGTGCTTCCAACTTTTGCAGCAATCCTTCTAGCACGCGACGGACTAATAGCGGTCCTTCGTAGACCAATCCCGTATAAACTTCGAGCAGGCAAGCTCCGGCGACAATCTTCTCCCAAGCATCTTCGGCGGTAAAAATGCCCCCCGTGCCGATAATGGGCAACTGACCGTGGGTTTGCTGCCAAATGAACCGAATCACTTGGGTCGATCGCGCCTTCAGGGGGGCACCGCTCAATCCCCCGGCTTCCTCGGTGACCGAACGACCGGTGGCTTCGAGAAATTTCGTGGTGAGTCCGTCGCGACCAATGGTGGTATTGGTGGCGATAATGCCGTCGAGTTGGTAGGTTTTGACGCGATCGAGAACTGCCGCGATCGCCTCCCAATCCAAATCCGGCGAAATCTTCACTAAAATAGGCTTGTACCCTTGGTTCGACCTTTGCAATGCCGTCAAAATCGGATCCAGTCGGTCGGCAGCTTGGAGCGATCGCAAGCCTGGCGTGTTGGGAGACGAAACATTAACGACAAAATAATCTCCCCGGTCGGCGAGCAGTCGAAAACTCTCTCGGTAGTCGGCAGCAGCGTCCTCAAGCGGTGTTACCTTAGATTTACCCAGATTAATCCCGATCGGGATAGAGGGCGTTGCCCGTTGCAGTTCGGATGCCATCGTGGCAGCCCCGCGATTGTTGAATCCCATGCGATTGAGTGCCGCTCGATCGGCGAGCAGGCGAAACATGCGGGGACGGGGATTCCCCGGTTGGGCGTATCGGGTGACCGTGCCGAGTTCTGCAAACCCAAACCCGAGGGACTCCCACGCCCCAGCGGCGGTGCCATCCTTATCGAATCCAGCGGCTAACCCCAACGGATTCGGGAACTCGATGCCCCATCGGGTTTGCTCGAGGCGATCGTCTCTGACGCAGTACCAGCGTTGCAGTCGTTGGCGCAGTCCGTTTCGCACCGACGGACGATCCCACCACCGAGTGTTGGAACGGTCGGTCTCGCCCTCGCCGAGCCACGAGAGCAGTTGCATGGTCTGGCGATGCAACCATTCGGGATCGGCTCGGAAGCCAGAAAATAAAATCGGACGAACGGCGGTGCGATAAAGATCCACGGATCGAACCCCATACGTGCAAGTGTGCAACGACTACTTTAATAGACATGGGTCAGCAGAGACAGCCAACCGCCTACGGAAAACAACTCGTTGCCCTCGGACGCACGCTTCAGAGTCTCCGGGAAGAAAATAATATTGACGTTTTAATCGAAACGACGATCGCCTATTTGCAAGAGGAGTTCGACTATCCCCTGATTTGGCTCGGACTGTACGATCGCCTGGATCACCGCATGTTGGGCAAAGGGGGAGTCTCGCCCAAAGGAAATCGCCAGTTTATTACCCAACGCTTCAACCTCAACCCCGGCGACCTGCTCGAACAAGTGGTGATCCAGCAAAAACCCCTGGGCGTCCCGGATTTGCGCGAAGAAATGCGAGCGGGGGAATGGCGGCGCATCGCCCAACAGATCGACATTCAGGGCACGATTATTTTTCCCTTGCGCTACAAGGATCGCTGCTTCGGCGTCACCTTGCTCGGATCGCCGCTGTGGGGCATCTCGCCGCAGTCGGACGAAAAGGCGCGACTGTCGATCTTGCTCGGCGGTTTGGCGGCGGCGCTGTATCACATCGAAGTCCAATGGCAGCACCAGCAGACCAAACGCCCCCACGAACCGCTGTTGGCGCTGATGTCGCAGTTGCGGGGACTCGATACCCTGGATCGGCGGTTGGAGGCGATCGTGGAGCAAACGCAGCAATTTTTAACCCCCTCGCGCACCAACGTCTACTGGTTCGAGCGGGAGCGGCGTTACTTTTGGCGGCGAGCGAGCAATCGGACGAAAACCGTGGGACTGGTGGATTCGAAGCAATCCTCGTCGGGGATCGTGGTGGGGGAAGTCAGCGGGTTTTATCAGGCGTTGCTCGGCGATCGCGTGGTGGCGATTGGCGAGGCGTATTCTTCCCTCAAAGCCGACGCGACCGATCGCCTCATGCAACAAATTAAGGCGCGATCGCTCCTAGCCGCTCCCATTTTATTCCAGGACGAATTGCTCGGTTTCCTGGCGGTCGAAGGCACTCAAGCGCGAATTTGGCAAGAGGAAGAAAAGAAATACCTGCGCGGTGCGGCGCAACTGGTGGCGCTGACGGCTCCCCTGGCGGAGATGGAGCGCACCATCGAGCAGACCAAACTCGACCAAAATCTCACCTCGGGACTGACCCGCGCCATCACCAGCGACGACGATTGGAAGGCGACCCTGCAACTGTGTGCCGAGCAATTGTGCCAGCGGCTGCACGTGGAGCGATTTTTCGTGCTGCTCTACAACCGCGATCTCGATGCGTTTGAGGTGGCGTATCAGAACCAACCCGCGAAGCGACGCACCATTGCCAGTCCCCTTCCCCGGTTGAGCCAACTCGAATGGCAGGCGATCGAGCAAAGTCGGGGGGCGATCGCTCTGGAAAATTGGGCGGAAGACGAACGATTTACGGCGTGGCGTCCGATTTTCTTAGAAGCCGGGGTGCGATCGCTGCTCGCGTGCAATACCGCCATCGGACATCCCCCCGAAGGCATTCTGGCGGTCGGCTACGAATCGACGCGCACCTGGAATCGCTCCGAGTGCGAGATCGTGCAAATTACCAGCCAGCAAATCGGACTGATCCTGCACCAGTGGCAGCTCCAACGTCAAAACGACGCCCAGCAGCAACTGGTCAAAACCCTGCAATGGGGACTCAAGGCGCTCCAGCAATCGGAACGCAGCGATGAGGGGGACGGACGCCGGGCGATCGCGCGCATCGAAACGGCGACGGTGGAAGAACTCGCCCACCTGATCCGCGTGCCTCTGGTGGCATTTATCGCGTGGACGGCCGGTCAAAGCAACGCGCGGGTCGCCGCCACCGTGCAAAACGATCCGTTTTTTAATATCAATCCCGATGCCAGCATTCCGGTACGCACCGACGGGTTCGTCCGCCAAACCTTGAGCCGTCGCGATCGCGTCGGTCCTGTCACCTTCGAACAATTGCCCGAAGCCACCCGACATTGGTTGGTCGCCCCCGAAGGCAGTCAAATTCTGGCGATCGCCCTGCATACGGCACCCGAACACCAACCCACGGGCATCTTGCTGGTTGCCGATCGCCCCAACCGTTACTGGTCGCAGCGACACTTCGACCTGCTCGATCTGATGGCGGCACAGTTGGCATGGTTGCGGCGGACGTCGATGCTGACCGCTCGCTTGCACGCGGGACGGGAACGGTTGCAACAGTTGCATTGGTACAAGCACCGACGGTTGGAAGATTTTTACCGCATGGTCGGCTCGGGGGTAAAGCAACTGATGGATTTGGGCGACGTTGCCAACGCCAAGGCATCGCCGGAGCAACAAGCCCTGCAACATACGCGCTACCAGCAAATTATCCGGCAACTGGGACACGCCACGGCGTCGGTGTCGAAGCTGTTGCAACAGGAGCAGTGGCGGCTGCGCAATTTGGAAGAAACTATTCCCATGGCGGGTTGGTTGAAGCGAGCGATCGAGCGGGTCGATCCCTTGGTGAAACAACGCCAGTTGTGGTTGCAAGTTCACCGGGAGGGAAACGGGACGCTACAGGGCGATCGCGTCAAGTTGGAGTTGATCCTGTACGAAGTGTTGGTGGCGGCGTGCTATCGCTGCGACAAAGGGGGACGGATCGACGTGTGGTGTCGCGTGTTGGACAACCAAAAGCTGGAAGTCTCCCTCACCGATAATGGCAAGTTGGATCCTCGACTGATGCGGGACTTGCAAACCAGCGATCGCCCCGACTTACTGGCACCCTCCCCGCGCGATCGCCCGCCTTATCTCTACCTCGCCATTTGCCAGCAGCTCATGCGTCACATGGGGGGCGATTTCATGCTCTACACCCTCGAAGACGGTCGCAATGTCAGTCGGTTGCTCCTCCCCCTGAACCGACGCAATTCAGGGAATTGAGCCTCAATCGCGCATTTCGCGAGCGGTAATTCCCGAAGCACTCCCGTCAGCGTAACTGGCATAGGTGGAAATGTGGAATTCGGGCGATTGCGTTGTCGCCGCCACCGCCTCGTGTTGTTGCAGGTTTTGCCACCACCGTTGCAAGCGGGGACAATCGGAGGGAAAGGTGAATCCCCGATAGCGATCGAGGACGCACCAACGCTCGAACCACGGATACAGCGACAGATCCACCAAACTCAACGAATCGCCCAGCCAATAGGCACCGCCATCGGACAATTTGCCCAATCCTTCCGTTTCCATAAAGCGGAGATGCTCGTGCAGGGTTTGGCGCAATTGTTGCTGTTTTTGTCGATCCTGGTTGAGCAGGAGTTTGTAGAAGGTGGGAACGAGATTGCTATTGGCAAAGTCGATCCAAATGCGAGCGATCGCCCGCTTTCCGGGATCTCGGGGCATTAAAGGCGGTTCGGGAAACACTTCTTCGAGATATTCGTTAATAATTGCCGATTCCCACACGCGATCGCCCCCTCGTTGCAGGACGGGAACTTTCCCGTAAGGCGACACTTGAAAGAACCAATCGGGCTTGCGACCTAAATTGATTTCAATAACCTCAAAATCGACGCCTTTCACTCGCAATACCATGCGGCTGCGTTGGGCAAACGGACAAACGCTCGCGCTGTAAATTTTAACGGGTTCGCTCATAAATTACGGATCTTTATTTCGACTGATTCCAACTTTAACGTACAGTCCAACGGACAAATGCTCTCTCTAATTACCGGTCAAAACCCCGATACGAAATCTCGAGCGCGATCGCCCTATCCGTCGGGAAACTGCCAACACGAAATCCGCTCCACATCCGCACTCCCGCAGGCGCGACACGCCGCCTCAAACGAAGAATCGACCCATTCTTCCTGGCATTGGCGGCAGTGACAAAACACGTTATTGCGATTGGCGACTTGAATCTTCTCGCGCCATTCTCGAATCACGGGTCGCGATCGCTCTAGAAAATCGTCCGACATATCGTATTTCCAAAGTTGCCCAACTCTGCTTTTCAGTTGATTTAAACCGCTCTATTTTGCCGACATCACCGCCTTCGGATAGGCAATGCGCTTGTGATTGAACTGTTGCCAAACCTGCACGAAAATTTCGGCAATTCTCGGCATTTCTTCGCGCTTCAATCCCGAATCGATTAACTGATTGTCCTGCCAGCGAGCGCGGAGAATTTTATTCACCATCGACAGGGCTTCGTCCGGGGTCACGTCATTGAGCGATCGCAACGCCGCTTCGCACGAATCCGCCAGCATGACAATTCCCGTCTCCCGCGATTGGGGAATCGGTCCGTCGTAGCGGAAATCTTCCTCTCGCACCGGACGCGGATCGCCCTGCTTCGATCGCTGTAAAGCCTGGTGATAGAAATAGGCAATTAACATCGTCCCCTGGTGTTCGGGAATGAACGATTGAATCGCCTTGGGCAAGCGATGCTTGCGCGCCATGACCAACCCTTCGCTGACGTGCTTTTTAATAATTTGAGCGCTCTTCCACGGATCGTTAATGGCGTCGTGCTTGTTGGGCCCGCCCATCTGGTTCTCGATGAAGCCCATCGGGTCGTGCATCTTGCCGATATCGTGATACAGCGTGCCCGATCGCACCAATTCCACGTTACAGCCC
The DNA here is from genome assembly GCA_964420595.1 of uncultured bacterium. Taxonomy (GTDB): domain Bacteria; phylum Cyanobacteriota; class Cyanobacteriia; order Cyanobacteriales; family Geitlerinemataceae; genus CAYQUF01. The sequence goes on from CAYQUF010000163.1 coordinate 5,836, forward strand.
AGCTCGCACGCCGCCGCCTCCGCCAAACTGGAGACGAACAGGGTGTGCTGGAACGTCCCGGGCGCCTGAGTTGCCAGCCGTTTCAACAGCGGGCGGTTGGGGTTTGCCAGTTCCGCCAGTCGAATCGGCGTGACCAAATCGAAGACGTGTTCGAGATAGGGACTGATCCCCATCGCCATAATGCTCCACGCCACGCCCACCAAGGCTTGCACCGCCGCCGAACCCAGCAGGACGTACCAAATCGGACCGGCTGCCGCACTGAGAATCAGATTGACGATCAGGTACACCAACCCCTGCGCCAACCCGACGCCAACGCCGAGCAATGCCAGCTCCTCGCGCGATCGCAATCGAGACGCCCCCATGCAACCGACCAATCCGCTAACCGTTCCCGCCAGGAGATAGCCCATTTCCACCTCTGCGCCCACGGGAAGCAAGGCACTCAACAGCACCACCGTCGTCACGCCCACGGGAGAGCCGTAAAAACTGCCCGCCAACAATCCCACCGCTGGCAAACTGGTGGTAGGCAGCCGCAACACCACGGTCAGGGGAACGCTCAAACTCAGCAGCAACAGCAACACGCGATCGCGCCGGCGCGCGCGAGGATAAAACTTGCGCTCGACCGCCCAATAAATCCCCACCGACACGCACACCAGACCGCCAAAGCCAACCAATCCCACCCAATTGACCAAATCGCGCCGGGTGAGTTCGAAGCGATCGAGCAAGACAAAATCTTCGCGGGTAATTTCTTCCCCAGCCTCGACAATCACCTCGCCCTTTTGGATGGTGACAATGGTCGGTTCGACCTCCTGAGCCGCCTGTTCGGCGCGCTGGCGGGTCTGATCGGGGTCTTGGGTCAAATTTGGCTCCAGCACCGCCATCAGCAGGTCTACCGCCAAAGAGCGCCCTTGAATCGGGACCGAGGCTTCCAAGTGTATTTCCACCGCCTGTCGCTGAATTTCGGGGGGCAATCCCGGCGGCAGTCCTTGGGCGAGAATGCGATCGGCTGTGGCTTGAATCCCCGCTCGGGTTTCTTGCCAGGTCGAGTCAGACAGCGCGAACAAGCGACTGGTATAGATCGAATCCGATCGCGCCATCGACGCCGACGACAGCGCCGCCCGAGCGATCGCCAACTTTTGCCGTGCCGATTCGATCGCCTCAAGCATCTGGGCAAACTCCCGCTCCGAGGCAATCCGGCGGTAGGCGATTAATTGTTCCTCTGCCTTGCGATACAACCGCTGCGAATCGCGAATCGGGTCGAGAATGCCCCGCGATACCCCGGTTAAAATGCCGTGGCGCAACGTATCGACCAACGGCGGATCCTCGCTCTGGCGAGCCGTGTCCGTGGCGACCTGTTGCAAAGTTTGCCATTCCCACACCGGACAATCGCGCAAGTAATCCTGAACGGCGGTAGACAGAATCGAAGTGGGGGCGTAGGGAAACGCTCCGGCGATCTCGCGCAGTTGCGTGCCTTGTTCGAGTCGCCGTTCTAGATTTCTGGCAATTTTTTGATTGGTCGGGCGATCGATCGCCAGGACGGGATAGGAAGCAATGCGCGCCGCCCTGCGCTTGGCTTCAGTGGTTTTGGCATCTTCAACCCGCGCGTCGGCTGGAGCGGTCACCGTATAGGGCGCGATCGTGCCGACATCGAGTTCCGGCGTGTTATAAAATCGCTGTCCCATCGCCCCAGCCAAACAAACCGTCGCCACGAGTAGGGACACGGGAGTTTGCAAGGGGGGCGTTTTTTTGCCCGTTTTGGTCAGAACTTTGCCGCACGAGCGCTCCACGGTCGATTGCGGTTGCGCCTGTTGGGTTTGGCGGGTGGCGCGCCAGGTTCGATCGATCTGTCGCGTTAGAGCTTGAAGCGTATTCATTAATCTAAAGTCCCCCGCTATAGAGTCAATCGCATGGCTGTCAGGGAAATCGCGGTCTTCCCTCGATCGCAGCGGGTCGATGCGGACGTCGCAACCCGTCGATCCCTCAAATTTACTTTGAGGTGTGGGGACAAGCGCTGGAAGAAAAAGTGTGGTGGTGTCGAGGTACGAACGCAAGTATCGATCATGATGGGTCTAGGCTCGAAAAATTGGGTAATGAGCTAGGGTAACCGCCAAACCAACAGCAACAGACACGACCTTATCAGGCACTATTATAAGACTGGCTGGTTTGGGGATCGTATTCCTTCCGGCAGAGTTAAGCAAGCTTTAGGTTCGGAAATTACGGCGATTCGTTCCGCTCGATCCCGGCGGTGCGGACTCGGGAAACCGTTGGAGCAGGGCGGGAAGCACGGGACAGGGAAGGGCAGTTTCTAAGTTATCCGGCTTGTTCCAAGTAAACGGCGCGTCTCGGGCGGACGACATCCACAACAGTCGCTTGGCGCGGGTCATGGCAACGTAGAGCAATCGGAATTCTTCGGCGGTTTTGAGCTGTTTGGCAGTTTCCCAACTGCGGGCGGGATCGGGATCGATCGCGGGCAATCCGTCGGATCCCGACAATTCCCGAAGCCACAGACCGGTGCGAATCCGGGCGCGAGCGACTTCTTTGAGGGTGAAGTCTCCTAGAAACTGCAATTGGGGCGACATCCACAGGTGACCGGGAATATTTTTCTCTTGCAAGAAGGGCAGAAATACGCAATCCCAGTCTAGCCCTTTGGCTTTGTGCATGGTCATGACGGTCAGTTGTCCCGATCGCGCGTAACGGGATTCGGCGCTATCGGTATCGACGGGTTCGAATCGCTCGGAACTGACAATTTCTTCAATAGCTGCCACAATCGCGGCGAGGGAACGGCGATTGCTGGTTTGCAAAATGGCGCGATACGTCCCTACGGGACACGCTACGCGATCGGCGAGTTTGTCGGCGGTGGCGAGTTCGGCGGCGTCGTAGTTGAGGGTGAGGGCGACGAAGGTGGGAAGCTGGGCGGGAGGGAGTTCCAGACGCGCGCGTAACAGTCCGGCACATCGCTGGCGCGCCTGACGCACGGGGTCGGGTTGGGGAGGCGCTAGGGGATCGGGATAGAGAAATTGTTCGGGGCGTCCGGCGAGGGTATCGAGGTCTTGGGAGGGAATGAGTTTGCGCTCGACCAGCAGCGAGAGTAAGGCTTTGAGGCGATCGCTCGAATGGGGACGCTCGATGAATTGCAATCCGACCAGCAATTCGACCGGAACCCGGGAGTGGCGATCGCTGCCGGTTACATCGTACACGTTGAGTCGAGCGCCGTACAGTCGGTTTAATTCGGCGACGACAAATTCGCTCTGGCTGTTGGTGCGCGTCAGCACGGCGGCGCTGAGGTGGGGGGTTTGCTCCAACAGGGCGATCGCCCGCTTGCCAATCCATTCGACGGTTTGGTAGACATCATCGGGGGTATAAATTTCCAATCCGCCTCCGATGGCGTCGGGGTTGGCATCTGGTTGGGGGTCGTCGGGTTCGACCGGGCGAATGGACTGCACGCGAAACGGAAGTGCCGAAGCTTGTCGGTCGCCCAACTGGGTTGAATGCCAGCGACCGGCTTGCCATTGTTCGTTGACCCATTCGAGGGTATAGTTCGCCGCTTCGATAATTTTCAGGTGGCTGCGTCCGGCGCGATCGATCGTTGCCAATTGTCCGCGATACGTTCGTTCCGAACACGCTTCGCGAACGCGACATTGCTGGCAAAAGTGGCGAAAATAGATTGGGTCGGCGGGGGTAAACGTGGAATTGATCGCTTGATTCGGATCCCCCACGCGCACCAGGTTCGGCGCATCGGGATGGGAACGCTGTTGGGCGAGAATTTGCAACAGTCGGGTTTGCAGGGGTGAGGAATCTTGCGCCTCGTCTTCAAATACGCCAAACACGCGATCTTGCCACAACTGTCGCGCGCTCTCGTCTTCGAGCGATCGCAGGGCGGCTAGAATCATGTCATCGTAATCGATACACTGGTGCGCTTGCAGCAGGTCTTGATAGTGGCGGTACAACCCCGCCGCAATTGCCAGGGTTTCGTATTCGTCAGACGCAATTGCCTCGATTCGATCTAAATCCTGCGGCAGCAAGCCAGACGATTTTGCCTCTCGGATCGCCGTATGCGCCAGATTGGGCAGGATTTCCGTACGCAAGACCGATTGGCGGCGCAGTCGTTCGGTTTCCTCGCCATCAAATTGCCGTCCTTCAATCAGCCGTTGGTAGCGACGGGGAGATTCGGCAATCCAGCGTTCGACGCAAGTGCGAATCAGTTGATGGCTTTGGTTGGGAGTCACCACCGTCGCGGCGTCCAAGTTCAACCCCGACAGATCCGGGTGGCGCGTGGCGATATTGAGTGCCAAACCGTGCAGGGTGTAGACGGCAAATCCGCCCAACGGGAGCGATAATTCTCGCAGGCGATCGCGGATTTTTGCCCGTAAATTCGCCGCCGCCGATCGCGTGAAGGTGACCAACACCAGTTGGCGTTGGCTGTGGAGCCGATAGCGAGCCACCGTTAGCGCCGCCGCTGCTGCCATTCCCGTCGATTTGCCCGATCCCGGTACGGCGGACACGGCGAGGGCACCGCCTTGCCAATCCGCCATTTCTCGCTGTCCCGGACGCAGGCGATCGCGAATGGCTTGCCACGCTTGCTGTCGGAACGGATCGGTGGCGAGGGAGTTGGGGTTAGAATCAGTGGGCATCGGCGATGGGGAAAGGGCGCGATCGAAGCAATCCGATCGCTCTTATCGGCAATGGGGGCATTTTC
>CAYQUF010000164.1:0-3324 GCA_964420595.1 uncultured bacterium
TTCGATGCTAACGGCAAGCGCCTCGAAGGAGAGTGGGAAGAGCGCGTCATTCCTCACCGAGTTGAATTCTGAGATAGAAAAATCATGCCTTCAGAGAACAAACATATCGCATTGATTTCCGTTCACGGCGATCCGGCTGTCGCGATCGGTCAGGAAGAAGCTGGCGGACAAAACGTGTACGTGCGTCAAATTGGCGAAGCGCTCAGCCATCACGGCTGGCAAGTGGAAATGTTCACCCGCCGCAGCGATGCCCAGCAACCGCCAGTGGTGGAGCATAACGAGAACTGTCGGACGGTTCGCTTAACCGCCGGACCGGAAAAGTTCGTCCCGCGCGACGAAATCTTCGACTACTTGCCCGCCTTTGTGGAAGAGTTACAAAAATTCCAACAGCAAGAGGGTTTCGAGTATCGCTTGGTTCACACCAATTACTGGCTCTCGGCGTGGGTGGGGATGGAGCTGAAGCGACGTCAGTCCCTCAAACAGGTTCACACCCATCACTCCCTCGGTGCGGTGAAATACACTGCCGTAGACTCGATTCCGCCGATTGCCCAGACGCGGTTGGATACGGAGAAAACCTGCATCGAAACCGCAGAACGGGTGATTGCCACCTCGCCGCAAGAGCGCGAAGATATGCGATCGCTCGTCACGACCCAGGGCGATATTGACGTGATTCCCTGCGGGACGAACGTGGAGTGGTACGGTTCGGTATCCAAACCGGAGGCGCGCCAGCGGTTGGGACTCGATCCCGACACCCGCACGATTTTCTACGTGGGACGCTTCGATACTCGCAAGGGCATTGAAACCCTGGTGCGCGCGGTCGGTCGCTCCCAACTGCGCGGTCGAGTGCCTTTAAGTCTGATTATTGCTGGCGGAAGCCGCAGCGGTCACAAAGATGCCGACGAGCGCGATCGCATTCGCAATATTGTCCGGGAGTTGGAGATGGAGGAGTTTACCTCGTTCCCCGGTCGCCTCAAAGACGAGGATATGCCGGTTCACTTCGCGGCGGCTGATGTTTGCGTCGTCCCGAGCCATTACGAACCGTTTGGCTTGGTGGCAATTGAAGCGATGGCGAGCGGCACTCCCGTGGTGGCTAGCGAGGTCGGCGGTTTGAAATACACTGTCGTTCCCGAGCAAACGGGGTTGCTGGCTCCCCCGAAAGATGAAGCGGCGTTTGCGGAGGCGATCGATCGCATTCTCAGCGATCCCGCCTGGCGCGACGAATTGGGTCGAAATGCCCGCGCGCGGGTGGAGAACGAGTTTAGCTGGGATGGGGTCGCCGCGCAACTGAGCGAACTCTATACCGCGTTGCTCGAAGAACGGGAACCCGACAATCCGCAAGCGTTGGGGGAAGTCAGCGTTTAAGTTCTGTAGGGAGCTTGGCGTTTACCCCCTTGCGATCGCGATCCCGACAGGGCAATCTCGAATAGGGCATTCAAGCGCACCGCATTCGAGATGGAGATCCGGGATGGGACTCGACTTTCGCAATACCAATACAGTGTGGGCGTCGGTGTTGGTCGAAACGCTGGCGCGGGCGGGGTTACAAACGGCGATCGCTTGTCCCGGCTCGCGATCGACCCCTCTCACGTTTGCTTTTGCGGCTCACCCTGGCATCGAAGCGATTCCGGTGTTGGACGAGCGTTCCGCTGCCTTTTTCGCTTTGGGGATTGCCAAGCGAACCGGACGTCCCACGGCGATCGTGTGTACCTCGGGAACGGCGGGTGCCAACTTTTATCCGGCGGCGATCGAGGCGAGGGAGAGTCGCGTTCCCCTGCTAATTTTAACCGCCGATCGCCCCCCGGAATTGCGCGATTGTCACTCCGGACAGGCGATCGATCAGGTGCGGTTGTACGGCAACTATCCCAACTGGTACGCCGAACTCGCCGTTCCCTCGCTGGATTGGGGACTGTTGCGCTACCTGCGCCAAACGATACGTCGCGCCTGGGGTGCTACCCTCGCGCCGACTCCCGGTGTCGTGCATCTCAATTGTCCCTTTCGCGACCCGCTACCGCCGCTTTCCCAACCGGAGGCGATGGCTCTAGAATCGAGTTTTGCGGTGGAGGAGTTTTTTGCCGCGACTGAGACTCGACCCCAACGGCGATCGCGCCTCGCCGCTCCCTGGCACGATCTGGCGCAAAAGCGGGGCATTATTATCGCAGGGGTTGCCCAACCGAGGGATCCCGAAACGTATTGCAAGGCGATCGCGCATTTGTCGCAAGCACTGGGATATCCGGTGTTAGCCGAAGGACTCTCCCCCGTTCGCAATTATGCCGCTGTCAATCCCCACTTAATTTCGACCTACGATATCATCCTGCGCAATTCCCAACTCGCCACCCGACTCGCGCCGGAGGTTGTTATTCAAGTTGGCGACTTTCCCACCAGTAAAGTACTGCGCGCCTGGATTGACGCCGTACAACCGCAACGGATTGTTATCGATCCGAGCGATGAAAATCTCGATCCCCTACACGGGAAAACCACCCATTGGCAAACGAGTGTCGATCGCCTGGAGATTCCAGCATCTTTAGAACCTCCCAGTCAGACGGAATTCCCAGCGGCGTGGGATGAGGCAGAAACGGCAGTTCGCACCAGGATCGATCGCGCGTTGGGCGACATTGAAGAGATGGTCGAGCCGAAAATTGCCTGGTGTCTCTCGCAAGTGTTACCGCCACAAACTGCACTGTCGATCGCCAATAGTATGCCCGTGCGAGATGTGGAATTTTTCTGGAAACCGAGCGATCGCGCCATTCAACCCTACTTCAATCGCGGCGCAAACGGCATCGACGGCACCCTCTCGACGGCATTGGGCGTTGCCCATCGCGGCGGTGCTAGCGTGCTGCTGACGGGGGATTTAGCGCTGTTACACGATACTAACGGCTTTTTACTGCGCGATCGCCTGGCGGGTCATTTGACCATTATTTTAATTAACAATCACGGCGGCGGGATTTTTGAAATGCTGCCTGTCTCCCAATTCGACCCGCCGTTTGAAGAATTTTTTGCCACGCCGCAATCGGTTGATTTTCGGCAACTGTGCGCCACTTACGGGGTAGAATATCGGGCGATCGCCAGTTGGATGCAACTCGAGCAGGCGTTCAAACAATTCCCGGATCGCGGCATTCGGGTGTTAGAAATTCAGTGCGATCGCAAATTCGATGCTCGCTGGCGCAAAACTCGTTTAGATGAATTCTCGCGGGCGATCGAGGGTTAGAGAGTCAGAAGGCAACAGGCAACAGATGTATGAGATCGGGGGGAGACGTTCTTAATTTCATGTTCGTGGAACGGTGGGCATTATTCGGGTCCATGAATCGGCGCAATCTAGACGCGATCGGA
>CAYQUF010000164.1:3424-10448 GCA_964420595.1 uncultured bacterium
ATGAATCGGCGCAATCTAGACGCGATCGGACATGCCCACCCTACGGGAATTGAGAGTGCAAAGCCATTAGCCGGATTTTATCTTATCTGGAAACAGGCAACCCGAGGGCGTCCCTCGATGGCGGGAACGCTACTGCAAACTACGGGGATCTAGCGCATCGCGCAACCCATCGCCGAGCAAATTAAACGCCAACACCGTCAAAATAATCAACAACGCTGGCGGCCACACCAACCAAGGTTGCAACACCATAATCGAGGCATTTGTTGCCCCCGACAATAAATTTCCCCAAGACGGATCGGGTTCTTGAATTCCCAAACCAATCAAACTCAACACCGATTCGGCAACAATAAAACCCGGGACTGCCAGCGTCGCCGAAATAATAATGTAAGTCGCCGTTTGGGGCAAAACGTGACGAATGATAATGTAAAACGGGTTGGCTCCCATGGCTCGGGCAGCTTGAGTAAATTCGCGCTGCTTAATCGAGAGAACCTGTCCTCGGATCACCCGCGCCAATCCCGCCCAACTGATAAACGAGACAATTAATACAATTAGTAAAAAGCGTTGGGCGCTACTGAGTCCGGGGGGCAAAACGGCGGCGAGCGCTACTAGCAAATAGATGCCGGGAATGGTCATCATCACCTCGACCAAACGCATGATGCCACTGTCGATCCAGCCGCCAAAATAACCGGAGATCCCGCCGACAAACATCCCGATGGGAAACGAAATAATAATGCCCACGAGTCCGATAAACAGGCTGATGCGCGCGCCGTGAACTAAACGGGAAAACTGATCGCGCCCTTGTTGGTCGGTGCCGAGCAGGTGAAAGCGCCCTTCTCCCGTGGTGCCAAACAGATGAAGATCGGTACGAATCAGTCCCAAAAACCGATATTGCGATCCTTTGACAAATAAGCGAATGGGCGAGGGGCGATCGCGATCGACGTTTAATTCTCGCTGTCCCGTTTCCAGATCGATCGGACCTTGGGTGACGGGATAAACGTAGGGACCGACAAACTCGCCGTCGTCGTTGCGCCAGTGAATCTCCGTCGGTGGCAGCAGCGAGGCATTATCGATCGCGGTATAAGGGCTGTACGGTGCGACAAAATCTGCCCCAATCGCCGCAATGTAAAACACGATCAGGATAATGGCTCCAAACCGAGCCAGGGAGTTCTGCTTGAGTTTCTGCCACCACTTCATGAGGCTAAAGGTGTTTCGTGTTCGATCACAAAGACGTTGGAATAGAGATTGGCAATAATCTGTTTTCCTTGCTGCGTTAATTCTAAGTAGCGCAGTGCGTCTTTAACGTAAGGATACACCCCGTTCCAGTAAAACCGAGGGTAGCCTTCGCGCAAATGACCGGGGTGTTCGTACCCCAGGTGTTTGTTGGTGCCGGTTTCTTCAAATTCGTAGAACAGCGCCCCGATTTTCTTGAGATAGCGGGGATCGCTGAGTTGACCGATTAAATCTGCCGAACGGACTAAGCCGGGGTAGTGAATCGTATCTTGATGGTCTTCGACGGAGGGAACGGGAAAGCGGGTTAATTCGATGTTGCGCTTGATCACTTCGGCGTCGATGAGCTTGTGTCCGCCGAAACGCTCGTCGATAAACAGTTTGGCGCGATCGACGTGATAGGGGGTCAAGCTGGCATCGGAGGAACCGGGGGGCAAGCAGACCATCACTCCATCGCGTCCGGTGGCGTAGAGTCCGTCGCGATCTTGGCGACAGACGCCTTTGACGTAGCCGATATCGTGACAGACGAGGGAAATAATGCAGTGCAGCCAGTCTTCACAGGAGACACCGCCTTCGCGAATATGCTTTCCGCGCAGAATTTCTTGTCCGACCAGGGCAACGAGGATGGTATGTTCGACGTTGTGATAGAGGGCGTCGCTGTTGGCAATGTTTTCCAGTGCCATGCCCCCTGCCCAGGCAATGATGTCTTCGTAGTCGGGCTTATAACCGCCGTAGGTGCGGCGATAGCCTTCACGCAAGCGATCGACGAAATGATCGATTAGAAGTTCGGTGGCATTAAACATGCTTGCTACTGGTAGGTATTGAGTCAAACAGTCGGGAGGAGCGGGATTGACCTTTCAAGGCTATTTTAAGTTTCTATTTTCTATCCTGCTGGATTTCTCGTCGAGAGGCTAGGGGGAGTGGGGGATAGGGAGATGGGGAGATGGGGAGATGGGGAGATGGGGGGAGTTGTAACATTTATGCTGTCGCGAGTGCGATCGCGCGGTTTGTCCTGGCTGGGATATATTTTGTTAAGATATGTATATTATATTAAAATACATTCAATATTTCTTAATCTTCGATCGGCACGATAATTAAAATTAGTTCAAAGTTTGGCTCAGTCCTGGCACGAGAGGCAACCGTGGCATACGATACATTTTCCGAAACCAATTCTCCAGAACCCCCGATGAATGGGGCAACACCGCCAAATTCAGCGGGCGCGATCGCGCGGGAAAAGGATCCCGACGAATTTGACGATCGCCCCCAAAAAGCCCCCCCATCTTCGGGGAACTGGCTCTCCGGATGGCGCGGGGTTGCCGTCGGTTTGGGGGTGGGAATTTTGCTGAGTGCGGGGGGAATGCAGCTGGTTTCCCAACCGAGCGAGTCGAAGCCGGAAGCCACGCCCTCTCCAGCACCGGCGACAGCGGTTCAAAGCGTGACCGTGGCGGAGGTGACGAGCGATCGCGTCGATCGCGTTTTAGAAGCCACCGGAAGTGTTGCCGCTTACGATATGCTGCCAATTATGCCCCGCGCCACGGGTTTGCAAATCGAGCAAGTGCTGGTGGATGAGGGGGATTACGTCGAAGCCGGTCAAACTCTGGTGGTGTTGGACGATTCGGTGCTGCAAGCGGAGTACGAGCAAGTTAAAGCCGGGGTCCGTCAAGCCGAGGCACAGTTAGCGGAACTGAGAGCGGGGAGTCGCAGGGAAGAAATTGGACGCGCCGAAGCTAACCTCGCCGCCCTAGAAGCCCAAGTGCGCGATCGCGAATCGGCGTTAGAGCTAGCCGAGCAAAAGGTGCGGCGCAACCGCAATTTAGCCGCAGAAGGAGCCATTGCCCGCGATCGCCTCGATGAAGTCCTCACCGACGCCCGCCGCGCTCGTGCCGATTTAGACGCCACCCGAGAGCGATTGCGAGAAGCCCGAGAACAACTGGCTCAAGTCCGCCGGGGTCCGCGACCGGAAGCGATCGCCCGAGCCGAAGCTCAACTCGCCGAAGCCCGGGGTCGCCTGCGGGCGATTGAAACCCAACTCGACCAAACCGTAGTGCGATCGCCCGCCAGCGGCATTCTCGCCGAACGGATGGCGCGGGTCGGCGACCTCACCAGTAGCAGCAGCAAATTATTCAGCCTGATTCGCAACAACCAGCTCGAACTGCTCGCCAAGGTTCCCGAAACCCAACTGCCGCAAATTAACATCGGCGCGCCGGTCAAAGTCACGTCTGATGCCGATTCGCGCATTAGCGTCGAAGGGACGGTTCGAGAAATCGCGCCCTTGGTAGACGAAGAAAGCCGGGAAGCCACGGTCAAAATTGACTTGCCCAACAGCCAGTTATTGCGACCGGGAATGTTTTTAAATGCCGCCATTACTACCAGCACGACCCAAGGGTTGACGCTACCGGGGAAAGCGATTTTGCCGCAATCGGAAGACCAGTCGATCGTCTATCGGCTCAACTCCGACAATACGGTCGAAGCGAAAACCGTCGAAGTCGGGTCAATGGTAGGCGAAGACAATCGCGAACTCTCCGATGCCAAAGTTGAAATTCAAAGCGGATTGAATGCAGGCGATCGCGTGGTGGTCGAAGGTGCGGGCTACCTTAAAGACGGCGATCGCGTCAAAGTGGTCGAAGACTAATCCCCCAATCGCCCGTACAATCCCAATTTCCCCTGTTCCCTGTTGCCTTCCCCTATGAAACTCTCCACCGCCTCGGTCAAACACCCCATCCCCGTCCTGGTCGCCTTTTTGGTCGCGACCTTGGTGGGATGGATGTCGTTTACCCAATTGGGCATCGATAATAACCCCAACATCGACATTCCCGCCGTCTCCGTGTCCGTGACCCAACCGGGAGCCGGACCGAGCGAACTGGAATCCCAGGTGACCGAAAAAGTTGAAGACGCCGTGGCGGGATTGGGCAATATCGACGAAATTACCTCAACCGTCAACGATGGCGTGTCCCAGACCACCATTAGCTTCGAGTTAGGCACCGACAGCGATCGCGCCACCAACGACGTCCGCAATGCGATCGCCCAAATCCGCCAAGACCTGCCCCAAGACATTAACGACCCCGTGGTGCAGCGAGTCGAATTCGCCGGCGGTGCCATCATGACCTATACCGTGGTATCGAGCGATCGCTCCGTGGAAGAATTGAGCGAACTGGTCGATCGCGATATCTCCCGCGCCCTGCTCGATGTCTCTGGCGTGGCGCAAATTCAGCGGGTTGGCGGCGTGGATCGAGAAATTCGCGTCGATTTGGATCCCGATCGCCTCCGCGCCCTCGGCATTACCGCCACCCAAGTCAACAGCTCGCTTCGCGAGCTGAACATCAACCTCCCCGGCGGACGCACGGAAGCGGGAGACACCGAAAAGACCATCCGCACCCTCGGCAGCGCCCCCAGCGTCGAAGCCTTGCGAGAGTATCCGATTGTCTTACCCAACGGGCGATCGGTACCGCTGTCGAGTTTGGGAACCGTGAGCGATCGCTATGCCGAAGTGCGTCAAGTGGCGCGATTCACTCGCAACACCGGCGAGGACGACCAACTCGGTCCCCCCGTGGTCGCCTTTTCAGTCCTGCGCAGTACCGGCAGTACCCTGGTCACCGTAGAAGAAGGGGTTCGCGAAGCCGTGGAACAATTGCGGCAAACCCTGCCCGAGGACATCGAACTGGAACTGGTGTTTACCCGCGCCAACGCCATTCGCGATTCCTACCAAGCCACCATCGACGCCTTGGTGTTGGGGTCGCTGCTGACGGTGGTAACTGTATTTATTTTCTTACGCAATTGGCGCATTACCCTGATTACCGCCACAGCATTGCCCCTGTCGATTTTACCCACATTTGCGGTGATGCAGGCGCTAGGTTACACCCTCAACGGCATGACCTTACTCGCCTTAGCCCTAGCGGTGGGGAACCTCGTAGACGACGCCATCTGTTCGATCGAAAATATCGAGAAACACATTCAGATGGGCAAAACCCCGTTTAATGCGGCGATTGACGGGATGCGGGAAATCGGTTTGGCGATTATCGCGACCACCGCCACCATTGTCGCCGTATTTTTACCCGTGGCGTTTATGGGCGGCGTACCGGGGCAGTTTTTCCAACCCTTTGGCGTGACGGTAGCGGCGGCGACCATGTTCTCGACCTTGGTGGCGACGACGATGACGCCGATGTTGAGTGCCTATTTGTTAAAATCCACGGATTCGGGTCAAGTTTGCGCCAAGGACAACGCTCCAGCGGCTGGGAAGCGATTTCGCCCCTATTTCGGATTGCTCACCTGGGCATTGCGCCATCGCATCACTACGCTGTTGTTCGCCGTCGCTCTCTTTATCGGCAGCTTGCAGTTGGTTCCCTACATTCCCAAAGGCTTATTCGACAGCGGCGATACCGGACTGAGTACGATTAACTTTGAAGTGCCGCCGGGTTCGACCCTCGAAGATGCTCAAAACGCGAGCGATCGCACTACGCGGCTGTTACTCAAAAATCCCGCCGTTGAAGATATTCTCGCCACCGTCGGAAGTGGCGGAACTCGCAGCAGCGTCACGGAAGGTCAGTTATTCGTCAATCTCAAACCCAAGTCAGAACGGGAAGTTTCCCAACAAGAATTCGAGCGACAAATGCGGCAAGAATTCGAGCAAATTCCGGGGGCGCGAATTAGCTTTCAATCCCAGGGTGCAGGCGGTAGCAGCAAAGATCTCTCCATTGTTCTCAAAAGTAACAATCCCGAGGTGCTGACGCGCGCGGCATCGCAACTGGAGAGTCAGATGCGGGAGTTGCCCGGTTTGGTGGAAGTGGCGTCATCGGCGAGTTTGGTGAAGCCGGAGGTTTTGATTCAGCCGGATATGGAGCGAGCGGCGGATTTAGGGGTTTCGGTCCGGGCGATCGCATCGACTGCCTCTCTAGCCACCATTGGCGACAACGAGGCAAATTTACCCAAGTTCGACCTGAGCGATCGCCAAATTCCAATTCGCGTCCAACTCGCCCCCGAATATCGCAACGATATCGATACCCTGAAAAACTTGCAAGTCCCCAGCGATAGCGGTCGGTTGGTGTCGCTGTCGTCAGTAGCCAATATCCGCATCGGCAGCGGACCGGCTCAAATCGATCGGTTCGATCGCGCCCGTCAGGTGTCGGTCGAGGCGAATTTGCAAGGGATTTCCCTCGGCGATGCCCTAGAAGCGGTGCAGGGATTGCCCGCGATGAATCCGCTGCCTCCCGAGGTGAAGCAACAATCGTCCGGGGATGCCGAGATCATGCAAGAAATTTTCGCCCGTTTCCTGGGGGCGCTTTCAATGGCAATCTTGTGCATCTATGCCATTTTGGTGCTTCTCTATAATAATTTCCTTTATCCTTTCACGATTTTGGTAGCATTGCCGCTATCATTTGGCGGCGCATTCTTGGCGCTGATGATTACTCAAAAGGAATTGGGCTTGTTTGCCCTGATTGGCATTGTTTTGTTAATGGGATTGGTGACCAAAAATGCGATTTTGCTGGTGGATCGCAGTATTTCCAACCAACAAGAGGGGCTGCCGCAATTTAAAGCGGTGCGAGAGGCGGGAATTAGTCGCTTTCGCCCGATCGTAATGACAGCAATTTCGACCATCGCCGGGATGACGCCCATTGCCTTAGAATTGGGGGCGGGGGCTGAGGTGCGCTCTCCCATGGCGATCGCGGTGATTGGCGGTTTCTCCACGTCAACGTTGCTGACGCTGGTGGTGGTACCGGTTTGGTTTACCTATGTCGATCGCCTTCAAGCCACCATTCGACGCTGGTTGAGCGGCAAACCCCGTCGTCCCCGCTTGCAGCAT
>CAYQUF010000165.1:0-10416 GCA_964420595.1 uncultured bacterium
GCGCGATCGCCATCTACAATAGAATCGAAGGCTTTTATAAGGCGATCGCCCCGAGGGGTGCGCCTACTCCTTATCGCCATGAACTTCTTTCCCGACGATCGCTCCAACGACCCCTTCAACGGTCAACAGCCGTTAGACTTTAACGACCGCGATGGCTTAGACGGTCCCCAACCCGAATCGGGAGATTCCGAATTTCGCGAAGTCCAAAATTTTCCTCGACCTGCTAGCCGAGAAACCCAGCAGTTGGTCAAGCGAATGTTTATTATCCTGGTCGCCATCGGCGTCGTCGTGGGATTGGTCTTAGCCGTTGGCGTTGTCACCCTGCTCGATAAAACTGGATTGAGCGACGTTCCCGTTCCCCAAGAACCTGCAAATTAATCGCTCTTTACCTCAAAACTGCCATCTTGTCAAGCCGTGGGCGAGGTTTAAGTTTTGTTGTATGTGTTATGTGGCATCTTAACCATTCACTTCTAGAGTTATGTTTTCTGTAGAGTCAAAACCCAACACCCCGACCCCCGAATTAGGGCATCCCAGCCGAGTTCTCGTGGTTGAAGATGAAGCACTGATCCGGGATATGCTCGTGCTGTCGTTAGAAGAACAAGGCTATCACGTCGCCACCGCCGAAGATGGCAACACCGCTCTGGCTTTCCTGCACAATCCCGATCGCAAGCCGAGCGACTTTCCCTTCGACCTCATTATTTTGGACTTAATGCTGCCCCAAGTGAACGGACTCGATCTGTGTCGCTTGTTACGCCACCAAGGCAATCCCGTCCCCGTTTTAATTCTCAGCGCCAAAGGCAGCGAAACCGATCGCGTGTTGGGATTGGAAGTCGGCGCAGACGACTACCTCACCAAACCCTTTAGCATGAGAGAGTTGGTCGCTCGCTGTCGTGCCTTATTGCGCCGCCAGCGCCTCGATGTCAGCTCCCATCCCATCATGTTGCAATTCGGCGACATTACCCTGTATCCCCAGGAATGTCGGGTGCTGCTGCGCGGCGAAGAAATCAATCTCTCGCCGAAAGAATTCCGCCTGTTGGAATTGTTCATGAGCTATCCCCGTCGGGTGTGGTCGCGCGAACAACTGCTCGATCGCGTCTGGGGTCCCGATTTTGTCGGCGACAGCAAAACCGTAGACGTTCACATCCGCTGGTTGCGCGAGAAACTGGAGAACGATCCCAGCCATCCCGAATACGTAATCACCGTGCGGGGATTTGGCTATCGCCTCGGTTAAGCGAGCCATCTGGGGATACAGTATCTGTAGGGGCGAATGGTCGTTTGCCTGTACTGAGGAGCGCCAGTGTCCCGACGCTTTCACCCTTTAGATAGCTATGCCCCTAGTCACGTTTATTCTAGGGCTTGCTCTAGGACTCGGATATTGTCTTTGGCAGCGGTTCAGGTTTCGCCGGGAACTGCGACAGTCGCTATCGGACTTGGAAATCGAGACTTCCGGATCGCCTCCCGTGCTGCTGTATCGCTTGCGACGCGCGATCGCTTCCCTCGAACAAGGACAAGATCGCTGCGAGCAACAGTTGCAAACCTGGCAGCAAATGCTGCACCTGGCTCCCGTCGCCTACCTCCAGGTGGATGAGGAAAATCAACTGCTCTGGTGCAACCCGCAAGCGCGACAGCTCCTCAAAATTCCCAACTGGGATCCCACCGAGCTGCCGTTACTGCTGAAATTGGTGCGTTCCTACGAACTCGATCGCCTCATCGAGCAAACTCGAACCGAACAGCATCCCCGCCAGCAAGATTGGGTGTTTCATCCTCCCCCCGCTGACGCGCAAGCGGTGACCCCGGAGCGATCGCAAGCCTTGCGCGCTCACGCCTGGCCCCTCCCCAACGGACAAGTCGGCGTCTTTTTGGAAAATCGCCAACCCTTGGTCGCACTGGCGCAATCGCGGGAGCGGTGGGTGTCGGAATTGGCGCACGAGTTGAGAACGCCGCTGACCTCAATTCAGCTCGTGGTCGAAGCCTTGCACGATCGCCTCGAACCGCCGATGCAGCGTTGGGTGGATCGCTTGCTCCCGGAAACCAATCGCCTGATTAACTTGGTGCAAGATTGGTTGGAACTGAGTCATTTAGAAGCCGAAGGCGAGAGTTCCCTGCGTTGCTCGCGAGTCGAACTGCGGGAATTGGTGCAATCGGTGTGGCACACCCTCGAACCCCTCGCCTCGCAAAAGCAACTGCATTTTCGCTATCGCGAGTCGAACCCCATTGAAATTGAGGTAGACGAGTCGAAGTTTTATCGCGTGTTTCTCAATCTCTTGGATAACAGCATTCGCTACAGCGATCCCGAGAGCGAAATTCGCATCGAAGCTACTCAAATTGGCACGGAAGGCGATCGCACCGTGCAAATCAACGTTATCGATTCCGGCGAGGGGTTTCCCGAATCCGACTTACCGCGCGTGTTCGAGCGCTTGTATCGCGGCGGAGAAGGTCGCAGTCGCGATTCGGTCGCACAGTCGAACCATCCGGTCGCGGCGGTGTCTTCCAGTAGCGGAAGCGGTTTGGGATTGGCGATCGTACAGCACATCGTCCAGGCTCACGGCGGCTCGGTGTCGGCGAAAAACCATCCCGAAACGGGAGGTGCGTGGGTTCAGATTCAATTGAACGAATTTTAATTGGATTGCTCGATACGAGAATTCTTGTTAAAACAGTGAACAAGGAGAAGGATCCGCTAACTCGATCCGGCGCAATGGTCGCGATCGCAATTTATTCGGCGATCTCGGCAGGGACGTTTAACCTTCTGCGAGGGGTAAGACAAAGTTTTAACAACAGTGGCACGAAACCATGACTTCCTCTCAAAATAGAAGTACAGACGGGCGCAACTTTGGGTTATGGCGATCGAGCAGGCAGGGGTGGATACATCATCTTCGTCCAACAAAACCACGCGATATCAATTCCGACGCGATCTGAAGCGATTGGAACGGGACGTGCTGCGCATGGGCGCTTTGGTGGAAAATTCGTTTCGGTTGAGCCACCAAGCCTTGTTTAACCGCGACTTGGACGCGGCGCAGGCGATCGCGAGTGTGGATAAGCAAATCGATCGGTTTTATCGCCAAATTGAAGCCGATTGCGTACTGCTGATGACGCTGCAAGCTCCCGTCGCCCAGGATACGCGATTGCTCGGGGCATTCATGCAGTTGGTGCGCGATCTCGAACGAATCGGCGACTATGCCAAAGATTTAGGCGAAATTGCCGTTAAATTATTTCCCTATCAATCCCACGAGTGCATGCCGCAAGTGGAAGAAATGTCCCGTCACGCCCAAGCCATGCTCGCCATGAGTTTGGCCTCGCTGATCGAGTTAAACGCCAATGCCGGAGAGCAGATGAAGCAACAGGACTGCACGGTCGATGCGGCGTACGAAAATCTTTACCAGCAACTGGCGTACCAGCGCGGCTTTAACGGCATTCTCGAACCGATTTTACTGCTTACCTTGGTCATCCGCCACCTCGAACGCATGGCAGACCACGCCACCAATATCGGACAGCGGGTGTCCTACATCGTCACCGGAACGCGATCGTAGGCAATTGGGGCAATTGTTAACCTAGAGATTACCGGATGCTTACGCCCGTCTTAACCCATTGTCATAAAATTGAACTAAATCTTTGAGTGCATTTGCCATAGGGGCGATCGCATGAGTCTCAAACGTCGCAACTTTTTACTATTCCTCGGAGGCGGAGCGGCTTCAGTCGCCCTCAGTTCGCTTCAATCGTGCCGCAACGGTTCCCCCGATGCGACGCAATCTCCTACTTTGACTTCCTCGGTTTCCGATAGCGCAACCCCTTCCCCCACCGCGTTTCACTCCATTCGCGGTCCCCTTCCCCTCGAAACCGATGGCGTCGCCACTGCTAAGCAAATCGACACCTATGGGGTCTACGTCGTGGAAGACGACCTGACCTTGCCCGAGGGCTTTACCTACGACCTCATTGGCGCGTGGGGCGATCGAGTCGGCGATTCTCGTTTCGGCTACAACAACGACTACCTCAGTTTCGTCCAAACGGGAGCGGATACGGGCTACCTGACGATTAATTTCGAATACATCAGCTCGGCGGTGTGGATGCAAACCTACGATCGCGTTATCGGCAAACCCCTCAATGCCGATGAGGTCAGGGCGGCGGTGCCCCAACGGATGGTGAATGCGTTCGCCCTGTCGGACAAAGACGACACCAAAGCCAAAATTCAAGCCATTGCCAAAGAAGCCCTGATCGATCAAGGTCTGGGGGTCATCGCCTTGCAACGTCGGGCAAACGGGCAGTGGGTTCGCGTCGAATCGCCCGCCGACCGGCGCATTACGGGCGTTTCCGGGTTAGACGGCGATCGCTATCTCAAAGCCACCGGACCGGCAACGGCAGTGTTTCGCAAGCCAAAAGGAAAGGGGTACGTTGACAAATTGGGCGATCGCATTGTCGGCACCTTCGCCAATTGTGCCGGAGGGACGACGCCGTGGGGCACGGTGCTGAGTGCGGAGGAAAATTATCACGTCCAAGTTCCCGAAGCGGTTCATGCCGACGGGACTTCCTTCGACCCGAAACACATGCCGTTCTATATCGACGACAAAAACCTAGCCGGTCAGGGCAATGCGTTCGGACTGGCGGGCAACAAATACGGCTGGATCGTGGAAGTCGATCCTGCCAACGCGCAAGATTACGGCACCAAGCACACCTGGCTGGGACGCTACCGTCACGAAGCCGTCGGGGTTCGGGTCGAACCGGGCAAACCGCTGGCATTTTATTCCGGGTGCGATCGCCGTGGCGGTCACCTCTACAAGTTTGTCAGCCGCGAGTCGGTCGGCGATCCCCGCTCGAAAGCGAATTCAAAATTGCTCGCCGATGGCGTTCTCTATGCCGCGAAATTCAATCCCGACGGCACCGGACGCTGGATTGCCCTGAATGGCAAAACTCCGGTCGATCCCGACTCCCCTACCCGAGTGGTCGGCGATCGGATTATGCTGCCCCAACGCCCAGAGGGGGGCTTTTTCCCTGCCGAACGGGACGAACAAATTCAACAGTTCCGGCAGCAATACCAAACCCTCGCCGATCTCTACAGCGGAACGCCCGCCGAACAGCAGGGGGCAATCCTGATCGACGCTCATTTTGCCGCCAACGCCGCTGGTGCCACCTGTACGGCTCGTCCGGAAGATACGGACATCGGCCCGGACGGCACGCTCTACATTGCCTTTACCTCGGGAACCGCAGGCAGCGACGGCGGACCGGATCGGCTCATTTTTCAGGGACCCAAGGGGGAAGTCCCGTACGAGTACGGCTGGATTATGCGCCTGCAAGAAGATGACAACGATCCGGCGGCGCAAACCTTTCGCTGGGAGATGATGGCGGCAGGAGGCGAACCCACCGAAGGCGGCTTGGGGTTTGCCAATCCCGACAATTTATTGCTCGATCGCAATGGCGATTTGTGGATGGTGACCGACATTTCTACTAGCAAGCAAAATCAGCCAGTCACGGAAAATGACGATCGCGGGCAGTTCGGCAATAATTCAATTTGGTACATTCCGACCTCTGGGATCAATGCGGGCAAGGCTTATCTTTTTGGCTTCGGTCCGATGGAGTGCGAAACCTGCGGGCCGTTTTTTACCAACGACCAAACGACATTATTTTTATCGGTGCAGCATCCGGGAGAGGTTAACGGAACCCGACAAGATCGACAATCGGAAACGCGCAAGTTTGACCTGAAGACGACGGACAATCGCAAGTTCGTTCAAAACCGTCAAATTCCGATCGGATCCAACTGGCCGGCATTAGGAACCAACGATCCGCCCAAACCCGCAGTCGTTGCCATCCGTCGCCGCGATCGCCAACCGATCGTCCGTCGGGGTTGACGAGGGTGGGTCATTCCTTTTATTGCAAATTTATATCATTTGAAATTTGTGTTAGAGATGGGTGGCATTAACCTAGAACCCCTCTATAATAGAAGGGTGCGATCGCGACATTGGAGAGGAGCAAACGCAATGGCAATCGCAACAAGAAATTGCAATTATTGGCATCAATCTCAACAGTATCGGGAGATTGCCGAACGGGCGATCGCTTCAGACCCGCCCTCATTTGTCCCCAATCTTGCTATAGTGAACCGAGCGGTAGTTTTCTGGCGCTGTCGAGATTGCTGGGGGTTCCTCTACACGATTGCCACTCGTCTCGATACGAGAAAAATCGCTTCTATCCAACCATGGCGATTCGCTCCATTTGCACCGCGATCGAAGAATAAACTGCCCCGCGAATCTTAACCTTAAGATTACCTAATATTTAACCGAGTATAACCATTAGAAATTAGCATAAGGAGCGTAGATTTGAGCGATAAGGGATCGCAAACTCCTCCAATTGACTCGACTCGGGACTTTAAAGATATCTTAGACTTGCCATTCCGGTTTGCGATGATAATATGAGTGCTGGCTTTTTCGCTAAATTTCTACTCGATTGGATTGAGACGATTCCAAATCCGAGCTACACTAGAGTCTGGAACGGCGAGAAAGTTAAGCCACCTGGCAACGACCGTTCAAAAGTGAGGTGTGAGGGTAAAGTATAATGTCCAACCTATTCTGGAAAGTTCTAAAGTTCAGCCCTGCGGCATTTGGAGCCGCTTTGGTTCTGTCTAATCCAGCAGTCGCCAACGAGTTGAACCGCACGGATGCGCTCTCCGAGCCGACCGTTGCCGAAATGCCCGAGCTGGATTCGACGACCCCGTCTCAAACGACTGTCGATTCCCTCGAGCAAATCGATCGCTACGTCCAAGAAGCCGATTCCATGGCTCAGGTCACGTCTGTGTCTCAACTCAGAGACGTGCAGCCGACGGATTGGGCGTTCCAAGCGCTGCAATCGCTGGTCGAGCGTTACGGCTGTATCGCGGGTTATCCCGACGGCACCTTCCGAGGCAATCGTCCCCTGACGCGCTACGAATTTGCCGCTGGTTTGAACGCCTGTTTGGATCGCATCACCGAACTCATCGGTGGCGAGGATGGCATCGGTCGCGAAGACTTAGCCACCATCCGCCGCTTGCAAGAAGAATTCCAAGCCGAACTGGCTACCCTGCGCGGTCGCGTTGACGCCCTGGAAGCGCGCACGGCAGAACTCGAAGCCAATCAGTTCTCCACCACTGCCAAACTGTCGGCTTCGGTACTGTTTAACGCTGCCGATACCTTTGGCGACGACAACGTTTTTAACGACGACGACGAAAACGACAACACTCAAACCACCTTCTCCCACCGGGTTCGTCTCAACTTTGAATCGAGCTTCACCGGGAAGGACAAGTTGCGCGCTCGCTTAGAAACCGGCAACACGCCCGAGTTGGACGTCGCCACTGGGACTGAAATGGCTCGTCTGGCTTACGAAGCGGCGGAAGACAACGTCTTCAAAATCGACGAGTTGTGGTATCGCTTCCCCATCGGCGATCGCCTGACCGTTCAAATCGACGCCGACAATGGCGAGTTCTACGATATGCTCGTCAACGCCCACAGTCCCAACGAAAGCAGCACCACGGGCGCGTTATCTCGTTTCGGTCGCTTCAACCCCATCCTGCGTCAAGGTTCGGGCGGAGCTGGCATCAACATCGACTATCGCTTGGCTGATGCCCTGGGCGTGACCCTCGGCTACTTGGCTCCCGATGCCGAAAACCCCAACGAGAAGTTCGGTCTGTTCAACGGCTCCTACGCCGCGATCGGACAAGTTAGCTTCGATCCCGGTCCCTTCGGTCTGGGTTTGACCTACATCCGCTCCTTCTATCCGGGCGGCGAAGCGAACTTCAGCGGTTCTGCGGGGAGTGCCCTGGCAAAAGAACCTTTTGGTGACGTTGCTACCTCCGGCGACACGTTTGGCGCGCAAGCCGAACTCGATCTCGGTTCTGCCATGACCCTGTCCGGCTGGTTCGGTTGGTCGAACGCTCAAGCCGAAGCTGACGGTCCGGGCGTCGATGACGGTGAAGAAGCCGACATCATCAACTGGGCGGGTGCGATTTCCTTCCCCGACTTGCTGGGTGAAGGCAACATGGCATCGGTCATCTTCGGTCAGCCGCCGAAAGTCACCGATAGCGATTTTGTTGAAGACGACGATACGTCCTACCTGCTCGAAGCCTACTATCGCTTCCAGCTCAACGATCGCATGGCAATCCAACCCGGCGGTTACGTGATCTTCAACCCCGAACACGACGACGACAACGACGAACTCTGGGTCGCCACGCTGCGGACGATCTTCAAGTTCTAAATGGCGATCGCTCTCTAGAGCAAATACTGAATCGTTCATCGATTAACCCGGTCAGTTGCACCTCGCACTCGACCGGGTTTTTACCGATCGATTGGGCGTTGCGCTGGAGGGGTGAGGGGTTACGATTGGGACATTATCTTGATAGGTAGGGGGAAGTGTGATGAAACTACAAGACTTTCAGGAACGGGATATTAAATACGATATCAACGCGATCGCGGCTGATGACGAACTCACCCGTCAGATCCAAAATCGCCTGATCGAGTTGGAATTGCTCGACCCACCCGTCGATGGCATGTTCGGACCGGTGACCACGGCTGCCTTCGAGCGGTTTCAAACCTTGATGGATTGCCAAGAACCGGGGTTTTTGGGGGCGATTACGGCGAGAAAGCTGCTCGAAACCGACACCATGCCTGCCCCCAAGCCGATGTTAAAGACCGTGCGCGAAACCTTCTTTAAAGCCAGACCGATCCAGTCGTCCGATCTCGAAGACTCCGAAAAGCAGAAGATTCCAGCCGACCGCGAGTTCGAACTGCTCGATTTTTCCATCGAACGCAATCACCTCAGAATTGCCCTGCGTCACGATACATTCTCGAAGTTACGCGGCGACGGGGAAGTCTCGGACTCCAAGATTTGGTATGCCTTTGGCGAACACGTCGAAGTTTTCGAGGGAAACGATCGGGTCTTTCCCAAACCCAAACCCGATACGGTGAAGTTGGAGGTGCCTTACAAGTCCCAGCTCGACAATTGGTTCAACCCGACCGGATCGTGTAATGTCACCTCGCTGGCAATGTGCTTGCAATATTTGGGCGCTTCGCGGCGAGATAATATCGGTCAGTTTGAAGACGAACTCTACGAGTACGCGATTAACGAAGGTCTGAGCCGTCACAACCCTTACGATCTCGCTCGGATCGTGCGCGATTACGGCTGTCAAGATGAGTTTCGCGAAAATGCCACCATCGAACAAGTGAAGGATTGGCTCGCCGATGGGAATCCCGTGGTGGTTCACGGTTACTTCACCGCATTCGGTCATATCGTCGTGTTGGTCGGCTACGACGATGACGGCTTTTTCGTCCACGATCCCTACGGCGAATGGTTCCCAGGGGGATATCGTACGGATTTAGATGGAGCGTACCTGCACTACTCCTATCGCCTCATCCGCCGCCTGTGCATTCCCGATGGCAGTTTTTGGGTTCACTTCATTTCTAAATAACCGGGCGAACTCACTCGGAGGTGCGCGGTGTCAGGTTCATGCTCAGATCCAACCAACGCGATCGGGCAATCGGGGCACTGGTGGAAATGTAATCGACTCCCGTTTCGGCAACGGCGCGGATCGTCTCTAGGGTAATGTTGCCCGAGGCTTCGATTTTGACGTGCTTGTCGCGCGATCGGATGAGGGGAACGGCTTCGGACATGGTTTCGACGGACATATTATCGAGCATGACGATATCCGCGCCTCCGGCTAAGGCAGCTTCGACTTGGTCGAGGGTTTCGGCTTCGACTTCAATTCTTAACGGATAAGGAACGCGATCGCGCACGCGCGCGATGGCTGCTTCGATGCTTCCAGCGATGGCAATGTGGTTGTCCTTGAGCATAACCGCGTCGTCCAATCCCATCCGATGGGCGATCGCGCCGCCGACTTGGGTGGCGTACTTTTCTAGAATTCTCAATCCCGGCGTGGTTTTGCGGGTATCGACCAGTCGCGTTGGCAAATCCGCAATGCGATCGACATAGCGGCGCGTCTCGGTGGCAATTCCACTTAAATGCATGGTGAGATTCAACGCCACCCGTTCTCCCATTAACAGCGCGTCCAACGGACCGTGACAGCGAGCGACAACCTCTCCGAACCCGCACTGCTGCCCGTCGCAGGCGATCGCGCTAAAGCTTACTACAGGGCTGAGCAGTTGAAATAACCGTTGGGCTAGGGGCAAACCCGCGATCGTTCCTTCATCCTTAATGACCCATTCTGCTTGTCCGACCCCGATCTCGGCACCTAAAAGACCCTGCGTCGCGCGATCGCCCCGTCCGATATCCTCAGCCAACCAACGACTTAATAAGGGATCCAGAATCACCAGCGGGGGTAATACAGCAGTCGCATTCACAATTTTTTTCCTCGATTTTGACTCAATTTCTAGCCCTACCCTACCTCAAAATCGCTCAAGCCCAGGTGTGGCAGTCGATTGAAAGGATTCAAAAAAAGTTGAGCAAAAG
>CAYQUF010000166.1:0-8695 GCA_964420595.1 uncultured bacterium
CCATCTAAATAGAAGCCCCTACTTCTACACCTCCCCCTTCGCTGACCCCGAAAATCCAAACAATCCTTAGTAGAGTGTGTTCCGGCGTCAATCGATGTTGGTCGTTCAAAATGGGGTAAAATCGCCGAAACTCATCAATCTGAAATCCCAGCTCACCGCGACAACCGAGCCAGCAGCCTTTGTCGCCGACGTTTCACAATTTCGGGGACGTATTGATTTTTCTCTTCCTGTCCCTGAAATCCCAACCGCTCGTACACCATACCGCCAATTCCCGGTATCACTTCCCCGGATTCCATCCGCTCGTCATCGCGAGCAAAATAGCGAAATTGAAATTTCCGATAGATATTTTTGTCAAACTCGGCTTTCAGCTTTTCCTCAGCATCTTTATAAATAACTGGCGCAATAATAAAAATCTGCTTGGGGGTGATTTCCTTGATAAGATTCGTTAAATTTGTGCTAACCACGCAACCGCCCGAAATAATCGATTTCACGATAACGAGATAGTTAATCGCCGAATCGATCGGTTCTTGGTATCTTTTTAAAACCGGAGCAATTTTGAGATCGGAAATCCCGAACGGCGAAAACCGTTTATTCCAGAAACAGGCGAACCCAATAGACTGATAATGCGATTCTTCTAAACGCTTTAACATCCCTTGTGCTAAATAGTCGGCATCTTCTACTGTAGACGCCAAATAAATGCTAGCTCGACGATCGGGAATTTCATTAATAAAAATATTGCCAAAAGATTCGCCAAGGGAGGTCATTGCTTGGCGATATTTAACGGGAGACACATTCTTGTTAGCTAGAATATTTAGCAGTATTTTAGTGTCAGGGGTATTGTATTTCGAATACTGTCTTGACATTTAATTAATACTCCCAATAAGTAAACCTTCAATGTCATCGAAAGATGTAGGCTGATTGCGTTTAATCCAATCCTGAAAGCGTCTAAACTGTTCTGTGTCTGTACTGTGAGGAAAGGTTCCTTGGTCTAGTCCTTCTGCATACTTCCAGTGAAAGAATCCTTTTTCTAGATTATAATCGAACAGCTCGATCGCATCTAAAATTTCCTCAACTTCTGGGTCTAAGTCCTCTGGAGGCTGAAACGAACGAATATAGGAAGGGTTACATTTGCTGGCTTCGGTTAAAATCGCCATCACGCTCGTATTTGACTTATCTGTGGATGTCCAAGCTCCTAAAAGTGCTGTTGCAACCGCTTTCAATTTATCGGGTTCGGGATTGTCCAACGCGCATAAATCGCGGATAGCGTCTTGAAAATCGGGTTTCTGCTTCAATAGTTGGGTCAGACTAAAGGTTTCGGGGAAATAGATAACATGACTGTAAGGTGTGATATCTTTTGGTCTATCTGCTTGGCGGTTGGCTTTTATTTGTGGATCTGAAACAACTAAATAAAGTTGTGAGTTTCGCTGCTTGGCAAACTGGTTGAGACGGTATTGCTGGCGAAAATCATAGGCAATGTTGTCATTTTTCCATGAAATTTTCCTACTGTTTTTAAGCTGAAAGCAATCGAGCAAAGAGATTTCGATACAATCAATGATTAGATCGTCAACAAATGCTGGGATCTGTGCGTATAATTGAATATTGACTTCTTGCTCAATGACCTGTTTGGTATAGCTGGCTATTTTATAGACCGTAAATAGATTTTCATAGGTATTCCCTTTTTCATTATTGACTCCTCCACGATTTTTATTGCGGGCGCGATTTAACCCTTGTTCCCCACACCACTGTTGAATTTCACCCTCAGAATACATCGACCCATCGCCTTACCACGGCAAAACCTCCCCGTTGGAATGCCAAAACGTCCCGGTATTGTCCAAATTCAACTCCTCAATCCGCTGCAACAACGCCGATGCTGCCTCCGTTGGCGACATTCCCGAGAAATTCGTCATCCTCGTGGCGACCAAACCCGGATGCAAAATTCCCACCGCAATCTGTCGCGGTTTCAAATCAATCGATAGGGATTTCCCCGCCATACTCAACGCCACCTTCGACATCCGATAGCCGTAAGAATTCCCCGAGGTATTGTCGCCAATCGATCCCATCCGACTGGTAATAATTGCAATCTTCGATCCCGCTCCCAAATTCGGCAACAACGCGCGGGTTACCCGCAACATTCCCAATGCATTCACTTCAAATTGCCGCCGAATGCTATCAAAATCCAACTCGTCTAGGCGATTCTTCTCCAACCGTCCGGCGTTGTTAATTAATACGTCCAACGACGTCCCCTGCAAGCGTTCGACCAACTCGGCGACTGACTCGTCTTTGGTAATATCAATTCCCGCTTCGACTCGTATCCCTAACTGTTTCAATTCATCGGACGGATGGCGACAAACTGCGATCGCTCTTTCGCCGCGTTCTTTCAACAACTGGCACATCGCCAATCCAATGCCGCGATTCGTTCCCGTGACCAAATACGTTCCCATAACCAATTCTCTAATCGCTGCAACGGGACATCCCGCTAGGTATCCCCGCCAAATTGCACCCGAGTTCCGACCCGACAGTCCAAACAGCGATCGCCCAATCGATGCCACAGAAAGGCTGTCGCCGCCGTTCCGGTGCAGTGGACGGGAGCCACCTGTTGGATATCGTACCGCGCGATCGCCTCGACGGTGGCATTCAACCGCTCCCGATTGGCGCGCAATAGGTGCATTCCCCCCAACAGGGCGTAAAATTTGCCGCTCCCGGTCAATTCTGCAATATAATCGAGGGTATTGATAACGCCAGCGTGGGCGCAACCCAGCAGTACCACCCAGCCTTCCGGAACCTCCGCGAACAAGGCTTGGTCGTCCCAGAGGGCATCCACCTGCTGGTGTTCGGGGTCTTGCCAAAAAGACCCCCCCGTGTCTTCTAACGGATGCGATCGCGGAATCGATCCGGTTAAATGCACCCCCGGAACCACTTCGGTCGGTTGCTCCGTCAGCACCAAACGACGCACTCGCCGCACTAAGGTATCGGGGTCGGGGAGCGGGGTACCGATATAGCCGCGCGGACTGTATTTTGGATCCAGCGCTTGGGGGTGCAAAAAGAGTTCCGTATCGCCGCCACACGCATCCAAGGCGGCATTCAGTCCCCCGGTGTGGTCGTAATGACCGTGGCTGAGGGCGATCGCATCTAGGCGTTGCAGGGACATTCCCAACTGCTCGGCGTTGTGTCTGAGCACGAATCCCTGTCCCGTGTCGAATAAGACCCGATGGGAGTCGGTTTCGAGTAAGAACGACAGACCGTGTTCCCCGAGCAATCCGCGTCCGCTGGCTGTATTTTCCACTAAAGTGGCGATCGCGAGTCGGTCGAGCATCAACAATAGGACTCCAGTGGAAGGTTGCAATGAATTGTCATGCCAATTGGAAATCCAGTGTACGATCGTAGGTTGGGTTGAGGCACGAAACCCGACATGACCAAGGTTTTCGCTTGACTTCCTTCATGAACCCAACCTACATTTATGCTGAATTCTGACTTTTGTTGCTAACGATCGCTAACTTAAAAAGATATCAGATCGCTTGACTACACCATTTCGTGACAACGATGTCCCCGCATCCCGTGCCGATGTCGGTGTTGGTGCGGGTGAGAACCTTTGTGTCTGCACCCCTGACGCGATTCGAACTCCCGGCGATCGAGCGACCCTTCGATGTAATCGGCGACAGCTCGATCGGGATTGGTTTCGGAGGTGACGACTGCTTCAACTCCTTTCGAGTCCAAGCGACGGTTCAGACCGAATCCCATCCCGGTGCCGATTAAGACATCAACGTCATCGAGGGGATGCGCATCGTGGGGGGAACTCTCGTGTAAGGATTGTCCGTGGGTTAATTCCAGCAATTCCTTTTTCGTGACATTGCCATTGTCAATTTGATAGATCCAATATCTCAGACAACGCCCGACGTGAGGGGTGATGACTTCTCGGTTTTGACTGGCAACTGCAATTTTCATGATTCTATTCCTTGTTCGAGTAAAGTTAAGGAGCAACCGCGATTTGCCGCAAGCGATCGCTGGCACGAAACACCAACGATCCGGGTTCGACGCCCAGAGTCCGAGCGATTGGACCGCACTTGGCTTTGAGCAAAAAGGCGATGGGGGCATCTGCGTCGGACAGACCTTCAAAATTGCCTTGTCCTTTGGCAACAATCAGATCGGCGGTGTCGAAATGGGATTTAAATTCGTCACTGGCTTTGTCCAACACGACCCCCGGTAAGGCGGTCCCGGTGGTAATCACGTCCACCCACTCGTCCAACCCCACGTAACGCGCGTCTTCGAGGGTGGCGTCGTTAATCGCCGCTCCGCCGCGAACCGCCAGGGTGACCCGTTTTCCCCGTTGTAACAGGCGTTGGATTAACAGGCGATCGAATGCGATTTCGCCGGTGTTGTCGCCGAGGTAGAGGATATTCTGCGCCGACGCCAACCGGGTTTGGAAGATCTCGTAGTCGAAGGTGGCAAAATCGCGATCGAGGCTATCCTCCACCGCCTGTTCCAGGTCGAACGGGTTTCCGACGCCAAAATCGACGATATTTCCGGCAATGGCCACGCGAATGGCGCTCAAGAGCGGGTCGTCGGCGTCTTCCAGCCGCTTTTGCAATTGGGGATAGAGTTGCACGGCGAGATCGTTATAGTGCCGTTTGATGTCTCGGTACGGATCGCGATCGCCCGTGGTTTGCGCGATAATCGATTGAATTTGTCCGGCGACTTCCACTTGGATCGCGTCCTCGGACAGGGTGGATACCGCTCCCGCCAGTTGTTGCAAGGCTTGCTGGTGCTGGCGTTCGTCGGGGGTAGCGAGTTTTGCCGCTCGCAATGCCTGTCCGAAGAGGCAGACAATGCACTCGGGTTGAAGTTTCATGGACAATCTCTCGCGAGATATTAAAGTTCAACCGAACCGCGTCTGAGTTAGCGCGAACGCGGATTGCTCCATTTAACACTTTATCACCAGCTAGCGTTGAAATGAATCCTTTTTACCTAAAAATTTACAATTTGACATCTATTGCAGAATATAGTAGCCAACCGAGTGATTACTGCTGCGATCGCAGGCGATCGGGCAAATTCTCCCAAAACGGGGTTTGCATCCCCTTACGGGTAGCATTAGTGGCGCAGTGAGTGTTTCCGCGCATTTCCTGATAGTACTTATCCGGCAAAAATCTCACTTGCAACTGCGATCGCGCCACTAACTTTTTAAACCGCTCCTGAGTATAATCCTTGCCATCCACGATCGCCCCTTGGGGACTCGACGCCAACAGCGTGCCGTTCACCACCGTCGAGTTAACCATATTGGGAAACCACGCATAGCCCCCCGGACCGAACATCGCCGGAACCTCCACAATGCGATCGCGACTGAGTCCGAACTCCTGTTTCGCCTTGGCAATAATCGGCTCGATATGCTGTTGCTGAATCTTTAAATTACGCGCAATCAACGCCTGATTATTCAACGCCGCCTTTACCGTGGTTTGCGTACTCAACCCGCGATTGATTACCTGGTTCCCATGCCCGTTTTCATCTAACTCCCGTAACAATTCCACTCCCGTTCCCGGCGACGCCACCAGCAACAGCGGTTCTCCCGACGGTGTGGGAATAAAACTCATCACCTCATCCACGTGGCGAATCAGCAACCAAGACGTATCGATCTCCACCGGCGGTCCCTGCAACTGTTGCGCCTTAATAAACTCCACCACCTGCGGGTGCATCGTCGCCGTCCCGGAATTGCCGTAATACACCCGTCCGAACGGATACCCCGGTAGCGGTGGCGTCACCTCTAAATTGCCGTACCAGTCCGACCAGCCATCCGCCGCTCCCAACAATCGGGGTTTGCCCACTTCAAACCAGCCAAACTCATCTTTTAATAAGGATTTGGCATAATTATCCCGACCGACGCCGCGATTGCCCTTCAACACGCTGTGGATGGTTTTTGGAGCAATGCGATCGGGAAATTGCACGTAACCGATTTCCATCGTGTCCTGCATCCACACCGGACCGCCGGGAACCACTTTCACCGTTGCCCCCGTTTGCGGTACAATCTGACGAATCGCATCGACGAAGGCACGATTCCCGCTCCGTTCGCTGACGAAAAACTCCTTCACCTCAGCCGTATTGGGTGCCATCAGCCACGGTGCCACCCGCAACTGCACCTTATCCGCCGTCAGCCGCTTGCCATCTCGCCGAGCGATCGCCTTGAGCGTAACCAATCCGTCCCAATCGCCATCGGCAAATTGCGTCGCCTCCACCCCCAGCACGATGTCGTTGCTGTACGCTAACGGTTGCTTCGCAGTGCCATCCACGCTTTGCCAGCCGCTGGCGGTTCGTTGATAGACATTCACGCGAGAACGGGCGAGTTTATCGACTTCTAGCAATAATTGCGATCCGGCAAACCCTTTGTCAACCTTCAGCCGCACCAGAGCCAAATCTTCGGCATCCGCGTCCCCGTTAATTCCCTTATCCTGCCAATCGGGACGGCGGTTGCCATTGTCGTCGTCGTTGTTAAACCGCGTCAGCGCCCCAGACTCCCACGTCCACAATTGTCGCCCGCTATAGTCGCGATCGTCCACAATCCCATCCCGATTGGTATCGGCGGATAGAATAAATCCCGTGGCGAGTTGGGCGATTTCGACTTTTTCAGTTACAATTGCGAGATTGTTGCGATAGTCCTTCATTTTCTGCTTCGCTGGCGGTGCGAGCAGGGACTGATTGGGAATCGATCGCAAGGCGTCCACCGACTGCTGCCACAGGGATTGTGCCTGACGCCAGGTTTGGGTGGAGGGATCGGGAGTTTCGCCCACTTTCACCGCTTCTGCGGCGAGTTGGCTGGCTCGTTCCCAGCGCGATCGCGCCTTAGCTTCCAATTGTAAGCGATCGCGGATAGCTTGTTGGCGTCGGGCGAGAGTTTCCCGTTGCAGTAGCAGCAAATCCACGCGATCGCGATCGCCGCGTAACGTCGCTAATTTTAACCCACCATTGCAGCGATCGATTTCACTCGAGAGGCGATCGTTCATTTGGGTCAACTGCGCGATCGATTCTACTCGATCCAGCGGTGGCAGTGGCGGCTGTAGCGTCGCCAACCACTGACACGGCGGCGGTGGTGCCAGCGTCATCGACGGACGAAATCCATCCTTAGCGACAACCATACCAGACGTCACCGCCAGCACCACCCCAAAGCGACGCCACGACACGTCCCGCCAGCGTTGCAGCCAAGGAGCGATCGCAGTTTTCGCCTGCTGTTGGTACCGTTGTACCGATTGCCAAATATCGATCGCGCGATAAGACTTCACGCTCTAACTCGCATTACTCCCAACACACCACCATCGCTACAGTTGTATCACCTCTTCGGCGATCGCGATCGCCATAAAACTCATCTCTCCCTCCCCCGCTCCCAATTTCGATCGCGCCGTAGAATACGAGATAATGAGAGCTTGCCGATCGCGACGGAAGCGCAACTCATTATGGATATCGACTGGCAAAGTGTCAAAACCTACGAAGACATCCTCTATCACAAAGCCGAAGGCATTGCCAAAATCACCATCAACCGACCCCACAAACGCAATGCCTTTCGTCCCAAAACCGTCTTCGAACTCTACGACGCCTTTTGCGACGCTCGCGAAGACACCGACATCGGCGTCGTCCTGCTAACCGGAGCCGGTCCCCACACCGACGGCAAATATGCCTTTTGCGCTGGCGGCGACCAAAGCGTTCGCGGCAAAGCCGGTTACGTAGACGATGCAGGCGTCCCCCGTCTCAACGTCCTCGACCTGCAACGGCTGATCCGCTCCATGCCGAAAGTCACCATTGCCCTCGTCGCCGGATACGCCATTGGAGGCGGACACGTCTTGCACGTCATCTGCGACCTGACCATCGCCGCCGACAACGCCATTTTCGGACAAACCGGACCCAAAGTCGGTAGCTTTGACGGCGGTTTCGGATCCAGTTACCTCGCTCGCATCGTCGGACAGAAAAAAGCACGAGAAATCTGGTTTCTTTGTCGCCAGTACACCGCACGGGAAGCCGAAGATATGGGACTGGTCAACTGCGTCGTCCCCGTGGAACAATTAGAAGCCGAAGGCGTACAGTGGGCGCGAGAAATCTTGCAGAAAAGTCCGATCGCCATTCGCTGCCTCAAAGCCGCCTTCAACGCCGACTGCGACGGACAAGCCGGATTGCAGGAATTGGCAGGCAACGCCACATTGCTCTATTACATGACCGAAGAAGGTGCCGAAGGGAAACAAGCCTTCCTCGAAAAACGCCAGCCCAACTTCCGTCAATATCCCTGGCTTCCCTAGCTATTCTCAAAGCGGAACGATTTGGAAACCAAACCCCTACATTTCACCTCTCCCACCCATCAAAACAACAGGAACTTTATCTCCGATCGCCCGTCACCTTTATTCGTGAAACTTAATTTAGGGAACTCGAATAGTGACATTGCAGTCTATCAGCCGAGTGTGTCTCAATTGACTGTCAATTGACTGTCATTAAAAGTTTTCCAATCCAGGGTGCGAGTATTGGAAATCCGCGCGATCGCGCATTGAATCGCTGCTATTCATGGCAATAGCGTCGTCAACCTTCTCAACTCAGTCATGGAGATATCCTCAATGATGAATGAAGAACTTCCACAAAATCCCGCACCCGAAATCGCTCAATCCGAACCGACCGTCATGCCCACCGTTGTTGGCGGTCCTACCCCCGGCGAAGGAGAAGTTGCCATTACCGA
>CAYQUF010000166.1:8795-10354 GCA_964420595.1 uncultured bacterium
ACAACGCCGAAATCGAACTCAGCGACGTCAACGGCGGCACCAGCAACCGATTTGAATGGGGCGTTGCCGTCGAAGACAGCTTCACCAGCATTCTGCAATTCGACGGCGCCGACTACTTCGGGGCAAAATCGAGCGAACCGTTCAAAGTCGGTCAAATTTTCTACCGCAACGGCACCATCGAAGGCGACACCGGATTCGACGGCGAATTTGGCTTTGAAGTCGAATTAGACATCGACGGACTCGAAACCGACCCCGCTCCGTTTGAATTCGCCTTCGACATTCTCAACACCCCCAACGAAACCGGCGACCCCGTCGAAGATGCCGACCGCCTGCGATTCGTCACCAGCGGCTTGAGTCCCCAAACCTTTGAATTCGATGGCAAGACCTATACCCTCGAACTGCTCGGTTTCTCCCAAGATGGCGGCGAAAGCTTTGAGGAAGGGTTTGACTCTCCCGAAGAAGGGTTCGATATCGCCTCGCTCTACGGCAAACTGATTCAAGTGTCTGGCGGCGATGGCGACGATGACGATGATGGCGGTGTTGGTGGCGGTGGCGGAGCCGACCTCAGCAGCCTGTTCGTGTCTCTGTCGAGCGAAATTACGATTTCGTTGCAATCGGCGAGTGCCACGTTCATTGGCGGCGATGGCAGCGGCGAAGGGGCGATTGCCGGGTCGGCGTTTCTGTCGCGAACGCAACTAAGCACGTTCTGGAGCCTGCGAACCTCCACGACCCTCGGTTTCCTCAACGAAGAGTTGACGCAACTGCCCGAAGGCGATTCGGATCTCGACGACATCGACGATAGCGGCGAAGTGGCAGTCGGGTCTGAAGGCGACGACAACATCAGCGGCTCTCAAGATAGCGATGCTATTGTCTGCGGCGATGGCGACGACCAGGTCGATGGCGATGGCGGAAACGACCACCTCCTCGGTCAAGAGGGCGACGATTCCGTTGAAGGCAACGAAGGCAACGACCTGATGAACGGCAATCAGGGCAATGACAGGGTGATGGGGGGCGACGGCGACGATATCGCTCGCGGCGGTCAAGGTAACGACATGGTCATGGGGGGCGACGGCAACGACCAGCTCTTCGGCGACTATGGCGATGACGTGTTAATCGGCGGTGGCGGTAGCGATAATTTCGTGCTGCGGACTCAGACGGATATCAACCTTCAAGCCGCTCTCAGCCTCGATTTCATTACCGATTTCGAGTTTGGCGTGGATCGCATTGCCCTCGATAGCGAAACGTCGCTCAAGTATGAAGTGGGCGACTTCAACGGCGACGGTGCCGAGGATGTGGGCATCCAACTCGAAGCTGGCTTCCTGATTGGCGTGGTTCTCAATACCACCGATATGGAGGCGGTGCAAGCGTCGGTCGATACGGTGCCAGCGGGTGACTTCTTGCTGAGTGCCAGCTAGCGATCGCTTTTTGGTTCAATTGCAGTCGGGGTAAGGTTCGGTTTGCCCCGACTTCTATCGACTCGAATCGATTAATTGACCGTAAAACGCACCTCGAACTCGCAAGGTGCGTCTTTATCGATTTAAATGTTAATGGCTATTGTA
>CAYQUF010000167.1:0-10347 GCA_964420595.1 uncultured bacterium
CCAACTTTTTGGCATTACCGAAAAACTTGGGTCTAAAGCCCCGTCCTTCTAGGACCGTAGGGCATACGGGAACATCGATTCGGCTTCGCTCACCGAGCGCAGTCGAGGTGAACGCTTCAGGAGATTCGACCGCTACTTTAGCTGGAGTAATCAAGTTATAAGCAAGTTGGGTCTGTGAATGAAGAATCCCCTCGCCACAAGGGCTGGGGAGTGTCAAGACTCCACCACTTCAATCGTGACCCCCAGGGTTGCCACCTGAGATGTGCTAACCGCTTGCCCTCGCATGGCGAAAGGAGCCTTGGCACTGCGATTGAAATCGCCTAACAGATCTCTGATGATATTAATCGAACGATTGTGGGGAGCGCGGCTGGCTTCGTCAGATTGAGTGAAAGGAATAAGATGTCCCCGAGGAGTGGACAATCTTTGTAAGGACTTCAACGTATCGCGAAGCTGTTCGGTGCTGGCAATAACCAGCAATTCAAAGTAGCCTGGCGGTCCTTTAATTGGCAAATAGAAAACGTCATCCGGTTTGGGAATGGTAATGCTTTCCCCCGGTCCCAATTCAGCATCGATTTCAGCAGCATCCCAATAGCTGGGATGGTAAAC
Source organism: uncultured bacterium (assembly GCA_964420595.1). Lineage (GTDB taxonomy): Bacteria > Cyanobacteriota > Cyanobacteriia > Cyanobacteriales > Geitlerinemataceae > CAYQUF01. The sequence continues at coordinate 607 of CAYQUF010000167.1, forward strand.
GTACATATTTCCATCCCGCTCGATCGCAATCACGATCGCGTAGAGGGAGCGGTTTTCTTGATTGGTCACCTGCAAGCTCATCTCTTCCCCCGTACGCATCTGAACGACGCGAGATTGCGGTTGAGACTCTGCTTCGTCGAAGGCACTGCTTCGGAGCGCTCCGACCCCGCCACGTCGATTGGAAGAGACTTGAACGTTGACCTTGAGATCGGAATTGTCCGTGTTTTCAATCGTTTTCAAAACTTGCTTCGCCAAGAGCAGGCGAAAACGGGCAGACAGCCGCTCCATCGCCGCCCCAATTTTCTCGTATTTAGACTCAAAGGTGGTTGCAATCGGATCGAGGGCATTGGAGAACAGACCGATGCTGCCGACTTCGATATCCTGAAGGTCGGGGCGCGCGCCGTATCCCTGCTGCCATAACTCGTCTCGAACGCTCTCGTTAAAGCGACCGAGCAAGTAGTCAGTTTCGGTTTGTCCGTTCACCTCAACCGGGGTAACGCGATCCATCGTTTCGAGAGCTTGACGCGCCACCGCCAGATCCTCCCCTAAAGACTCGTGCAGTCCGACCCGCAACGTCGTATCCTCTAGAATCCCGCGAATGTACTCTCGCATCAGCATTCCGGGTTTCACCGACAATCCTTCCAGCGGCTCGCCGTACCCCACCAGACCGTTCCGACTGGTTTGACGGATCTGTCCCAACACCGTCTCGCGATCGTCGATAACCTCAAAAATCGACTCCGTATCCTTCAAACTGCTAGGCGTCATGCCACCGAGCCAAAACGCTACGGTTCCGTCGGCTTGCACCGAACGCACCACGGCATCGGCAGCGGGGGCCGTCGCTGCGATCAGATAGGGCGGTTGAGCGTCTAGGTTACTGCCGGGTTTGGCAAAGTAAATCGGGTTTTGCTGGCTATCGAGGGCGTCTGCTTGACTGCTGGCGATCCGAGCTAAGTCGATAAAGGCTTCATTCAGCGGACGCGAACGCCCAGATGCCGTTTGCCACAGATAGCGGGTAAGCAAGTAGGTGAAAATCCCCGCTTTGAAACCCGCGATGCTCGTCTCGGCAGCCACTTGAGTTGACAGTGCCGAGGTCATCGCCACCCCTTTGGCAATTCCATCTTGACGCATTTGCTGGACGCGATCGCGCGTCAGTCCCAATTCTTCGATCAACTGCTCTTGGAACGATTGCTCGGTCTGGCTCGGTTTGACTGGGTTCTCGTCATCGCCTACAACGGTGGCGCGATAGACCAGGTTCCCCCGCACGCCGCCGCCGGCATAACAGCTATCTAGAACCAGGGTGACGTTATCGGTTTTGAGGGCATGGCTGAGCAAAAAGATCGTATTGCCCGTAATTACATTCGCTTCCCCTTCCGACACTCCCTCTAAAACATCCATTGGAACGATCGCGCCGTTTTTTCCTTCAAAGTTTTCAAACGCAGGCACCCCTGAATAATCTTGCCTTTGAGGATAGCGAACCGGATGGGGATCTTGGACGTAAGTGCCGTGTCCCGAATAGTGGAACACGACGGTATCGCCCGGTTGAGCGCGATCGATCAGGTGGGTGCGAAAGGCATCGATAATCGCTTGTCGCGTTGGCGGCGCAATCTGTTCTCTAGCGGGAAGATCGAGGGTGGCATCGGAGACGATCGCGATGTTTTGTGGGTCGAAACCGTAGCGATTCACTAACAGTTCGTATTGCAGGCGAACGTCGTTGAGGCATCCGCTCAATTCGCTTAAAGCACCGGGATAATTATTCACGCCCACGAGCAGGGCGAGTTTGCGTCCGGTGGGTTGAGCCAAGACGCGATGCATTCGATTTCCTTGCCGCAGAAAGTCGATCTGGCTGAGTCCGATGGTGCTCAGGGTGGCTCCGGCAAGCTGTAAAAAGTGACGGCGGCGCAAACGGGACATAGTTCGCGATCTCCTTGGAAGCGAGTTGAAAGGTTTGGGGTGAATCGTGCTGATGGAGCAACGATTTAGTGAGTGGCGCTACCCCTCAGTTTGAGGCAGGTAACAGCACGAGTGTATCTCATCAGTTTGGGAAATGCTCTGTCGAATAGCTGATTCCCTTTGGCTCATTTGGGTAAAGACCGGGGATTTGTACTGGAAACATTAAATTTCTGAATTCCGAACGCTGGCATTGAGAGAATTTCGGGCGATCGCGCGCGCTTCGTTAGGGGAAGGCGCAACCGAGGCAGCGGCTTTCATTTTCCTAGCATTGGACGCCCCCAACAGGGCATCGACGCATTGCTCGGCGGGATAGAGATTGTTTAATTTGAAGTGAGCGATTCCCAGTTGATAGACCGCGAGGGCGTAATCCTGCGCCGCTGCCGTATCTTCGAGAATCGAAACGGCGGCTTTGCTGTAAGAGAGCGATCGCTGGTAGGTATGGGTTTGCAGATAGACCGCACTCAACCCGTTCAGACTCTTGCCAATCCCGATCGCATCTCGAATTTGCGTGTAACGGCGCAGGGCAGTCTCGAAGTGTTCGATGGCGCGATCGAACTGGCAATGCTGGTAGTGGCGAATTCCTCGAACCAACTCTCGCCGAGCAATAGAGAGTGCCGGACAGTGTTGTTTTTGGCAACGGCGATCGGCAATGCAAGCCATCGGAAGCAAATGGGGCAATTGGAGAAGGCGCATGGTCGAGTCCCTGTTGAATCAAGCTTCACAGGGATATCTATCTAGCCCGAGAGGACTTATTCACTTTTGAGCGGGCAGAAATGCAAAATTGCCAAAATTTTTATCCGCACAGGCGATCGTAGGCGATTTCCACGGCATCTGAAACCTCGGATGAGGTGGTCGCGAGGGGCATAATTTGCGCCCAGGCATCGGCAAGTAACCCTTGCTGCCACAAGTACGTGGCGCGAGCGATAACGATCGCCTCTTCGGATTTGCCGTTTTCGCGCATTTGGTTTTCGAGTTCGGCTAACTCGCGGGATCGGGCGATTCGGTCGTCTTCGCTGAGGAGGGTAAATCGCCGTTGCTCGTATTGGGTCTCGGGAAACTCGGAATGCTCCATCCGGAGAATGTAAGTCATCCCCGGTGACAAGGGCGCTCCGGAGTACGTCACGGCTTCGACTTGAGTCACGGGATAGCGCCAGAACGGTTCGTCTTCTCCTTTGCGATAGAGAGCGAGACTGCGCGAGGAACCTTGAATCAGGAATAAGGGGCGATCGCTCCAGACTTGACGGGTGGTACCGCCTGGGAAGTTCACCACGCACCAGTTATCTCCCCGTTTGCCCCCAACGCCTTCATTCTCATCCTGATTCTCGTCGGTGAGCCAATGGATGAAATTGACATTGGCGTCCGGTCGCCCTTGCACTCGCATGGCAAGACTCGGTTGTCCCCAACTCAAGCTGGTGGCGAGCAATAGCCCCATCGAGGTAAACAGAGTTTGGCTCAAAGATACGCTCATTGCTTCGATAATCTCCAAATACTGGGTAAGCAATAAATCCAAATGGTCGTGCTTGGAAGCAACCAAGGTAAGAGAATACCCGTACTCACCGCAATTTGTAACGCTATCCAACCATAGGTTGTCGTTCCCATCGCCATGACCCAAATCCCCTGTTGCCGAGTTTCGAGCTTAGGAATGCCGTAAAGGGCGATCGCCGGTCCGACAATAGCCGCGATGCCAACCCACCATAACGCCGGAACGGGAGTCACTAGATGGGAGTTCATTAGGTGGTGGATGTTATAGGCGATCGCCTCGACGCCAGCGAAGGTATCCTCATGGGTGTCATCGCGACCGACCTCGCGCCAGTAAGCCACAGCGGGGGGATTGGGATAAAGATCGGACGAAAACGGCTCGATGCCGCCTTCGGTATAGCCGACGCCACCGACAATCGCCACAGACGATCGCGCGATCGCCTGGGTGGTTTTAGGATCGAGGGAGTCTTGCAGGAGGTCGCGGGCAGAAATCCGGTAAAACACGCGATCCGGGGGCACCGAAAAGTCTACAATCGGGCGCAGCCAGCGTTGGTTGAGATGTCCGCCCAAAGCCGTCATGAAAGAAATGCGCAGACGGGCGAGGGTTTGGAGTTCGGGGTTGTCTGAGGAGGCGATCGCGTCGATTAAATCCGATCGCAGCGGGGTCTGACGGTCGAGAGCGGGAGCAATCGCAATATCCGTCTCGCTCCGACGGGTTTGATAGCGCGCCGCCGCCGCTAGTACGTAGGGAAACGGACAATCCCCCTCGCACAACTTCGATCCCCAGGGAAGCGTTAGATACCACTTGGGCATATTGATATAGCCTTGCATCGCCCAAGCCGAATCGAGAATTCCCGACTCGGGACGCACCCCCAGTTCGCGACCGCCTTCGAGAATGGCAGCGAAGACCAGCCAGGTGTTGTGTTCTCGCACCGCGTCCCGCACGGATTTGGCTAAAATTGGGGAGCGATCGCTTTGGGGGAAATCTAATAAGTAATCGATGCCAATGACCTTGATGTCCTGTTGGTAGAGGCGATCGACAATTCGAGCCAAATAGCCGCGATCGATCGGGGAAATATCGACCAATTCCGGAGTCTCCCGTCGGGAGGCGTCGTCGATTTGCACCAGCAGGACTTCGGGAGACGTTTCGGGGATTTGGCGAGTCCAGTGGCGATACATCGACTGCACCAGCAACCGCGCCGACAGCAAACCTTCCCGCACTCCCGGTAAAACGCACAGCAGGATCGTTGCACTGAGGGCGATCGCCTGTTTAGAATCGGGCAACCACTGGCGAAATTCCTGTCGCCACCCCCTCGGGGGAATCCGAAACGGCACCGAGTCGGGATGGCGGAACAAAGACGGCACCAAATCGGCGGACGGATACGTTAAATGTTGCTCTAACTTTAAGTGACGGCAGGCATCTTGCAGGGAATCCTGCACGTCGCGATGGTGGGCGAGGGACTGGAGAAATTGCACCAAAAAGTTGTGAGCCACCTGGTTGTGGATCGGCTCTCGCATGATGGCGACCTGACTCAACCCCAGTTCGATCAGGGCATCGGCAATGGTCAGACCGCAGCAGGAGTTAAATAAGGCAAACTGCAAGCCGTGGCTGCGAGCCGTTTGCAGGTAAGGGAAAAGTTCGCGAATCGCCAGAGCCGTCTGCGGGGCGATGTAAACGTGTCCGGCGACAGCATCGGCTTCGTTGCTGTGTCCGGCAAAGAAGAGGATGTCCCAGCCTTGAGGATTGGCGATCGCTTTACAGATCGCGGTTTTCAAGGCAACGGTGTCCTGTCCCGGCGTCCAGCCGACAAAGGTAATATCGACCAGGGACTTGAGGGATTGGAGCGCTTGGCGATCGCCCTGGAAATTTAGCCCGGTTTCGTCGCCTAAAATCACTAACACGCGGGCTTTTCGGTGTTTGGGCGTCGGGGTGAGTGCGGCGAGGCGGATATTATTGGGCGATCGGGCAATGCGAATGCCTCTACCGCCAAATTCTGCCCCGATTTCCCAGGTTTCCCACGGCAAACGGGCAATGGCGATCGGATCGCAAGTGAGAAACAGGTCGAGGGGGGCGTCGCGAGCAGCAGCACCGATGGTTTGGCGAATGTCTGCCAACTCTCCCTGGCGCAACCAGCGGTGAAACTCCGAGAGCAATCTCGCTTCGGCTTGAACCAGTTGACTGTGCCAATCGACGCCCGTGGCGGTGACTTGACCCACGGCGCCCACCCGTCCCCGCAAGGCTCGCTTGTAGAAGTTAAGATAGGCACGCTGCCACTGCTGATAGCGCGTTTCCAGTTGCGGCGGATAGGGGAGTCGGGTACGCAGGCGTTGACCGCTGCCCCAAGTTAGCTCGAATAAGCATATATCTTGGATTTTTTGGATGCTGAGTTGGTAAGTCATGGTTGGGGCGAGGGGGGATGGGGAAATATAGGGGTTTGGTTGCCAAACCCGTTCCATTCCATTATCGATTTACTCCTCGAAACTAAAGGTCGGCAGGGTGAGCGGGTTGCCGCCGTTGGGCGGTAGGATGTCAAGGGTGAAGCTTTCGTCCCAGTAGCCGAAGACTTGGGCGTATAAGTAAGCCGAGTCTGAATCGTCAGCAAACGTTTGCTCGGCAAGGACAGCATCGCCCTCGCGAATCCGCAATGCCAGTCCCGGCGGTAGGATTTCTCCCGGTGCGGGTCCCAACAGCACGAGCAGGCTCCATTCTGGGGCGCTACCGTCAAACACGCTCCACACTAGGGCATACAGCCGCAAGGAAATATCGGCAACTCGCAGTTCGGTGTAGGCGGAGCGGGCGCGGGTGGGAACGGTGACCCCTTCGGGTTCGAGATCGCCTAAGATGGTTTCGAGTTCTTGAGTGGGCGATCGCATTGCCACCGCAGGCGTGAGGGGGTCTAAAAACGTCCAGGCGAATTGCTGCGCCACTTCATCCAGTTGACCTTGCAGCCAGCGTCCCACGTTCATCACTCGCTCGGGAAGGGGAAGGGGAGTCTCGGCGGGGTCGGTTGGTTGGGTCGCACTCGGGAAGTGGCTGAGGTAGAACAAGGCGCGATCGCTCGGTAAGGTAAAGGCGCTCAAGGGCAATTCGTAGTCTGACTCGGAAGTTCTCGCAGTCGCGTATTTGCTGACTTTGCGGTTTTCTAACGCCCGTACTACGCACACTTGACTCAACTCTTCCTGCACTTCCACCAGCAACCACAAGTGAATCGGCGTCATGCCGTCCACCAGAGTTTGGGGCAGCAAGGCGGTTTCGGGGGTCAAGCTCCCGGTACTGACCACGCCAAGGCGCAAGCCGTTGACATCGAGGGTGGGGGTGCGCTCGGGAACGGCGCGATCGTCGAATTGGATGTCGTAGGGGGTGACTCCGGCTTCGAGCCACTGTTTGACGCCAACCAGGGCGAGCGATCGCAAATAGCAATCCCACTGGCGATCGCTATTGTCAGACAGGGACTGACATAGGGCGATCGCCCAGTCAATGGCAGCGTCGGGGAGGGAGATAACCTCGGTTAAGGACGAGAAATCGGTCAGGGCAGGGGTTTGATTAACCATGATTGCTTAGGGATAAAGGACGACGGTGGTACACTGACTGACGATTATTGCGAAAACTCGTGTAAGCTTTTGCAAATTTGGCGGGCAAATAAGCTTCGAGACGTTCGGTTTTGGGGAATTTTAGCTTCGGATTCGGCGTCGGCGACAAGGCGATCCGTTTCTTCGGCGAGAAGGGCATCCAGGCGATCGCCAATTTCGTGCAGGCGTTCGGCGGAGGCGATCTCCACCACGGCATCCCGAACCCGGCGCTGGAGGCGCGCTAGCAGGGCATTGCGCACGTCGGCTCGCAACCGCTTCAGGTTCATCAGCCGGGTGACCTGAACCTGGTTTTTGAGGTGGAGGCGAGGGGCGATCGCTTTCATGGATTTTCCCTCACAGTGAAACAGTTCTAATGCTTTTAAAAATAAGCGGTCTTTCGGTTGCTTTTTGCGCTTCAGTTTCTCGCAATAGGCGCGCAGGGTTTCCGCCGTCGCTTCGGCGAGGGCAGTTTCGAGTTGCTGGCGGTAGGTGTCGAGAAAGGCGTCCTGTTGGCGATCGCTCTCCTGACTTTGCTGGCTCTGGGATTCGGGGAGCTGCTGGGCGTTCAACGCCTCCAGAGAATCCGTCCAGGGGGAACCACCTCGGGCATAGACGCGGTACTCTCGCAGCCAGTAAGCCAACTGTCGCAGTTTCGCCAGCACTTCCTCGGGGGGATTCGCGCCATCGATCTCGTGCAATTGGCGATCGCTGGGAGGCTGGCAGCGTCCCCGTTTGCCGCCCTGTTGCTGGAGGCGATCGCGCCGATAGACCTGATGGTAGCGATCGAGTAAGTCTTGATAATCCTCGACTTCCGCTAGCGTCAGGCTATGAAATTCCCCCAGAACTTGAGACAACTGTCCCGGCGACGTATCGTTTAAAATCGCCCAATCGCTGACTCGATAAAGTCCTCGTTCGATTAAAAATTGGTTGAGTTCGCTGTGATTGCGCGTCAGATGCATCGCCCAACTTGCCAGACTAGCTTTGTCCGGGGCATAAGTTTCGACAATGCGAACGCTGAGGGGACGATAGCGACCGATGGGTTGACCGTCATCGTCCAACACCAACGGGAACAGGTCAGAGCCGCGAAACTGGTAGAAATCGCCAAACTGGTTGACCAATTGCAAGCACGCTTGGCGGATGGCGTGGGAAACGAAACACCGCAAGCACAGGAGTGCCAGGGTTATCTCGGCTTGCTGCCAGTCAGCGAGCAGGCGAGTTTGCAAGGCACGATGGTTAACCTCGATAGCCTCGGTCAACTCGGCACATTCAGCGTACAACCAAGTGCGAGCGCTGTCGAACGGCTGAGGACGACACTGTCCGCTGCTGTTTAACCGTTGCAACTGCCAATAGCGAGAAACTGTACTCATGGAACTGTATTAAGGGGCGATCGGTGTTAGCCTCTTTTAGGCTCTCACGAGTTTCTATATCTCGCAGCAGGCGACTTATACAAAATTAGCGATAAAGGTCGAATCGCGCGTCATTCAAACGGCATCCCGTCAAAATTTCGTTATACCTTCTCGTAGGTTGGGTTGAGGCACGAAACCCAACACAAACCAGGATATATTTGGATTTCCTTCATCAGCCCAACCTACATTTTTAGTCCGACAGAATCGTTTCAGTGCCATCTCTTGTCAGTCAAGGGGATAAAAAGCATAACAAGCGCCAAACCCTGCCACCTGCCTAATTACCGCGATTCCAACGGTCGCCAATCCCCAGCTAAAATAAACGCCGACCAGTAATAAGGACGACTGTATTTCCCATCCCCCTCAATCATCTCCAACTGCACCGCACGCAACGCCTCGCTGCGACCCATACCATCCATCAACTTTTCGTAATACCGCACCATCAAACTTTGGGTTCTCTGGTCGCTGACATTCCACAAACTCATCAGCTAAGTAACCCAAGGTAGTTTTTGGGTGTTGTGTATCGACATGTAAATTCGGCGAAGTCAATATTTTGCAAGGGTTTGAGTGAATAGATTGTAGGTTGGGTTGAGGCACGAAACCCAACACAAACCAGGATATATTTGGATTTCCTTCATCAGCCCAACCTACATTTTTAGTCCGACAGAATCGTTTCAGTGCCATCTCTTGTCAGTCAAGGGGATAAAAAGCATAACAAGCGCCAAACCCTGCCACCTGCCTAATTACCGCGATTCCAACGGTCGCCAATCCCCAGCTAAAATAAACGCCGACCAGTAATAAGGACGACTGTATTTCCCATCCCCCTCAATCATCTCCAACTGCACCGCACGCAACGCCTCGCTGCGACCCATACCGTCCATCAACTTGTCGTAATACCGCACCATCAAACTTTGAGTTCCCTGGTCGCTAACATTCCACAAACTCATCAGTTGGGTTTCGGCTCCCGCAATACCAAACGCACGCCGCAGACCGTACACCCCCTCGCCATTGGCAATATCGCCCAATCCGGTTTGACAGGCAGAAAGGACAACCAGTTCGGTTCCCGAGAGGTTGAGTTGGGAGGCTTCCATGGCAGTCAGGACGCCATCGTCGTTGCCACTCTGACGGACGTTGAACCCCGCAAGTGCCAGACCGGCACGCAGTAGGGGATTTTCCACCAAACCGCCAGACGCAGACGGCATCGAGCGCAAGTCACCGCTAGCCAACAGAGTGCGACTGTCCGATTGCGGCTCGACGGGTTGGTCTTCCAAGAAGAAGCCGTGAGTGGCAATGTGGAGAATTTGGGGGGATTGGACGGTTTTGAGGGTGTTTTCGGTAG
>CAYQUF010000168.1:0-10307 GCA_964420595.1 uncultured bacterium
CTACGACTTGATTACCATAAATCATAAATAATCCAGACGATCGATCGGGTCAACCCCCTGATATACGGCGATCTTGGCTGAACTGACATCACAAGATTGTTAAGACAACTCAGGGCAGTCCGCAAACTGCCCCTCACTGCACGATTGGGGAGGCGAACGGAATCATTCGCCTCTAGGTCTATCTCGATTAAGCCAACGCCGTTTCCGGGTGGTAAGTCTCAATCGCCTTCATGTATTGCGCCCGCTCGAAGGCAGACTCGTCCGGACAGTGAATTTGACTCATGCTGCCTTGCATTTGCTTGACAGACTCGTACTCGTTCTCTTCCATCCAGTGAAGCATCTCGGTTTCCATCGTCTCCAAGTAGCCGATGCCGTGACGCAACAAGGCAGAACAGACTTGAGTCACCTTTGCCCCCGCCATCAGCATTTTGATGGCATCTTGACCCTTTTGAATGCCACCCGTAGAGGCTAAATCGGGACGAATGCGACCGTAGAGAATGGCAATCCAACGCATGGGCAACCGCATGGTTTGGGCGTTGCTGAGCAACAGGTGAGGGTAGACCTCTAAATGATCCAGGTCGATGTCCGGTTGCATAAATCGGTTGAACAGTACCAAAGCATTGGCACCCGCTTCGTCCAACTGCTTCGCCATGTTCGCCATATTGCTGAAATAGGGACCGAGCTTAATCGCCACCGGGATCGAAACTTCGGCTTCGACCTCCCGCAGAATGCTGACGTAATTCTGTTCGACCTCCGCTCCACTCATGTTGGGGTCGGTCGGCACGTAGTAAACGTTGAGTTCGAGGGCGTCGGCGCCGGCTTCTTGCATCAGGCGGGCGTATTCGACCCAACCGCCGGTAGAATAGCCGTTCAAGCTGGCAATCACCGGCACGTTCACCGTTTCCTTGGCGGTGCGGATGTGTTCGAGATACAATTCCGGTCCGACGTGGAACTCGCTCGGTTCGGGGAAGTACGTCAGGGCTTCGGGAAAGCTTTCGGTGCCGTAGAGGGTATGGTGGTGCAGCTCGAATTTTTCCCGCAACAGTTGTTCTTCAAATAGAGAATGCAGGACAATTGCCGCCGCACCGGCGTCTTCGAGACGCTTGACGTTATCGATTTCTTCGGTCAGGGGAGCCGCAGCCGACGGGATCAGGGGCGATCGCAACTGCAAACCCATATATTCGGTGGTCAAATCCATGTGATTTTTCTCCTGATTCCAATCTGTCTTATTGGTTGACTCGACGAGTGGAGGGAAAAGAGGGGGGATAGATTTCCCCTCTCCTTATCGCACCTCCCACCCAGGTTTAGGCATTCGTTGCGCTTGGCTCGCTGCCGCTTTGGCTCGACTCCTGAGAACCGTGACCGTTTCCGCCACCGTTGTGATTTGCCACGTGACGCGCTGCCAAGTATTGGTACATTTCCCAACGGCTATTCACGTCTTGTTGGGCTTCTTGGAGCAACCGTTTGGCATCGGCGGGCTTGCTCTTGGTGAGCATCTTGAACCGATTTTCGGCATACATCGAGTCTTTCACCGGTTTCTTGGGCGATCGCATATCGATGTGCAGCGGATTTTCGCCCGCTTCAATCGCACTCGGATTATAGCGATACAGCAACCAGCGACCGCTATCGACCAGCGCCTTTTGATGGCTCATCGCCGTGGTCATATTGATGCCGTGGGCAATGCAGTGACTGTAGGCAATAATCAGCGACGGACCGTTATAGGCTTCGGCTTCCATAAACGCCTTGAGGGTGTGTTCGTCCCGCGCCCCCATCGCCACGCTGGCGACGTAGATGTTACCGTAGGTCATCGCCATCAAGCCCAAGTCTTTCTTCGGAGACGGTTTGCCCCCTGCGGCGAATTTGGCAACCGCCGCGCGAGGGGTGGCTTTGGAGGACTGACCGCCGGTGTTGGAGTACACCTCGGTATCGAGAACCAGAACGTTGACATTGCGACCGCTGGCGAGGACGTGATCCAAACCGCCATAGCCGATATCGTACGCCCAACCGTCGCCGCCGACGATCCAGACGCTCTTCTTGACCAGGTAATCGGCGAGGGTGAGCAGTTGTTTGGCAGCGGGGGAATCGTTGCCTTGCAGTTTCTGCTTCAGTTGTTCGACCCGTTCCCGTTGCTCCCAAATGTCGGCTTCGTCGTTTTGTTCGGCATCGAGAATTCCTTGTGCCAGGTCATTTCCGATCTCCTGGCGCAGTTGGGCGACCAATTCGGCAGCAAACTGGGTGTTCTTATCGACCGAGAGGCGGAAGCCCAGACCGAATTCGGCGTTATCTTCAAACAAGCTGTTCGACCATGCCGGACCGCGTCCGTCGGCGTTGTGCGCCCAGGGGGTGGTGGGGAGGTTGCCGCCGTAAATGGAGGAACAACCGGTGGCGTTGGCAATTAAAGCGCGATCGCCGAATAATTGCGACATCAGCTTCAGATACGGCGTTTCGCCACACCCCGCACACGCCCCAGAGAATTCAAACAGCGGTTCTTGCCATTGTTGCTGCCGGATGCGGTCTACTTGCAGCGATTGGCGATTGGGGTTGGGCAGGTTGAGGAAGAAGTCCCAATTCTGCTGCTCTTGATGGCGCAAGGGCATTTGCGCTTCCATGTTAATCGCCTTGCGCGAGGGCATGGATTTGTTCTTCGCCGGACACACGTCCACGCAGATGCCGCAACCGGTGCAGTCGTCGGGGGACACTTGAATGGTGAATTGGGTGCCGGAGAAGTCTTTGTCGCGGGTATCGGTGGACTTGAACGTTTCCGGTGCGTTGGAGAGCTGAGCGGAATCGTAGGCTTTGCCCCGAATCACGGCGTGGGGGCAGACCATGACGCATTTGCCGCACTGGACGCACACGTCGGGATCCCAAACCGGAATTTCTTGGGCGACGTTGCGTTTTTCCCACTTGGAGGTTCCGGTGGGATAGGTGCCGTCGCAAGGAAGGGCGCTGACGGGTAGGTCGTCCCCTTCTTTGACCAGCATTTTGCCTTCGATGTCGCGAACGAATTCGGGGGCAAAATCGGGAACGGCTGGCATCCGACGGACGGTGCTGTTGGGTTCGCCGATTTGAACTTCGTGCAAGTTGTCGAGGGTGTTATCGACGGCACGCAGGTTCATGCGTACGATTTCTTGACCTTTCTTACCATAGGTCTTTTCGATCGCCTGTTTGATTTTGGCGATCGCTTCGTCGCGAGGCAAGACCCCCGCCAGGGCGAAGAAGCACACTTGCATAATCGTGTTAATCCGTCCGCCCATGCCGCTCTCGCGCGCCACTTGGTTGGCATTGATAACGTAGAGTTTCAGGTTCTTGCGTACCACCTGCTCTTGGATTTCAATTGGAATTCGATCCCAAACCTCCTCCGGTTCGTAGGGACTGTTGAGCAAGAACGTGGCACCGTTGGCAGCCGCTCGCAGCACGTCTAATTTTTCCAGGAATTGCCACTGGTGACAGCCGACGAAGTTGGCTTTATCGATTAAATAGGTCGAGCGAATTTTGTCTGGACCGAAGCGCAAGTGCGACACGGTAATCGCCCCGGATTTCTTGGAGTCGTAGACGAAGTACCCTTGGGCGTAGTTATCGGTTTCTTCCCCGATAATCTTGATCGAGTTCTTATTCGCGCCCACGGTTCCGTCGGATCCCAAACCGTAGAACATCGCCCGCACCACGTTATCCGGCTCGGTGGAGAAGTCGGGATCGTAGGGAATCGAAGTGTGGCTGAGATCGTCGTTGATGCCGATGGTAAAGTGATTTTTGGGCTTGTCTTGGGCGAGGTTGTCGAAGATCCCTTTAATCATGGCAGGGTTGAATTCCTTCGACGATAGCCCGTAGCGTCCGCCCACCACTTTGGGCATTTCGCCCTCCCATGCTTCGTTGAGGGCGCTCACCACGTCGAGGTAGAGGGGTTCGCCGCCCGCACCGGGTTCTTTAGTGCGATCGAGAGCCGCAATTTTCTTGACGGTTTTCGGCAAGGCGGCGATGAAGCGTTCTATGTCGAACGGACGGTACAGCCGCACTTTCACCACGCCGACTTTCTCGCCGGAGTCGACCATGTACTCGACGGTTTCGTGGGCGGTTTCGCACCCCGATCCCATTAATACGATGACGCGCTCTGCATCCGGCGCGCCGACGTAATCGAAGACGTGGTATTCCCGTCCGGTGCGTTCGGCGAATTGATCCATCGCCGCTTGCACCAGGTTGGGACAGTCGTCGTAGAACGGGTTGACGCTCTCGCGAGCTTGGAAGAAAACGTCGGGGTTTTGGGCGGTGCCGCGAACGACCGGGCGGTCTGGGGTCAAACCGCGAGAGCGATGGGCGAACACGGCGTCGTCGTCAATCAGCGCCCGCAGGTCGCTTTCGTCAATCAGTTCGATTTTCTGAATCTCGTGGGAGGTGCGGAACCCGTCGAAGAAGTGGATGAATGGCACCCGAGCGGGCAAACTCGCCGCTTGGGAAATCAGGGCAAAGTCGTGAGCTTCTTGCACCGAGGCTGATGCCATCAAGGCGAATCCCGTACCGCGAGCTGCCATCACGTCGCTGTGGTCGCCGAAAATCGACAGGGCTTGAGCGGCAACGGAACGAGCGGCAACGTGAAGAACGGCACTGGTGAGTTCCCCAGCAATTTTGTACAGGTTGGGCAGCATCAGCAGCAAGCCCTGAGATGCGGTGAAGGTGGTGGTCAGCGAACCGGCTTGTAATGCTCCGTGAACGGCACCCGCCGCGCCTCCTTCGCTTTGCATTTCGACGACGGAGGGCACGGTTCCCCATAGGTTGGGACGCCCTTCGGACATCCAAGCGTCTGCCCATTCCCCGATGGGGGAAGCGGGGGTGATGGGATAGATGGAAATGACTTCGTTGAGTTTGTAGGCGACGCGAGCAACGGCTTCGTTGGCGTCAGTGGTGGTTAGTGTTCTGCTACTCATATCGGCAAGCCTTGGTTAACTGCTGGGTTGGGCGGTCGCATGTGTCGTGCTTTTGGGTGAAACCCCCTTCTCTTACACTATGAAATTATTTCAATAGTTTCTGCGTTCTAAATAACATTAATGCCCGAATTTGTTGGAATTTATTAAACAACATCGATGTTGTTGCTATAGGGCTCGACTTAAACAACTTCAATGTTGCTTTGGGCGAATGCAAGAACCAGATGCAGTGGTACAAGAGACGGATGACAGCCGAGTTGGCAAGTCCGATTGAATGTTCCGGTTCCTTCTTCTATTATCTTCTAATTGAAAACCGAATCTGTCTACAATTTTTAGACTTTTTTTAAGTTGGCGGGGATTGACCGATCGATTGTAGCGTTTTGTTGCTAAATATTTCGTATGTTTCAATTTAGTAACATTGACTGGAAACGCTGAAGGGTGTTTTGAATGGGGCGCGATCGCCTCTTGTCACCGTTCGATCGCTTGACGAAAGTTCGTCTATTGGCTTATAATAATCCGGTAGAACTGATTAATATTTGGTTAAAATAATCGACGCTATTGCAGATTATTTTTAATAACCGATCGGATGCAACTGAGGTCTTGCCAAGCGGCTGCGGCGATACAGCGCTGCGCGATCGCTCGGCTTTCCAAGGGTGCCGAAGTTATAAAATCATTATTAAATTTCGAGCAAACGAAGCGCGATCGCGAAAACAGGGCGATGGTTAAGGTTTAGATTGTTTTAAGATTTTCCGAGGTCTTAAACCTCCATTGCCGACTCCTGAAGCTGGGCAATTTCGGCTAGGGTCTGTTGCGCCTCCGCTTCATCCACAATGCTGAGGGCAAATCCAACGTGAACCACCACGTAATCGCCGACTTTTGCCTCGGGAACGTACGCCAGGCTGACTTCCTTCGCGACGCCGCCAAAACTGACCTTTCCACTCCGCATCAGCGGGTCATCTCCGGTCGTGCTGAGAATTTTTCCAGGAACTGCCAAACACATATCGATTTCTAATTAGAAGGATAGAACTGCAACGTTTGAATTAAGGCGCGATCGCATCTGTCGTTCTCCGGTTTAGGACTTGGAAATTCGCGCCCTTCATCTTCTAGGGTACACCGCCAGAACTGGAAATTTTCTAGCGAGGCGGAAAAAATGAGAAAGGGATAACTTTCTTAAAGTTTGCTTGACCTCGACCTCCCAATCGAGATTCAGTGGTAGGAGCGCTTCGCGCAGCACCCCTACCCCGATGGATTAAAAAGCTGCCTGAACCCCAACCGTAAATTGCCAATCAGTTTCCAATTGCGGACCGTCGAGCGATTGATACAAGGGAATCTCGAATTCCACCGCCAAGCGAGCGCCGGGAATGGGACTGTCGGGAAGATAGAGATTCGCACCGACCCCCAAATCCAGGCGCGTCCCCCCTCGCAACTCCGGGTCAGCCGTCGGAATCATATTGGGATTCAACCGGGAATCGGCACCGTCGTAGTCCTCCCAGGTCTCGCCATCCAACCTCAGCGACAGACTGACTTGTTCGCTGAACTGATGCGCTATCCAACCGATAAGTTGATAGCGATTGCCCAAACTATAGTCATTCTCATTTTCGCCCAAACGCAGCACGGTATTCGCCTGCGCTCCCCACGACCAATTATCGGTTTGACCGAGATACGTGACACCGGGACGCAAATCAACCGTTCCCGAACCAATTTGCATGGGATAGGGTAAAATGCGATCGTCGCCAGCGGGAGTATCGTCGCGTTCTTCAATCGAACCCGTGGGAAAACTCATGCCTAAGTTGAGATGAACGCGCTGGCGGTTGGCTCGCACTAGGTTATACAATCCCGTTAATTTAATATCGCCCAATCCTTCGGAATTGGTTGTAAATTCTACTCCCGATCGCGTGACGTGATCCATCTCTTTCGAGACAAATGGGAGCATTGCCATTAACGTTAAATCGTCCGTTGGCGCATACATAACCCCAAACATGTGCATCTCCATGCTCATATCTTCAGGGGTTACCATAAAATCGTCCAAAACATCATCGGTGGATAAGTTATCGGTGCCATCTCGATTGCCATCCATCGACATGAAGCGGTAGCGATAAGATAACATCCACTCTCCAGCTCCGTGAATGTGGTCGCCCATCACGCCAATCGGCGCGTGTCCGTCGGGTCGTCCGGAGGTCCAATCCGATCCCGTTCCTTCACCATTGCCATGAGCCAGAATAACATCAATATTCTGAAATGGAGATTTGGAAATCAAGGGTGAAGAAATATCGGATTCAGTCGTATCGGCGAGGTCGAACTCCGAAGAGGAAATGGATGAAAAATTTAAACGAAAAGGAGTTGCAGTCTCAACGTTGAGTGAAGGAATTGAATCTGAGTTTAAAATTTCCTCGAAATTGGATTGGTTAATATTGGGTTGGGCGCGTTCTTCCGGTTGAGCGATCGCCGGTGTTGCTACTATCAAAGCAATCCCACTACTGCACAACCACCAAGTTTTCTCTAACATCTAATCTCAATTCTCAATGAATATAGCAATTCAGAACGCGATTAGTGTAGGTAAATTCCGAGCGAGAATCAAAAGACAGAGCGTCAAACTTCAGCTCGTCAAATTATCGCAAAGGCGATCGCTTGGCGTTTGGGAAAGTTTTATCGATCTTCGATTCATCCGGTTGGCGTCACCGTTACAATGCAGGTATCGGTCGAAATCGCCACATTCGCCACGCCAAATTGCGCGATCGCCTCTGCATTCGTTGTCAAATGCGGCGTCACCTGCGCCACCCGATACCGACTCGATTGCGACGCCAACGCCAGCGGGAGCAAGATCTGGTCGGCGAGATACGGATCCACTGGTGCGTCGCTGTCGTGAAACTCCTGCAACTGAGCAAACGCCATTTCCGCTACCCGATTGGACGGCAATCCCGGACGACCCAAGGCGCTAAACCCGGCTCGAATGCGATCGTATTCCGCCACCAGAAAAATTCCCGCTCCCGGTGCCACTCCCCCTTCCCGCAGTGGCTGAACCTGTCCGGGGAACTTGGCTTGACGCAATAAATTATTGGCGCGTGCGCTCATGCGTTGGGGAATGTGGGACGGCAGTTCCGTCACCGCCGCCACTCCCGTCACTTGTTGCAAATCACCCCGGTCGAGCAGATCCAGATTGCCAAGGGATGTCGTTTGACCGCGTACTTGCAAATGTACCTCGCCGCCACCTCGGGGATACCACCCCCACGCCGCTAGCGTCATATCTGCATCGAGTCCCAACTGGCGCAGGACGGGAAGATACACGCGATCGATATAGGTTGCTGGCGGACTCCAAGCCACGTGGGTGCCGCCTTTGAGGGTCACTGTCGAATCCCCTTCCGCGAAGGCGAGGGGAAGCAGAATCGCTTGCAAAATCAGCGTCACGGCACCCGCCGATCCCGCACCCGTGGCTTCACTCACGTCAAAGGTATAGCGTCCGGCTTTTGGCGTGCGAGTGGGGATAAATTCCAGGGTTGTCGAACCGGGAGCGTCCCCCGTCACCCGTGCGTCGCAGATAGCGGCGACTGCGCGAGTGGCGGTGAGATGTTGGGGAGCGAGTCCGGGATTTTTGCGTTTGGCACGAATGCGATCGAGATAGATCGATTGTCCCGTCATGGCGGCTAAAGTCAGGCTAGTCCGAAGAATCTGACCGCCGCCTTCGCCGTGGGAGCCGTCAATGTGGAGAGGTTCGGTCATATCGAGAAGTTGGGATTTATAGAATGGGGAGGGTTTGGAGAGCAAACCCCTACATTTTCCCCTATTGCCTATTGCCTATTGCCTATTGCCTAATTACGCCTGATTTCCACTTTCACCCCGCATCACCGCCGCACCGATTAAATGCGCCAGCCGTAAGGGTTCGGGAACGTGACCTCGGTCGGTGAGATGGTGGAGGACTCGCGCGGTGAGTTCGGGAGTCGCGCCGCAAACTTGGAAGTAAAATGGGGGATAGTGGTGAATCGTTCCCGCACGGCGGAGTCGGTCAAACCGACGCTCGGGATGAGGGAGGCGGTGCATGGCACGGGATATTGCCTGCAAATCCGGCATTCGGCGCATGACGGCGATGCAAGGACGTTCGACGCGATCGCGCAGTAGAGGTAAATCAATCACGTTGAACCCACCTAGGGAAATTCCATCGAGCAGGACAACGTGCAATTGAGGCAGGAATTTACTGTTTAATAATAGCTTCGAGAGGGTTTCGGTCGCTTCCCAACCATCGGGTTGAACTTCTCCCCAAATCATCCCTTCAAACCGAGTATTGCCGCAAACCACTCCCGCAATGGCAACGGGATCGCCGGAATGACGGACAAACGGCGCATCGTCAAACCCGATCGCGCGAATGGTACGCTGGTGTTTGAGCAGGCGGTCTAATTTCACGCCTTCCTAGAGTAATGGTGGTTCCGTCTTTGATCTTAGCGGGATCGATCGCCCTTAAAATCGCTGCAATTGTGCCGCTGCATTAAAAAATCGCCGTTGCAACGCGCTCGTGACCAACAACGCCGTCACCAGATTGGCAAAGACTAGCATCAATAAAATCACAATCTGATAGGCAGCCGCTTGCAGGGGAGGGACGCCACCGAGCAGTTGACCTGCCATAATATTCGGTATCGTTCCCAAACCGGCGATCGCCATGGCGTTAATTATCGGCAAAACTCCGGCTTTAACGGCATCCCGGCGATGGTGGGACACGGCTTGTTGCGGCGTCGCTCCCAAACACAACCGGGTTTCGATCTCGTCGGAACTGGTACGAATCGCACTGGCAAACCGTTCTCCCGCAAGGGTCGCGCCGTTCATCGCACTGGCGGCGAGAATGCCAGTTAACGGAATCGCATAGCGGGGATCGAGCCAAGTTGCCGGTTGGCGCAGGATGAACAAATCGGTGTAGAGTAAAGCCAGGGCGACACCAGCCGCGATCGCTCCTGCCACCGGAAGTAACAATCGGGGAATTTTGCGACCGATGCGATTGCGCGCGAACACGACTGCCACCGCGAGCAGTGCCACGAGAATTGCAACGACGACGGCGGGATGCTGCCATGCAAACACGACTTGCAAAGCCGCGCCAACTAGAATCAGTTGAATCAACGCGCGAACGGTGACCAGGGTGAGATTCCACGCCAATCCCAACTGCTGCCATGCCGACAGCGCGATCGCGATCGCCACGAGTCCCAACGCCAATCCTAAATCAACAAAGTCCAGTTCGATAATTGGTGGCATAACTAACCGTCGCGATCGTTACAGCGAATTCGGATCGATTCCCTGCGCTCTCAGCCGTTCGGTGAGTGCGGCTAACTCGGACTCGGCTTGTGCAGCGCGTTGTCGTTCTCGTTCGGCGGACTGTCGCTCCTGTTCGGCGCGTTGTCGCTCCTGTTCGGC
>CAYQUF010000169.1:0-10285 GCA_964420595.1 uncultured bacterium
TCGCCCCCATCAATAACGCGCCTTAAACACCCGCCCAAAACTCGAACCCGTACGCCCCGTAACCACCCACAAAATCGCCCGCGCGCCATCGCGAACCGCCTTCTGAATCGGTTCCGGTTCTTGACCCGAGGGAACCGACACCGGCTTAAACGCAATCCCGCGACTGCCAAACACGATTTCGCCAATAACGAACGCCCGACGCATGTGGTTGTCAGACGTAATTAAATAAACGCTATCAATACCGCGATCGCGCAATTCATTCGCCAGCGTCGTAAAATTGGTCACCGTATCCACCGCCCGATAGTCCAAATGCACGCGATTCGGATCGATTCCCGCCCGCGCAAACGCCCATCGCGCGTATTCCGGATTCGTTCCCCCCGACACCCAGATCGGCAAATCGGGATGCGATCGGGCAAAATCGGCAGCGAACACTTCCCGTTGCGGATCGCCCCCTAACACCAACACCGCATCCGGTTGAGTCAAATACCGCTCGATTTGTCGGTAACCGAGCCACCCAGCAACCCCAAGACAAAACGCGAAGGCTAACAGTAACTTCACCTTAGCGCGAGAAGAGCGACGGATGCGAAATGCGCGATCGCCCGGAGAGAGCTTTAACAGCATGAACCAACCAACGGCAGAAAACAACGGGAGCGGATGCGATCGCCCGGTCGTTCGGAGTGAAATCCAATGCGCGATCGCGAGCCAATCGCCACAACGAGATTACCAGATAACGGGACTGGCCGGACTCGAACCGGCGACCTAGCGCTTAGGAGGCGCTTGCTCTATCCAACTGAGCCACAGTCCCTCGCCTCAACGCCATCTTAGCAGGTCTTCCAGCCAGGCTCCCACCATCCATCCTCACGCCTCACCCCGCCACAGTTGCGTCCAATCGCCGCCCCCTACTTCTAATCCACACGAGGAACTGGTCGCTTTCAGGATTATTTCAGATTGACGGCGCAAAGTGAGGGTGACCCGACCGTTCATCGTATCGCGACAGCAATAGACCAATCCTCCCTCAGTTGGCGCGCGCAAAGGGGTTCCGGGTAAATCGGTCGTACCAGTCACCTCTACGCTAAAGTCGTCGTTGGCGGCGCGAAGGTTCCACTCTCCCCACGGTTGAATCTCCCACTGCACCCGCGCGTTCCACGGGACGAATTCGTAAAACACCCCCTTATAGTGAACGCCGACCATCGCCACCGATTCCATCAACCCCAACACCTGTCGCCGTCCCCCTCCTGCGGTCAGCGCCAAATCCGGTTCGCCCTCAAAAAGATTGCAATTGAGCCAAAACCACCGTTGCGGAAACGCCCGTCCCCAGTTCTTTTCGCCATACGCCGGGGCATTTTCAAATCTATAGCGATCGCTCCCCCATTCAATCCACCCCGACGCCAATCCGTGCGCCATCAAAATTTGCCAGCCGGGTTCGAAGATTTGCAGCGAAGACAGCCATCCAGCGGTCGATTGCTGCACCCCATTGCGATTTCCCCAGCCGCAAATCGGTTCGATTTCGTATTGCCAGCGACACGAAAATCCCGTCGCCGGATCGCGCAATTTGCCCTGATGCCAAGTCGCCGTTCCTTGATAGCCTTCGGTGACAAAGCGATCGAATAGCGACGGTTCGAGATAAGTCGGCGGTGCCGATAAATCCGTTTGTCCCCAATGTCCCAAACCGAGAGCGTGTGTCCAACCCCAAAATCGCTCCACATCGGGAAAGGTGCGACAAAAATAGCGATCGCCCGGACCTAAAATTTGCGCCCCACCGCCACTATAGGGACTTCCCCCCGCCGGATCTTCAATCGAGTACATAAAGGCAAAAGTTTCGCCAGATTCGCGCAGGGTAACGCGGTAGTACCATCCTTCAAAAAAACGCTGGCTGACGCCATCCCAATGGTAGCCGCTATGGGGGGGTTGATGTAAATTTGGCATATTGGATCGGGGAATAGGGAACAGGGAATCGAGCCATTATTTGGGGTAGGGTGCGTTAGGTGAAAGCACAGATCGCTGGAAATCGCTCGCACAAAGCCGTAACGTCCCAAGACCTCTAGGCAATGCTCTAGGAGGGGAAGGATTATTCGCTGGAAGTTCGCAAGACCCCCCCTGACTATTATTTCTCTCAAATCGCCAACCAAAAAACAAACCCACCCAAAAGCAAGGGTGGGGTGAAAAAGGGGAGACAATCCCCCGAAATATTCGTATTGGCATTGCTCTACGCGAGCGGATCGACCCCCATGTTGACCACAGCTTGACGCAGAACCGTGATTTGTTGGTTGAAATCGAGCAGGGCGATTTTATTGTAAACGCTCGAAACCGCCGGAGTAGTGCGATAGTTTTCGGGAACCGGCACGACTTCGCCCGTGCGCATCCATTCGGCGAGTTGATACCAGAATGCCAGTTTGTTGTTGTTGCTCAGGATACCATAAGCGCGAGTGACCGGAGTGGCTTTCTGATTAACCAGGTCGCGCATGGCTTCGAGTTGCTCGTCGTAAGACATGGCTTTAATTTGGTCGAGCAGACCTTGAGCCAGTTGCAATCGTGCCGCACCGGGAGCCGCCGGAGTGATGGCACCGCCGAGGTTTTCGTAAATCACCCACAACAGGTGCAGTTGCTCGTCCACGCTCAGACTTTGAATCGATTCAATGGCGGACGGAACGGCATCAATCGCGGTGGTGTAGAACGGGCTGCGGATATCGGTGGTAATAGCCATAGTGATGAACCTCTATCGAACTTCATTTCTCATCTGTAACTAAATGTAACGCTGTGTAAACTTTTGTTGCGGTGATTTCGATCGCACGTCTCCTCGATCGCGATCGTCCCGCCGGGGTCAAGATGAGGAGCGATCGTCCAAAAACCCCTTGATAGCTTGGTTACAGACCTCCGGTTCCACCAAAAAAATCCAATGATTTCCCGGCAATTTACGCACCTGCAAATTTGTCAAATACTTGTAATAAGGCTTAAGCTGCCACGCCGTGCGGTTGAGACCCGCCTCCGGTTTGACGAACAGCGTCGGAATCGCAATCTCCTCGGTCAGTCCCGCCACCCGCATCACGTCCTCAAAAATGCCATTGCGCGCCGCCACAGTAAACTTGCTGCCCCAGCGACCGTCCGGTTTGGGTTCGATTCCCCCTCGAAACACCTCCTGTTGCAACGGCGTCCAGCCGCGATACTGCTTCAACTGGCGAGCTTGGCGTTCGGCATCCTCGTAGCTCTCAAACGGTCCCATCCCCTTGAGAAACGGCAGCACCCGGTACAGTAGCGGAAACGTCACTCTGAACCAGCCGGGAATCCGATCGATAAAAAACGGATCGATTAATACCATCGATCGCAATCGCGCCGAATTCTGCCGCGCCCAAATCGGCACCAACTTCCCCGTCCACGAATGACCCACCACATGAGCCGACGACCATCCCAGCCGATCCATCAACCCCTCCAGGTCGGCAATAATCTCCTCAGAGCGATAGCCCGACTCCGGCTTGTGACTCTCGCCGTGACCGCGCAAATCCGGTGCCACCACATGATAGCGATCGCTCAAATCCTCCCCCAACTGCGCCCACACCAGGGCATGGTCGCCCAATCCGTGTAACAGCAACACCGGTTCGCCGCCGGGATTCCATTCCAAATAGGACAGGTCGATATCGGATAAAGATAGCGCGTGACGGGTAGGTGGCATGACCTCAAACTAGACCAATGGGTACGCAAAAAGGAACCGCCCGGACGGAACCGGGCGGAGTGTGGTGTGAGGAGTGAACGGAAACATGCGTCTCCGCTACTTATCTATTGTAGTCAACAGTTTCCCCGACTGCCGCAAACCGGGCAGACTTTTTTTCCTAGCAACCACTACAAATTCGGTGGAAACCCCTACTTGCCCATTCCCAGTTGCTGGGCTTTTTGATAAACCTTCCCTTCAGTTAACAGTGAAGGGGCGATCGCGATTTCAACCTGTTGCATCTCTTGAAGGCTTTTCGCCCCCAAGGTTCCCATACTGGTTCGCAACGCACCGAGGAAATTGTGAGTGCCGTCGTCGAGTTGAGCCGGACCCCGAAGAATCTGTTCCAGGGTTCCCGTCGTTCCGACCCGAATGCGAGTGCCGCGAGGCAGCACCGGACTCGGCGTTGCCATGCCCCAGTGAAAGCCCCGTCCGGGCGCTTCTTTCGCGCGAGCAAAGGGCGAACCGATCATGACGCCATCGGCACCGGAGGCAATGCACTTACAGATATCGCCCCCCGTCACCAAACCGCCATCGGCAATCACCGGAATGTGTTTGCCCGTTTCTCGCTCGAAATCATCCCGAGCCGCCGCACAATCGGCAACGGCAGTGGCTTGAGGCACGCCAATGCCCAAAACGCCGCGCGAAGTACACGCCGCCCCCGGACCGATGCCGACGAGAATCCCCGCCGCTCCGGCTTTCATCAGGTTGAGAGCCACTTCATAGGTGACGCAATTCCCCAAAACCACGGGGACGGACATACTTTCGCAGAATTTCGCTAAATCCAACGGCGTCTCCGACTCGGGCGACAGGTGTGCCGTCGAAACCACCGTTGCTTGCACGAAGAACAGGTCGGCTCCCGCTTTATCGACGGACTCGCCGTAGCGGATTGCACCGGCTGGAGTGGCGCTAACGGCTGCAATCCCACCGGCGTCTTTAATTTCGCGGATGCGTCGTTCGATTAATTTCGGTTTGATGGGTTCGGCGTAGAGTTCTTGCATGAGGACGACGAACTCGTTGGGTCCGACCGACGCAATCCGATCGAGAATCGGATCGGGATCTTCATAACGAGTGTAGATGCCTTCGAGATTCAACACGCCGAGGGCACCCAGTTCCGACAGGCGAACTGCCATCCCCACGTCCACGACCCCATCCATCGCACTAGCAATAATCGGGATCTCGCGCTCGATGTTGCCAATTTGCCACCGAGTATCGGCTAGATTCGGATCGAGCGTTCGCTGTCCGGGGACGAGTGCGATTTCGTCAATTCCGTATGCTCGGCGAGCTGTTTTGCCGCGCCCAATTTGAATGTCCACGCTGTTACCGTTCCCAAGACTTAAAATGACAATATCCCAACGCTGACCGAGGGGACAGCGCGGGTTGGGTGGGGTTGCCCCCATCCGAATTTCCGATTTCTCTGGTCTGACCAGCGTGCGTGGTATATCTCCCAGCACTCTGGCAAACCCCATACACGGGTATGGTTTAACGTCTAGGGGATACCCTACCCCAGACGAATTGAATTCTGACCCTTTGCAGGTTCGGTTAGTATTGGGAGATTAGCACGATCGCTCGAACGGTGACAAGGGTGGGGCGGGCGGTTGCAGGTGCCCGCGAGACTTGCCATCCGATGCTTTCGCGCTTTGGTGGGTGCTGAGCAGTGAGTGCTAGTTATCCCACCCTTCTTCGTTCGCTTCGCGATCGCTCGGCGAGGAGGTAGACTCGTCCGAGGGGGCGGGAGACGCGGGCGGATCCGAGGGGGGAGATTTGACGGCAGCTTGTTGGAATTGACTGTAAGGAACGCGCGGCGGGGGTGGCGGAGCCGTTTTGGACGGGTCGGTCGAGGTGAGCCGATCGATCGCGTCGGATAAGTTGCCATCGCGACCGCGCACCAGTTGCGAGAGGCGATCGAGCAGCATTCCCAGTTTGCCTTCTTCAAACAAGGCGTTAATCAAGCTCAAGCTACTGGTGGAGAATAACAGTTGGTTGATGCCTCGGGCGCTGTTGCCATCGCGATCGCCCCCTCCGCCGGGAAAGGCATACACCCGCGCGTCGCCCAAAACTCCCGGTTGCGGTGCCAGGGCTTTGAGAATCTCGGGCAATTGCTCGATCAGTTGCGGCGCGAGATCGGTAATCACCTGGGCGGTGCGGTTGGCGTCGCTAATGGCATTTTCGGCTCGGATGCGCGCTTCCATCCCTTCGGCTTCGGCGAGGTCTTTGTCGCGGTTGGCTTCGGCGAGGGTGCGGATGGATTCGGCTTCGAGGTCTGCCGATTCGCGAGCAATTTCAGCCTGACGCTTGCGCCGGTACACGTCGATTTCGACCACGTTTTGGTCGGCGATGCGGCGTTCTTGGGCTTCCCGTTCGGCGGCGATCGCGGCGAGGCGTTGCTGTCGCTCGGCTTTCTCGATTTCGGTGGCGGTGGTGACGCCTCCTTCGGCTTTGGCGCGTTCGGCTTCGGCGGCGAAGCGTTCTTCTTCCTTACGGGCGATCGCGATCGCCGCTTCTTGTTTGGCAATCTGCGACATTTGCTCGGCTTCGGCAACTTCCACTTGCGCTTTGAGGCGGTTGGCGTCGATGGTTTGCTTGCGATTGATTTCCGCCATCTCCGCTTCTTGCTGTTGCAGTGCCTTGGCAACTTTCAGTTTTTTCTGCCGTTCTTCCAGTTCGATTTCAGCATCGATTTGCTGTTGTTCGACAGCCAGTTTTTTGCGAATTTGCTCTTCTTCAACCGCCTGACGCTGCAAAATTTGGTTGCGTTCTTGGTTGGCGCTTTCTTTATCTTTGGTTTCCTGAATTTCGCGGGCGCGGGTGGCTCGCAGCGATTCGACTTCAAATTCCTGTTGCAGTTGGGCGCTTTCGTCTTCTTGCTGGATCGTCAGCGATCGCTTTTGCGCTTCCAATTCTTTCTGCTCGATCGATACCCGCGTGCTGAGTTCGACTTCTCGCTGCTGCTGCACGGATTTCTGGATGGTTTCGGTGCGCAGCCGCACGCCTTGGGCGTCGAAAAAGTTATTGGTGTCGTAGGTATCGCTTTCCTCGATCTCGGAGATGGCGATATTATTTAAGGTCAACCCGATGCGTTTTAAATCGGGTTCGATCAGGTTCAATACTTCTTGGGCAAACCCGAGTTTATCCGAGTCGATATCGGCTAAATTCTTATTCTTTGCCGCCGCGCGGATGGCGTCGTCTGCCCGTTTTTCAATCGCGTTTTTAATATCGGTTTCGGCAATAATGCCATTTTGCGACAGGCGTTCGGTGGCGGTTTTAATATCGTCGTCGATCGCGTTAATGCACACGTAAAATGCCACCCGCATATCGGCGCGCAGGTAATCTTGCGTGCGAACGGCAAGTTTGCCCGTGCGTTCGACATCAATTGAAATTTCTTTGAGGGGAATGCGCGTGAGTTCGTCAAAAATTGGCAAGACTAAGCACCCGCCTTGCTTAATGACGACGCGGCGCTTGCGGAAAATGCCCCCAGTTTTAACGAAAGCTTCGTTGGCAGGCGTGACCTTGTACAGTTGCGCGTACGCCAATGCCGCCACGATTAATAAGATAATCAGCGCGGCAATTAAGACGGCAAAGAAGCCCAGATCGCCGCCACCCAACTGCGATCGCAGCGTTCTGACATCCAGCGATCGCTCGACGGGCGTTGCTTGAGCAATAGGGATTGCTTCGCTGCGGGCAGTTTGCGGTTCGAGGCGGATGGGTTCGACGTTATCTGAAACGCGATCCGGTTGGGGCAAACTTTGAATCAGTTCGAGCCAAAGTAACATAAGAATAACCCTCTAGCGCTGACGTTTTTTCGAACTCGAAGCACTCGACCACCACCGATCGCGATCGGGAGCGCAATTGGCGATCGCGAGGTAAGCCTCGGGCTGGCGATCGATAATCATCACTTCTGCCCCCCGTTCGGGGACGACCGTTGCCCACTCCGGCAACATTGCACTCACGGTAACACGATTTCCCTGAGAATCAACGGCGTCTACCTGACCGATGCGATCGATTTCAATGGAAGCAGAGTGGACGGTTCCCACGCATCCAATCAGGCGATCGGCACTGGTGTCTTCGCTAAATGAGGAAAACGCTTGTCCGAGCAGTCTGGCGATGGGTCTGCCGATCGCTAAACTCACCACCAGAGAGACGATAAACAGAATTCCTCCCAATCCCCAAAAGCGATCTGGAATGCTTCCAGTAATATTGCCCACGACCACATTGAGGATCCAACCGACAACCCCCCACAAGCTAAAATCCGTTGCCAAAAGTAAGAATAGGGGCGCGCGACCGAATCCCAGCCATCCTAACAGTTGCGCTGGAGAAAAATCGCCATCGAGATCGAAATCGCCATCGAGATCCATCTCCTCGTCGCCGCCACCCCCCAGAATGACCAAGACGAACAGCACGATTCCCAGCAACAGGAAGATCCAATAGGGTAAATTCGCCGAATCGAACAGCATGAGCGTTGACGAGTAGGAACAAATCTAGACTATCCCAATACAATGAAAATCGAAGCAAACGCTAACTTTCTTTAAGCAATGGAACTGAAACGACTCGGACACGTAGCCATTTGCGTCGAAAATCTCGATCGCGCGGCTAAATTTTACCAAAATCTGGGCATGAACCTGGTTTGGAAGGACGAGGATTGGGCGTATCTCAAAGCCGGGGATGACGGTTTGGCACTGCTGACCCCCAGCTACGAGCAAGCCGGTCCCCACTTTGGCTTTGTCTTTAGCGATCGCGCCGAAATGGAAGCCGCCTACCAACAACTTCAAGCCGATGACTTAGACATTAGCAAATTGCACGAACACCGCGACGGAACCGCCTCGTTTTACGGACGCGACCCGGACGGGAATTGGTTCGAGTACCTTTACGAACCGGCGGAATGATTCGTTGGCGAGTCGAGTTGTTCCCGAACGACATCCACAGAAATACTTAACGCCTGGGCAATTTGCTCCGCCGCGAGTCCCATTTGGTGTAACTGAGAGATGGCAGCAAAACGCGCCTGTCGCTCTTGCTGTGCCTGTTCTTCGGCGGACAGATAGCGATTCCCCTGTCGGTCGAACCAGGAGAGCAGTTCGCGATCGAGTCCGCCGATGGTTCCCCGACTGCGTCCCAGAGCCAGACCGATTTCTGGCATCCAGAATGGCTCGCCGATTTGCAACTCATACTGACCGTCAACCAACTTATAAACCTCAAACGGTTGGTGACCGTCTCGCCGCCAGTATTCTGGATTGTAGATAACGTAGTAGAGCACTCCCAACTTGCGATAAATTTCGAGCTTCTCCTCATACTCGCCGCCAGGTGACCAGGAAACCATTTCGATCGCGAGTTTGGGAACTACTCCCCCTTCTTCCCAAACGACATAGCTCTTGCGAGATTTGTTGCCCGGTTTGCGGCGGGGAATCCCCAGGCTTAAGAAACCATCCGGGACGACTGGGACTCTGGGATTGACGCCAGTGGTGTGGTAGATACCCATGTCTACCCCGAAATACCAATCCTGTCGGTCTTGCCAGATTAATCCCAGCAGGAATAGCAAGTAATTGGGAAGAAGATTTTGATCCTCGTTATCCACAGGAATATCGTCGGAATCGGGCAGCTCGTCGCTGCTCGGTAAATTTTTATAGAGATCGGTATTAACCATAGCATGAAATTAGGAGCGATCGTCCTTTCATGATAGCGGAATTTACCTCCGATGTTAGGTCGATTCGTATCGCGATCGCGAACTCGCCAACTGTTGCAAAAATGCTTGATGTTCGCTACTGGCTAATCCAGATTGCAGCGTTGCCATGACATCCAGCATATTTCCGGTTAACAGTGCATTGAAATTCAACCACAATCCCGGAAAAACTCGACTGCGAATCGTTCCTTCTGCATCGGATTCGAGTGCAATATAGTCCTCCTCTTGCCAAACAAACCAATCGAACTTTCGGTCAATAACTTGCCAAACTATATATTCTTTCACCCCATTGCGACGATAGACTCTTTTTTTATCTCGCAGGTCGATTGAAGCGCTGCTCGCGGCAATTTCAGCGACTAACTCGGGCGCACCATTAATATAGCCTCGATCGTCTAAGCAACTTTGACCGCCAGAATTGCGATCGACGAGCAAAACGGCATCGGGTTGGGGTTCGTTATCGAGATCCAGCCGCACGGTAGGATTATCGCCTAAACGCACGCCGGGAGTTGCAATTTTATAGTTTCCCAACCACAAGAGAATATTGGCATGGGGTTCGGCGTGGGGTTCAAACCTTAAGGGCGATCCCATATACACAATTCTTTCAATTAGTTCTGCTTTTTTGACATGAGGCATGGCTGCATAACGTCGCTCGAATTCTGAGCGAGATAGCCGATCGCCATTTTCTAAAAATGGAATTTCATTGCTGTTTTGCTGCATGGGAGCGACCATAACTGTTCTCTTGTTGGCTAAAATATTAAATACAGACTATCTAATTCGATGGAAAGTGGGTATTGCCGATTAATTTTCAGTTAAGCTAATTGACTAAAACTAATACAACTCCCTGTGAATTGAATTTTTACTATCTAATTTGATGGAAGGTGGGCATTGCCGATTAATTTGCAGTTCAG
>CAYQUF010000170.1:0-10228 GCA_964420595.1 uncultured bacterium
CCTCCCGCGCTTCAATCAAGGATTAGAAGCGGGGCATCCTGCCGGGGTTGGTGAAAATTAGGGGTATGATGCGATCGATATTCAATGCATCGGTTTGACCCTTGTTTTCCGTATGGATGCCTTTGCGCCGAATCCTCCTGAATGGACTGACTCTGCCGTTCACGCTTACGAATTTTGCTGTCCCAACTGTCGGGCGAGTAGCATGGAAGCAACCCGCGTGTGGTTGAATCGCCGATCGCCCGTGTTCACCGAAGATCGCGGTCGCAAGTGGCAGGAGTTTTACCAGTGTCACTGCGGTTGTGTCTGGTGGGCGTGGAGTAGCGATCGCCCGCCGCAACGTCGGAGCGGGAACGACGAGCGCGATTAAATCGGGATTTCGATGGTGAATTCGGTGCCCCCCTCGGAGGTGGAATCGCACCGCAGCCGTCCGCCGTGTTTTTCGACCACGATTTGATAGCTAATCGAGAGTCCCAATCCCGTTCCTTTCCCCACGGGTTTGGTGGTAAAGAAGGGATCGAATAACTTCGAGCGAATCGATTCGGGAATGCCTTTGCCGTTGTCGGCAATTCGAATGGCGATCGCGCGGTTTTCAATGGATTCGGTACGGATGCGAATTTGGCTGGGACGAGTCTGAATCTCCTCGGGCGATCGCTCGGCGTCCCGTTCTTCCAGGGCGTCGATAGCGTTGCTGAGAATGTTCATCAATACTTGATTTAACTGTCCGCCGTGACAATCGACGAGCGGTAATTCGCCATAGTCTTTACAAATTTCAATGCCGGGATAGCCACCTTTAGGTTTAATTCGGTTATGTAAAATCAACAGGGTGCTGTCGATACCTCCGTGAATGTCGCTGGGTTTCTTTTCCGCTTCGTCGTGTCGGGAAAAACTTCGCAGCGATTGCACGATCTCGATAATCCGTTCGGATCCCATCTGCATCGATCCCATCAGTTCGGGCAAATCCTCAATGAGAAAATCGAGATCGATTTCTTCAATTTTGGCTTGAAGTTCGGCTTCCGGTTGGGGATGGTAATGCCCGTAAAGTTGTAGCAGTTCTAATAAATCGTTGATGTAATCTTTAGCGTGATCGAGGTTGCCGTGAATGAAGTTGACGGGGTTATTGATTTCATGGGCGAGTCCTGCCACCAATAATCCCAAACTCGACATTTTTTCGCTGTGAACCAGTTGCGCTTGGGTCTGTTTTAACTCGTGCAGCGTGGCTTCGAGTTCTTGATTTTTCCGCCGCAGTTCGGCTTCCGACTCTCGCAAGGCTTTCTCGGCACGCACCCGAGCGGTAATGTCTCGCAAGGTGGTAATGAAAGCGGTATTGCCGTTCCATTCCGCTTCGACCACGCGCATCTCGGCAATGGCGCGATCGCTTTCGTTTCTCACGACATCCACTTGCGTTTGCAGGACAATTCGTTCGGAATCCGAGCGATTGTCGAGGGTAGGAACAACGCGAGTATCGAGCTGGCAGCTCGGACGTTCTAACAACAGCGTCCCGAATATTTCCTGACCGATAATTTTCTCGACACTATTATTTAGTAATATTCCTGCCGCTGGGTTGGCAAAGCAAACTTTGCCCCGACTGTCTACGACAATCAATGCATCGACGTGCTTGTTAATAACATTTTGAAAGCGGGTTTCGCTAGCACGAAGTTCGTGTTGGTAGCGATCCAGTTGTTCGCGACGGTTGTGGCTCTCGAGGGCGTGTTTGATAATATCGATCAGTTCGCGATTGCCCGGCGATCGCGTTTTGGTTGGATTCCAGTTAAAGTTGGTTGGCTTAAATCGAGTCGGTCTATTTGTTGCAATTTGAAACTCGCGAGCTTGTTGGGGTTTAAAAATTTTATCGGTTTGTAACTCCATGTGCTGCTCCTATGACTCAATTGCTTCAAACCTTGTTATGCTCGCACCCACATTAATAGAGAAATTTTTCTCTCGTACCGAACCCGTTCGGGCGATCGGAATTTTCAATGCACCGACTTTACTACAGTTACGTTAATTTTAAGTAGTTGTCATCATTCAATGACATTCTTTAGACTAATTTGAGATTTGATTCAAAATACTTAATTAAAGTTAATAACTTTTAGGGACAATTCAATCTATATTACTAACGTAACGCCTACACTGGAGCGGTTCTGTTATATTGACTACAGGGATCGCGTTCCTTTAGACTTTTATAAGATTTACTCGAATTAGCGGCGATCGCGCCGATGGGGAATCGAGTAGAGTGATGCAACGATCCCAAATAAAATCTTAAATTATCGCCATCGCCTCCAGTTCAATCGACCGGAGGCACCTCATTCAAGTCCAGCCAGTAACGTCCGATTTGTCGAATCGCATTCTCGAACTCGGCAAAATCGATCGGCTTGCAAATGTAGCTGTTGCAACCGAGATCGTAACTTTCAATTAAATCTTGCACTTCTCGCGAGGCTGACAAAACGACTACGGGAACGTACTTGGTGCGATCGCTCTGGCGCAAGCGGCGCAAAATCTCCAAACTGCGCGTTCCAGACAATTGCAAATCGAGCACGATCAACGCGGGAACGGCACGATCGCCCTCGAAAAGATACTCGATCGCCTCGAGGACGCTACTGGCGATCGTCAAGTTGGCGGCGATGCGACTCTGCTCGAAAGCCAAGCGAGCCAATTCCCGGCTGTCAGGATCGTCGTCTATTAAAAAGATCGTCGGACGACTCATTTGATGTAGCGAGATGGCAACAATCGTACCATCGATCTGTAATTAGCAATTCCGATTTTTGTTTCTAATTCAATCAGAAAACCGATCGCTATCTCCAGATCGGAGAAATCTGACTTACTCATCACTTCGATGCTCCCTGGCGACTCAATAGCGCGCGATCGAGTTCGTGACCGACACGAGCGTGGCAAAATTCTCGTGGGTCAAAATCTCGAACTATCTCGATTCTAAGTTAGCGAAAACTGGAAAATCCTGTCGTCTTAACTGTGGCAATTTTATCAAAATTTCACACGATTTCCAATTCTAAAAAATTTCGATAAAGGTTACAATTGAAAATAGAAAGTCGCGCCCCGATCCGGCTGCGCCTGCGCCCAAATTTTACCGCCATGACGGCGAACAATGCGCTGTACCGTCGCCAAACCGATCCCCGTACCGGGAAAATCGCGTTCCAGGTGCAGCCGCTGAAACGCCCCAAACAGGCGATCGGCATAGGTCATGTCGAATCCCGCCCCGTTGTCGCGAACGAAATAGGTGGGACGATCGCCTCCCGAGTGCATCCCGAATTCAACCGAAGCGCGATCGCGATGCGAGGTGTATTTCCAGGCATTGTCCAATAAATTTTCTAACGCAATCCGCAATAAACGCGCGTCTCCCCGAACGACTAAATCCGGCGCGATCGCGACCTCGACCGGGCGTTCCGGTTGCGCCTGCTGCAACTTGGCGATCGCATCTCGGGCAATTTGGCTGAGATTCACCGTCTCAGACGCCATCGGTCGGCGCGCTACCCGCGAGAGTTCGAGCAAATCGTCGATTAACTCTCCCATGCGTTGGCTGTTGCTGCGAATGCGGTGGAGATAGTGCTGTCCTCGCGCGTCGAGGGTGGTGGCGTATCCCTGCAACAACGCTTGGGAAAACCCGTCAATCGCCCGTAGCGGCGCGCGCAAGTCGTGAGACACCGAGTAGGAAAACGCTTCGAGTTCGCGGTTGGCGGCGGCGAGTTGGGCGGTGCGTTCGGCGACTCGACGTTCGAGCTGTTCGTTGAGCTGGCGGATCGCCTGTTCCGATTGCTGGCGTTCGGTGATATCTCGCGCCATCCACAACACGGTATGGGTGTCGAGGGGAACGAGGTGAGCGAGAAACCAATAGTGGCGATCGTTAATGAAGAGATGGTATTCGAGATTGTGTTGTTGCTGGCAATCCAGGGCGTGGTGGATGGCGTCGAGAAACCTGCGAGCAGTGTCGGCGGGAAAAATATCGGTTAGAGATTGTCCCAAGAGTTCGCTGGCGGGACGATACAAAAGGGCGGGATTGGTGGGGGCGATTTCGAGATAGCGTCCTTGGCGATCGAGGATTAAGATCGGATCGGGAATGGCAAGGAAGATGGCGCACAATCGGGCTTCGCTCTGGCGTAGGGCAATTTCGGCGTGTTTGCGTTGGGTAATATCGACTAGGGTGCCGATGGTGCGAACCGCGCGTCCGGTTTCGTCGGCGAAGACCCGACCTTTCGACACCAGCCAGCGAATGCGACCGTTGCGCTCTCGGGTGCGAAATTCGACTTCGCAATCTTGACAGCGCGCAATGGCTGCGGAGATAGTCCGTGCCACGCGATCGCGATCTTCGGGATCGATGCGATCGAGAAATGCTTCGTAGGTTCCGGCAAAATCCCGTTTGTCGATGTCGAACAAGCGATAGGCACAATCGCACCAACTGATGCGATCGCTCGGTAAATCCCACTGCCAAATGCCCGTTTCCGTGACTTCCAGGGCGAGTTCGAGTTGCAATTGCCGTTCGCGATCGGTCGGGGGGGAGACGAATTCCGTGGCAATTGCCACGCCACCGAGTTCGCCGTTCGCGTCGTACCACGGGGTCGCGCGCCATTTTACCCATACCTGGCGACCGTCGGGGTGCAGCCAGGGTTCCCCCTCGCGATCGCACTCCTCCCCTTGCCAGCATCGGCGTTGGATCCGGTGCCAATCGCTAGACACGAAGGCGTTAACCTCGTCGTAGCGTTTCCCGACCCAATCGGCGCGATCGAGATGGTAATCGTGCAACCAGCATTGGGTCACTTGCACGTAACGCCATTGGCAATCGAGCCAAGCAATGGCAACCGGAGCCGATTGTAGGAGTCGCGAATCGGGGATAGGCTCGCGATCGCCAGCGAACCCCGGTGGTCGAGAGGTCATGCGGGGACAATTAGAGAAAATCGTTGCCGATATCGATATTATCTCAGTTTATCACTCGCGAACGGTAATTAGGAGTACAGAGTAACTGGCGACTGGCGAGCGATCGCCATTACCCTTCGCCCCAAAATCGCAATTGCACGTAGACTAATACCAGCGCGATCGCCAACAACACTGTCGCCGCCGCTGCTGCATAGCCGAAATCGAACAGCGCAAACGCTTGCTCGTAAATGTAATACACCAGTAAATTGGTCGAATTTAGCGGTCCGCCTCCCGTGACCACGTAGACTTGCTCGAAACTGCGCAAGGTGAAAATTGCCGTGGTGACGGTCGCGAAGACGAACGTGGGACGCAAGCCGGGAAGGGTAATGTACCAAAATTTCTGCCAAGCTCCCGCACCGTCGAGTTCGGCGGCTTCGTAGCGTTGCAGGGGAATCGCTTGCAATCCGGCGAGAAAGACCACCATATTGAATCCTAACTGTTTCCAGGTACTCAGCAGGATCAAAACCGGCATTGCCCAGGTGGTGCTGCTCAACCACGGAATCGGGTCGAATCCCACCGCTGCGAGCCAGTCGTTCGCCGGACCGTTGGTTTGAAACAGCCACCGCCATCCCAAACCAACGGCGACCATCGAGGTAATGGAGGGGATAAAGTAGGCAGTCCGCAACAGTCCGCGCACTACCAAGGCGCGATCGAGCAAGACGGCTAATCCCAAGGGAATGACAATGCTGGGAAGGACGGTGGCGAGGGTGAAATAGACCGTATTGCCCAGCACTTGCCGAAAGTCGGGACTCACCAGCAATCGCCAGTAGTTGCGCAGACCAACCCAGTGGCTTCCCGCTTGGGTAAAGTTGCCCGAGGTGAAGCTGAGATAGGCAAGATAGGCGATCGGCCAGAGGACGAAAATTCCCAGTAAAATTAGGGCTGGGGCGAGGAACACCCATGCCGCGATCGCCTCGTTATCGAGCCAATCGTGCCACCTCGACGGTTGCCATTTCATTTAAAATGCCTGAATCCATTCTTTCACGTCGTATCCAGTCCAAATCCCGTTTTGCCAATAGGGATCGGATTCGACCCACTGACGCACGGTGGCTTCGTCGGGTGCCTCGTAGATTCCGAACACTTGACTCAGATCGCGGGTCGGTCCGATCGTGACTAATCCGCCACTTTGCTTCAATTTGGCAAGACCGTCGAGATGCGCTTGGCGATAGGGTTCTCGCTTTTCGCGGACGTTCTCGCAATAGTGACCCCAGACAATGTATTTTGGCATTGTTGATGTTGAAATGGTTCGATGGTTAGTTCAATTTTAAGATAAGGAGTGGCGTTAACTGCCTCAATTCAACTCGCGCACGCGATACTGTTTCAACTCAACCAAGTCGCGATCGCTCGATTCTCCCGGATAGGGACGGCTTTGGTTTGGGCGAGGTGGATAGCTATATTACACTCGATTTGATTAGCGAAGTTAAAATTGGCAATGGAACGTTGCAATTGGGAGTTCAAAATTTGTTGAACGAGGAGTATTTCCCGATAGTATCTCAATTGCCAAGTAGCGATTCGCGGTATGCTGCCGCCCAAGGGACGACGATGAGCGTGCGCTATTCGTTTGAGTGGTAGTTTGGGAAAAGGTAACCGCGAGAGCAAACTGTTGGAAGGGGGACATCACGTCAACGGTTGCGATCGTCCCAGGTGCACGCCGTTGTCTGGGAGGTAAGGTTTCCGTTGTTGTCGTACTGGTAAGTGGTAACGACTCCGTTGGCTGTCCATTCCAACAGGCAATCGCCCTTCGGCTAACTGGTGGAGCGAGGGGAAGATTCGCGCGATCGCAAAAGCGATTCGTCTGGGTTCGATCGCGCTCGGGGAGCAGAGCCTCGATCGTTAGGTGCTTTCTCGATCTAATGCATCGTATTCGTATTCCGTGCGATTTCCCAACGGGTCGATGGATGCCACCCGCCGACCCACTTTGTCGTTAGCGGTCTTTGTCTTTGTTCCGTCGTTAATTCTTAGGCCGAATACCGAATTTGGAACTATAATTTTCTCGGTTTCGTTACTCCAAATTGAGGTAAATTCGGACGCGCTGCCAAACCGCATCGAATAAATCGGAGCGATCGCAATCGAACCATTCCATCCCCTTATGTTTGCGAAACCAAGTCCGCTGTCGCTTGGCAAATTGGCGCGTGTGCAATACCGTTAATTCCTCCGCCTCCGACAAACCAATTCGACCCCGTACGTATTGTTTGAATTCGGCATAACCGAGCGTCTCCAGTAACGGCAGATCCGCACCGTATTTTTGCAACAGCCGTTCGACCTCCTCCACCAATCCCATTTCCACCATTTGGCGGGTGCGGCGTCGAATGCGCTCGGTCAAGCCATCGGGGTCTTCACAATCCAAACCGATCTGCAAAATCGGATAATTTGGTGGATTTTCGCCTTGTTGCTCCGAAATCGGGCAGCCTGTCACGTAAAATACTTCTAGCGCCCGTAACGTCCGCACGGCATCGTTCGGATGGATCCGACTGGCAGCCGTTCGATCCACCTGCTGCAACATGGCGTAACATTGCGGCTGACCCAACTGGGCAAGTTGCGATCGCAGTTCGGGAGCTGGAGGCACCCTGGGGATTTTTAACCCTCGCGCGATCGCCTTGACGTACAATCCCGTTCCGCCCACGAGCAGCGGATGGGGCGCGTCCGAGTCCGGTTGGTGGAATTTCTGAATCAGGGATTGCGCCTGTTGCTGGTACTCCGCCACCGTCAGCGTCTGGCGCGGGTCGCAGATGTCGATAAGATAGTGCGGAACCTGTTGCTGCTGTTCGGGAGAGGGTTTCGCCGTGCCAATGTCGAACTCCCGATACACCTGGCGCGAGTCGGCGCTGAGAATGATGTTACCGAGTTGCTGCGCTAGGGCAATCCCCAACCCGGATTTTCCCGTCGCCGTCGGGCCGCCGATGACAATTAAAGATCGAGCTGGCTTATCCCTTGCAAGTGGTGCGCGTCCGGATTCGCGCGATCGCCCTAAATTCGCCATTCCACCCCCTCCAAAAACAGCTTATCAGTCGCCACTAGAATCGCCATTAACCATTTTGTGTTAGAATTTTGGAGGTTTTTCTCATTTCCCACGATCGCAAGGGTCTAAAGCCCCCAACATGGAGCTTTTGTTATGACT
Source organism: uncultured bacterium (assembly GCA_964420595.1). GTDB lineage: Bacteria > Cyanobacteriota > Cyanobacteriia > Cyanobacteriales > Geitlerinemataceae > CAYQUF01. The sequence continues at coordinate 8,039 of CAYQUF010000170.1, forward strand.
AGCAGTTACAGCGCCGAGCAAATTCAAGTCCTCGAAGGTCTCGAACCCGTCCGCAAGCGACCGGGGATGTACATCGGTTCGACCGGCCCGCGAGGACTCCACCATCTAGTGTACGAGGTCGTAGACAACGCGATCGACGAGGCGCTTGCTGGTTATTGCACCCACATCGAAATCGACCTCAATCCCGATGGCTCGGTCACCGTCACCGACGACGGACGGGGAATTCCCACCGAAACCCACTCTCGCACGGGCAAATCTGCCTTGGAAACCGTCATGACCGTCCTCCACGCTGGCGGTAAATTCGGCGGCGGCGGCTACAAGGTGTCCGGCGGCTTGCACGGGGTCGGCGTCTCCGTGGTCAACGCCCTCTCGGAATGGGTCGAAGTCACCGTTTGGCGGGAACACAAGATTTACACCCAACGCTACGAACGCGGGGTTCCCGTCAGCGACCTGGAGAGCAAACCCAACAAGGGCGATCGTACCGGAACTGGGGTTTGCTTTAAACCCGATTCCCAAATTTTCACCACCGTAACCGAGTTCGACTACCCCACCATCGCCGGACGCATCCGCGAACTCGCCTATCTCAACGCCGGGGTGAGAATCACGTTTACCGACAACCGCCTGGAATTGCTCGGAACCGACCAACCCAAATCCGAGACCTACTGCTACGAAGGCGGGATTATGGAATACGTCGGTTACATGAACCGCGAGAAGCAGCCGCTACACGAGGAAATCATTCACATTCAGAAAGAGCGGGACAACGTGCAGGTCGAGGTGGCGTTGCAGTGGTGTGCGGACGCTTACAGCGATAATTTGCTGGGATTTGCCAACAACATCCGCACCATCGACGGCGGAACCCATTTGGAAGGGTTGAAGACGGTGCTGACGCGCACCATGAACAATATTGCCCGCAAGCGTAACAAACTCAAAGACAATACGCCCAATCTCAGCGGCGAGAACATCCGCGAAGGGTTGACCGGGGTGATTTCGGTGAAGGTTCCCGACCCGGAATTTGAGGGACAAACGAAGACGAAGTTGGGAAATACGGAAGTTCGCGGCATTGTCGATTCGATTGTCGGCGAAGTTTTAACGGAATATCTCGATTTTCATCCTAATGTTGCCGATTCGATTTTGGATAAGGCGATTCAGGCGTTTAATGCGGCAGAAGCGGCAAAACGCGCTCGCGAGTTGGTGCGTCGCAAGTCGGTGTTGGAGTCGTCTACGCTACCGGGCAAACTGGCAGATTGCAGTAGTAAAGATCCGGGCGAGTCGGAGATTTTTATCGTGGAAGGCGACAGTGCGGGCGGTTGTTTTGATGGCGATACGCAGGTGGCACTGGCAGACGGGCGATCGCTCAGTTTTAAGGAACTGATTGCCGAGCAAGAGCAAGGCAAGCAAAACTTCTGTTACACCATTCGTAAAGACGGCAAGATTGGCATCGAACGGATTATTAATGCCCGTCGGACGAAGCAGAATGCGAAGGTTGTTAAGGTCACTCTCGATAACGGGGAATCGCTGATTTGCACGCCCGATCATCCGTTTATGCTACGGGATGGCAGTTACAAGCCAGCCGCGTCCCTAACGCCTGACGATTCGTTGATGCCTTTGCACCGTCGGGTTTCGGATAAGCAGGAACCGGGAATTACGATTGACGGTTACGAGATGGTTTGGGACTCTCGTTCTGACAGTTGGTTGTTTACGCACGTTCTGGCGGACTGGTATAACCGCTATCATGGCGTTTATCAGGTGACAGATGGCGAACACTGTCATCACGTCGATTTCAACAAACGCAACAACAATCCTACTAATTTACAGCGGCTTTCTGCTGAAGAACACTTAGCCGTGCATCGGAAGCATCTGGAACGGATTTTACATCGTCCCGAAACCATTGAAAAATGCCGTCAGTTGCGTCGCAGCGAAGCCTTCCGCGCTCAAATGAGCAAGCGGATGCGACAGGCTAAGACCCACGAAATCCTGTCACAACAGGCTAAGGCACAGTGGGAAGATGTAGCCTACAAAGACTACATGAAACAGGCTTGGCGGAAATTCTACGACAGTAACGAAGATTATCGCCAACAAAACCACGCTCAACTCGACCGAGCGCAACGCCATTACTGGAGTCAAGCTGAAAATCGGCTTGCTCGTTCCGAACAGGTTCGCGAGTATTTTGCCAGCCACCCCGAGGCACGC
>CAYQUF010000171.1:0-10125 GCA_964420595.1 uncultured bacterium
ATTAATCCTTTGAACTCCCCTGCCTTTGGGTGGGGGAGTTTTTTATTGGAAATTCGCCGTTGATTGGTTACAAATTTGTTTTGTGTTGGGTTTCGTGCCTCAAACCAACCGACGCGATCGCACTTAAAATGACCACAGAAATGCTAATTATCTAAATGTGCCGAACTTGTATCTGAGGAGGTGGAACGTCCGATCGATTCGAGATATTGACTGTCTAATAAAAACGAACCGTTGTCGAAGCGAATGCTCCAAGTATTGCCCGGATTGCGCGCGATGACGATTCCTTCTTGCCCGATCGCGATAACGCTGGGCGGGCGTAACATGGGCATGGTATCGGCAGTTTTGACGTAATCGGGTAGGGCAACAACCCGTACTTTCTCACCAATGACAAAATCCTCGGACATAAACGAATTGAGATAGAGAGCGCTAGTTGAAAAAGTTGGATCGCAGCTTGCACGACCGTTGAAACTGCCGCGCGATCGCCTGAATTCCTATCTATCACTTTAATATACCAAGCAGGACGCGACAGCAATCTTGCCCGTTCGTTACTGCCACGCCTGCTGCTCGCCGCTCGCGAATTTACGGAGCTTGCCAAATGCGATCGTGATAGGCGTCTAAGTCGGCGTAGGGATCGGCGTTGTCGTGGGAGTGGGAGTGACCGTGGTGATGGTGATGGTCGTGACCGTGATGGTGGTGATGAGCGTGTCCGCCCTCACCCACGGCGGCTAACCGGAACTTACACGCTTCGCAGTTCATCTGCACTTGACCCAGTTGGGTTTCGATTTCGCGATCGCGCAGAAGCGAGAGCAGTTGCGGCTGAATCCCCATTTCGGGCAAACAGGTCATGTCGATCTCGGGAAATTCCGCTTGTTGGGCGGCGGTAATGTCGAAGATCTTTTTAACCAAAACCCCGGTAAATAAGAAGTACGGTAGCACGATAATTCGCTTCGGTTCGTACAGTCGAGCGCGACGGAACCCTTCGTCCAACCGGGGATGGGTAATGCCGATGAAGCAGGTTTCGATAGTTTTGTAACCGCTACCTTCCCACAACATCCGGGCGAGTTTGTACACGTCGCCGTTGGCGTCGGGGTCGCTCGAACCCCGTCCGACGAATAACAGTACGGTATCGGAGCGATCGATTTGATGGGGATTGGATTCGCCGCGATCTAATTCTGCCAGGCGCGATCGCCACAAGTCTAAAATGCCGGGGGTAATCCCGAAATGGCGTCCGTAGTGAAATTTCAGTTGCGGGTGGCGTTCCCGAGCGCGATCGAGTTCGTTGGTGACGTCGAATTTATTGTGTCGCGCGGCAAAGAGTAAAATCGGCAGTGCCGAAACTTCCGTATAACCGCGTTCGATGCAGTAATCCACGCCTTCTTGAATCGTCGGTCCGGTCAGTTCCAGAAAGCAGGGAATCACCGGACGGGAGCGATCCAGTGCCTGATAGGCGTTGACGAAATCGATAAACGTCTGCCGTCCGTCAGCGTCCCGCGTCCCGTGTCCGATCGCCAAGAGAGGACGCTGTTGGGGAAGCGGCGGTAGATCGAGCTGAAATTCTGGAATTTGTAGATTCGAGTCTGATTGTCGAGCAGTAGTCGATTGCATTAAATCTCCTTTCCCGTGCGAGGCAGGAAGTGAAGGGAACAAATCGAACGACGTCGGCGTTCTGGCTTGACAAGTGGGTGCCCTGCTTACAGCTGCCGCACAGCCCCGGACTTTCACCGGTGTTTCCCCACGTCGCTCGTAACCCCCACTGTAACATTCCCCGATGCCTCTACTGCTTTAAAACGAACCATGAAAAATCCGTCCATCTGGTGGCGGTGGGACCAAACCTTTATCCAGCCTTCGGGTGTGGCAAAGGCGGAGGCGGGAGACTCGGGTGCGGGAGCTTCGATTTGCCAGTTGGGATGGCGATCGAGAAATGCGCCGACGACCCTTTCGTTTTCCGGGACGTGGAGGGTACAGGTGGCGTAAACCAGCACGCCTCCCGACTTGACCCAAGTGGCGGCGGTGTCTAACAGTTCGCCCTGCAAGCGAGCCAGATCTTTGGCGGTTTCTGGGGTTTGTCGCCAACGCACGTCGGCGCGTCGGTGCAGGGTTCCCAGTCCGGAACAGGGAGCATCGACCAACACGCGATCGCCCTTTCCCACAAATTGCGGCAATTCGCGAGCGTCGCCAACCTGGGTTTGAATCGAGTTCAATCCCAACCGCTCGGCATTTTGCTTCACCTTGCGCAAGCGGGACTCGGCGCGATCGCACCCCCAAATTTCGCCGCGATCGTCCATGAGTTCGGCAATATGGGTGGTTTTACCCCCTGGCGCCGCACAAGCGTCGATAACCGTTTCTCCCGGTTGCGGATCGAGCAGGTCACTCACCAGTTGGGCGCTGCTGTCTTGTACCGTCCACCACCCTTCCTCAAAACCGGGTAACTCGCCAATGTTGCCCGTCGCCCCCTTCAATCGCAACGCCTGGGGTAAGCCGGAGACGCGATCGGACTCGATTCCCCGCTCTCGCAACGCCGATTCCACCGTATCGAGATTGCTGCGCAACGGATTCACCCGCAAATCGATCGCGGGGGTGCGGTTCATCCACTGACATAATTGTTCTGTTTCCTCCAATCCAACTTGTTCGAGCCAGTTGGCGACAATCCAATCGGGATAGCTGTATCGCACCCCCAACCGCTGTACCGGGTCTTCGGGTAAGTCGAGGAGATCGTCCGTTCGCGATCGCAAAGATTGACGCAGCAAGCCGTTAACAAACCCCGACAGTCCGCCCAACCGATTGCGCTTGGCTAAGTTCACCGTCGTATCCACCGCCGCCGCATCCGGGATTCGATCGAGATAGTGTAGCTGGTACAAGCCCAGGTGTAAAAGAATCCGCACCTCGGGCGATTGCTCAGTGGCGTTCTTCTTCGCCAAGCGATCGATAATCCCATCGAGCGATCGCGCCTGACGCACGCACCCGTAAACCAACTCCGTCGTCAAACGCCGGTCGGCTCCCCTCAAGGGCGATCGTCGCAAGTGGCGATCGAGAGCGACATCGGTAAAGGCACCCCGACGATACACGTCGCGCAACGCAAAAAAGGCTAATTGACGCGGATCTTCCATAATTTAATCAAAATTTTAACTTTCAAGGTCGAGCGACCCCTTTCGACTTTGCCAGATCGGTCGCGACGATTGAAAGTCCTGCGGCGACTTTGCTTCGATCTTCCTTATTTTTACTAAAAATTAAACTCGTGTTTTGGTCTGCCCGGCAATTGATTGACAAAATTTTTCGGAAGCGCTATCTTAAAAAGCACGTGATGAATCTTCGGTTTCGGTTTGGGTCTTTTTCACTGCGGTTGCTCTCGCATTGAACCCCTCGGAGGATCTTGACGAAACGGGCAGGGGTCTACTCCGAATCGAGTAGCTCGTGTAACATTTCGCAAAGCCTCTCCAGCCACCGTTCATCCAAACCCCAAAAAACTGCTCGTTCGGATTGAGGAACGCTCGTGACAATTTACGTGGGCAATTTGTCCTACCAGGCAACCAAAGAAGACCTGGAGCAAGTGTTTGCCGAGTACGGCACCGTTAAAAAGGTTGCTTTGCCAATTGACCGCGAAACAGGTCGGATTCGAGGCTTTGGATTTGTCGAGCTTGAAAATGAGACTGACGAAGAAAAAGCGATCGCCGAACTGGATGAAGCGGAGTGGATGGGACGGCAGTTGCGCGTCAATAAAGCCCGACCGCCCAAGTCTCGTACCCAACGATCCTTTAATCGGAATGGAACTGGAGGTCGGTTCTAACGAGAGTTCGTTGCGTTTATCGAGTTAAATCCATACTCCAGAGTAATTTCTATTGAGTCAAACGGGCACTCGCGAGTTGAGAATTTGACCCATTCTAACTGCAAAAGTGCCGTAGGTTTTAGCATCGGTAAACCCACGCAAAACTGGCTCGATTGGTTGTTTTAGCATCAATTGACCGCGAACTCAGTTCAAAATTCGGTCATTGGTATCGCCTTTGGGATGGAGGTTTGTTCAATCACCCAACCGATCCCAGAGGCATTATTAGTTTGAAGTCTATTTTGAGGTTGTAATGGCAAAGCGGAGCGATCCGAAAAAAGAGAAGGCGCGACGAAATCAAGCCTACGCTCGCAAGTTTCGCAAACGCAGAAGAAATGGTAGCTATGGAGGCTACCGCAACAAGTACAATTCAGGCGGACAAGAGTCCAACAGCGATCGCGACACGAACGAAGTGACGAGTAACGCCAACGATTAATTTCGTCAAAGCGTAGAGTCGCGCGAAGTTAAGAAAGTCCCCTAGCGGCGAAGTGACGGCGGTTGCTTCGCCGTTGTTTTGGCGTGGGGAGCGAGCGACGTTCTTCTCGCCGTAGAAATTGATTCATCGATTCGATCGCCAATTCCGCCTCTGCGAGATCTTCCCGCTCCAGTTTGGCGATGGGAATTTGCCGACCGTCGGCTAACATCAAATTTAACGTTCCGATTCCCTCGCGATCCGACCCGTCGGTTTCGAGGTGTCCCCCCGCCACTCCAGTTAAAGGAAAGTCCCAACACCGAGTTCCGAGGGCACTGCGACGTTTGAGCGTGGCTCTTCCGAGGGTTTTGTCAAAACGACAGATCGTGTCGTGGTGGGACATGGCTTGAATTAACCCAATCACCATCAATAATCCCCCCAGGGAATAACTCAGCCAGCGATCGTCGTAGCGAAGGTTGAGGGAGGTGGATTCGGAAGCGTCGAGAAAGGTATTAATGCGATCGGCGATCGCCACTGGATCGTATCGGTCGAATTTCGATCCCGAATAGAGGACTTTATCGCCGTCTGAGGTGACCAGCAAAACGCGAGGATTGCGATCGCCCCGTTCGAATTTAGCCCCGTGCAAGCGTGCGAGGGGGACGGTATCGGTGCGGGTGACAAATACATCTGAAACCGTTAGCTTGCAACTGCCTCGATTGACGCGATCGCGATGGCAAGTCAAACTGCGAACTTGAAAACTAAGACATAAAATGAGTCCGAGCAAGGCAACGATCGCGCCGTTAAACAGGGCAGGGGCAAGCGATCGCTCTCGAACGATGAGTTGCGTTGGCGTTGGTTGCGCGATTTCCATCACATTTCCTCGCTCTCTCAACAAACAGACCCTTTCTAGTTCTAGGATATCTTGGACACAGATAATTTCGGTAAAAAAATAAATGATTGCCAGGCGCGAACTCAAAAGCGATCGATAGAATTCTAAAATCAAACTGTAGGGACGTTTAGATGACAAAAAATATACAGCAGCAAACAAAATAACAACTTCGCGATCGCGCTGTTTTAAAGTCAATTTCGACCAAAATGTAGCAAAATTAACGCCATTTTGAGCGATCGCCCCACCCGCGTTCCCCGATCCCATTTCGATCCGCAATGGCGCGGCAATTGTAAAGTTTTGCGAACGCCCTGCCAGGCGATCGCTTCCCCCAACTTTTGCTCTGCGGTATCTTGAAAAACAGACATCGCCCTGTAACGACCCTCGTGTTTAAATGACTGCGATAACTCCAGGATCCGCCCAGCATAAGAAAGCCAAAGCCCTCAAACCCGGCAGCCGCCGCCCCGCCAAAGCCCTGTGCAGCGAATGCGGCTTGTGCGATACCTACTACATCCACTACGTCAAAGAAGCCTGCGCCTTTCTCAACGAACAAATTGCCGATCTCGAAGCGCAAGTTCACGGACGCCGCCGGGATCTCGACAGTCAAGACGATTGGTACTTCGGCGTGCGCCAAGACATGATGGCAGCGCGGAAAAAACAGCCGATTGAAGGAGCGCAGTGGACGGGAATCGTCAGCACCATCGCCTGCGAAATGCTCCAACGCGGCGTCGTCGAAGGTGTCGTCTGCGTGCAAAATACCGAAGACGATCGGTTTCAACCGATGCCGATTTTGGCGCGCACCCCCGAAGAAGTGTTAGCCGCCAAAGTCAACAAACCCACCCTCTCCCCCAACCTGTCCGTCCTCGAACAGATCGAGCAGTCCGGGATGAAGCGGTTGCTCGTCATCGGCGTCGGCTGTCAAATTCAAGCCCTGCGCGCCGTTCAAGACAAAATGGGGTTGGAAAAGCTCTACGTCCTGGGAACCCCCTGCGTCGATAACGTCACCCGCGCAGGATTGCAGAAATTTCTCGACACCACCAGCAAATCTCCCGATACGGTGGTGCATTACGAATTCATGCAGGACTTTCAAATCCACTTCAAACACGAAGACGGCGAAATTGAGAAAGTTCCCTTCTTCGGTTTGAAAACCAACCAACTCAAAGACGTATTCGCCCCATCCTGTATGAGTTGTTTCGACTACGTCAATAGTTTGGCAGACTTAGTCGTCGGCTATATGGGGGCACCCTTTGGCTGGCAATGGATCGTGGTACGCAACGACACCGGACGCGAAATGCTCGATTTGGTACGCGACCAGCTCGACACGCAGCCGGTGATGTCCAAAGGCGATCGCCATAAAGCCGTGCAACAGAGTATCCCCGCTTACGAAAAAGGCGTCACCTTGCCCATGTGGGCGGCAAAATTGATGGGAGTCGTCATCGAAAAAATCGGTCCGAAAGGGTTGGAGTACGCTCGCTTTTCCATCGACTCCCACTTTACCCGCAACTACCTATACGTGAAGCGGCACTATCCCGAAAAATTAGACGCCCACGTCCCCGATTTCGCCCAGCGGATTGTCAGTCAGTACGAACTGCCCGAGTAGCGGGTAATCTTTTACCATTGAGAAGGCGATCGCTCGAATGTCGGACTGGGAGGGCAAAGAAGCGATCGCCTTGATGGTGCTGTTTTCGAGGAGGTTTCAATTACATTGTCCCAACCGAGACAACTCCCCGCAATTGGATGGCGGGAATGGGTTTGCTTGCCCGAACTCGGCATCGATGCCATTAAAGTTAAAATCGATACAGGCGCTCGCTCCTCGGCGCTTCATGCCTTCGACATCCACACCTTTACCAAAGCTGGGAAAGAATGGGTTCGCTTTAAAGTCCATCCCTACCAGCGCGATACCATAAGAACGGCGATCGCCGAAGCCGAAGTCCTAGACGAACGGCACGTGCGCAATTCCGGCGGTCATGCCGAGTTGCGAATCACCATCCTCACCCGCGTGGAACTGCCAGACAAACCATGGGCGATCGAGCTGACGCTCACCAACCGCGACGTGATGGGATTTCGCATGTTACTGGGACGACAAGCCGTGCGCCATCGATTTTTAGTCGATCCGGGTCAATCGTACTTGCTCGGTCCTCCGCCCGATCGCCTCTCCGAACGCAAGCGCAAAACCAAGCTGAAGAAAGGGTTATGAAAATCGCGATCTTGTCGCAAAAAGCGTCCCTCTATTCCACGCGACGCCTCAAAGAAGCAGGAGAACAGCGCGAGCATCAGATGAAAGTCATCGATTACTTGCGCTGTTACATGAATATTGCCTCCCATCGACCGTCGGTGGTGTATCAGGGCAAACCGTTAGAAGACTTCGATGCCGTCATTCCTCGTATCGGCGCGTCTCAAACCTTTTACGGCACTGCTGTCGTGCGCCAATTCGAGATGATGGGGGTCTTCAGCGCCAACGAATCTCAAGCCATTTCGCGATCGCGCGATAAGTTACGCTGCTTGCAACTGCTCGCTCGCGAAGGGATTGGCTTACCCGTGACGGGATTTGCCCATTCCACCCAAGATATTGAAGGACTGATCGATATTGTCGGCGGCGCGCCTTTGGTGATTAAATTGCTCGAAGGCACCCAGGGAATCGGCGTGGTCCTCGCCGAAACTCGCCAAGCCGCAACGTCGGTGATCGAGGCATTTCGCGGCTTGGAAGCCAATATTTTAGTGCAAGAATTTATTAAAGAGGCAGGTGGGGCGGATTTGCGCTGCTTTGTCATCGGCGAGAAAGTGATTGCGGCGATGAAGCGACAGGGGGCACCGGGAGAGTTTCGCTCGAACTTGCATCGAGGGGGATCGGCGCAGAAAGTGAAATTAACCCCCGAAGAACGAACCACCGCCGTGCGAGCGGCGAAAGCGATGGGATTGAAAGTGGCGGGAGTAGACTTGCTGCGAGGCGATCGCGGACCAGTGGTAATGGAAGTGAACTCGTCGCCGGGATTGGAGGGAATCGAAGCCGCCACGGGAATTGACGTCGCGGGTAAAATTATAGATTTCATCGCCAAAAATGCTCAAAAAGGCAAAACGCGCGATCGCATTCCTTATTGAAAATCGGCAACAGGGGGATAGGGAGCGTTGCCTGTTGCGTGGTTCGGCGATGAGTGACTGTAATAATCCGATGAGTGAATGATCGAAATTAACGGTATCGCGATTCCCTCGGCATCGCGGCAACGGCTCGAATTGCCGGTAACTCGGCTAGCAACGCAAACCCTGCTGTCCTTACCGATGACGGTTGTTGAGGGGGGACGTTCCGGTCCGAAACTGTGGCTGAGTGCGGCAATTCACGGCGACGAGATCAACGGCGTCGAAATTATCCGTCAAGTGCTGGAGGCGATCGAACCGAAATATTTAGCCGGAACGCTGATTGCCGTACCGATTGTCAATATTTTCGGCTTTATCGAACAATCGCGCTACTTACCCGATCGCCGAGATTTGAATCGTTCTTTTCCCGGATCGGCTCGGGGGTCGCTGGCGTCGCGGCTGGCGCACTTATTCATGCGAGAGGTGGTCAGTCGGTGTACCCACGGCATCGACTTGCATACGGCATCTCACCACCGCACGAATCTGCCGCAAATTCGGGCAAACCTGCGAGATCCCGAAACCTACCGCTGCGCGATGGCATTTAGCGCTCCGGCGATCGTTCACTCGACCACCCGCGACGGTTCCTTGCGTCAGGCGGCGACCAAGCGAGGAATCCCGATCTTGCTGTACGAGGCGGGGGAAGCGTTACGATTCGACCCAGAGGCGATCGCCGTTGGCGTGGCGGGGATTATGCGAGTGATGGCGAAATTAGAAATGTACGACTCGCCCGTCGTTCCGACTGCCGAGCCACCGGTTTGCGTGGAGAAAACCCGTTGGGTGCGATCGCCCCGTAGCGGCATTTTACACCTAGAAGTGAGTTTGGGCGATCGGGTGTGCAAAAAGCAGCGGTTGGGCAAGATTGTCGATGCGTTCGGTCATATCAATGGCGAAGTGCGCTCTCCTTGCGACGGACTAGCGATCGGACATACGAAAAATCCGCTGGTCAATCAAGGAGATGGGATTTTGCATTTGGCGTTGTTATAGAGTAGTGGTTAGTGGCGTGCGGTACACCTCAGTCTCGGAAATCCTCTAGCTATCCGAAATTGAACCACAGAGACACAGAGAAGGCAGAGAGAGCTTCGTGCGATTGATGAGATAATAGGGCGAAGTCAACGCATCCGAGCCATACCACACTAACTGGCACTCTTTTCTTTCGAGAACTCGATTATTCCCAATCGCTCACTCTTAGTTATTCAATCCCATGGGACAAACCGAACGCTTAACCATGATGGCGGAAGACGAGCTAGCGCAATACAGCACTGACGCTCGTAAAATTGAAAAATTACGCCGCAAAATTGGCATATCCGTCAGCCGCGAACAACAACAACAAGTCAAACAAGAGCTGTTAGCGCAACTTCCCGATAACCCGATCGCCCAGTTGGTCGAACGGCAACGTCAGACCGTGGCGCTACCCTTTTGGGGAATCGCTGGATTGGGCTTGCTCTTTGGCGTTTCGATGTCTCAGCCTTTTGATTTTATTCTGGCATTTGGGGGCGGGGCGATCGCCTTTAAACTGCAACAATGGGGGTGGAAGTTGCAAGCCAAACGGCTGATTCTTCAAACCTTAGAGGAGATCGAACGCCAAACTCAGTCACCAGATTCTGAAGATATCAATCTTAAATCATAATGATATTCTTAGATTTCAATCATTGAATTCAATTAACTGTTTTTTACCTTCGTAAATTTAACGTCCACTCGGGCAACTAGCATCCAGACATTGGCATTTTTAATCCGCTATCATACGATTGAAGTAACCCGATCGAAACAATCCGAGCGATCGGGGCTGGCATCGCCGTACGTTCGACCTCACCTTGAGTTGAATTTAGCCAAACCCGCCAGAATCCTCCGCTTCAAATCTTGGATTGAAGCGAGAGA
>CAYQUF010000172.1:0-9974 GCA_964420595.1 uncultured bacterium
GTCCTAGAAGGACGGGGCTTTAGACCCAAGTTTTTCGGTAATGCCAAAAAGTTGGGGCGATCGCGCTGTAGTTCGCCCACTGCCCCAACTCCAACCCTATTTTTTACTCGAATCATTTAATTGCTGACACTACCGTCGGGAAGCGTCGCCCCTGCGAGAATAGCATCCTGGCGATCGCTATTGTCCATGACCGCTCCTCGAAGGCTGGCACCGCTGAAGTTGGCACCGTACAAGTTTGCCCCCTCAAGATCGGCTTTCCACAAATACGCCTCGCGCAAACTGGCATGACTGAGATTGGTCTTGGCGAGGTCGGCAAGATTGAGATTGGCACCGGTAAAGTCGGCGTAACGCAGGTCGGCTCCAGTTAGCAGTGCTTTGGTTAAATTGGCTTCGCTACAGTCGGCTTTGCGCAAAAATGCTTCTTCTAAGTTTGCCGCGCGCAGGTTGGCTCGCTTCAGCATGGCAACGCGCAGTTGTGCCAGACTCAAATTCGCCGCACTCAAGTTGGTTCCGGTCAGGTTGGCACCGCTGAGTTTGGCTTCGCTGAAATTAACGCCGTCGAGGTCGAAACCGTTAAGATTGACGCCGTTGAGATAAGCCGCGCTGAATTTCACGCCATTGAGCAACGCGCCTTCTAACTTCGCACCGCTCAACCGCGCCCCCGTTAAATTCGCCCAACTCAAGTTAGCCTTGCGCAGATTTGCCCCGCGCAGGTTAATTCCGCTTAAGTTAGACCCGCACAAGTTGACCCCTTGCAAGCTGGCGGCTCTGAGGTTGACGCCGGTTAGCTTCGCGCCGCTGAGTTTGGCATCATCTAAGAGAACTTTGACCAAACTGGCTCCACTCAGGTCAGTTTTAGTGAGGTCGGCGTGGTTTAAGTCAGCGCGATCCAGCTTGGCATAACTGAGATCGGCTCCGTACAGAAATGCCCCGCGTAGGTTGGCATCGTAGAGAAAAGCGCGACTTAGGTTTGCCGAGCCAAGGGATGCTCCTGCAAAGTTTGCCCCGCTGAGTTGGGCGTGGGTTAAATCGATTCCAATTAAATTGGCGTTGCGAAAGTCGCGCTCTCCGGCGTTGTATCGCTGTTGTAGTTCGCTAGCATCCATAGGATTTTGTCTCTTCTAGCCATGAGAGGATAGATAGAGCAATGCTTTAGAGATGTGCGGTACACCTCGGTTGAGGAAAGCAACAGCTCATCTGGGAAGTGTACCTCATCAGTCCGGGAAATGCTCTACCCTTTTCTAAGTTTATAATTCCCAATGACAGAAAGTTCGTTTCAATTTTGGTTTCGACGTAAAATAACAATAATTTTTAATAAAAATTTATAAGTAGCCCAAGGTAGTTTTTGGGTGTTGTGTATCGAAATGTAAAATTTACGAAGTCAATATTCTGCAAGGGTTTGAGCCTTTTTACGAAAAATTGACAGTGGACGGTTTTTACCTTGACCTACTTACGTTTTACGATCGCCCGTTCTAGACCATCCGCCCCCTCACTGCATTCTCTATGCCGCTGCGGTTCGATCGCCGACGAGAGCGGTCGGGCTAGGCGCGCAGAGTCATCCATTCGCCAACGATCGCGCCATCGCCGCCTAGTCAAACCTAAACGACAAACTTTCCGTGCTATCGGGGGCTTGCTTCGCAATCGATTTCAGTTGTAAATACATATCGGACAGCCCGGTTGTCGGCAGCGATCGCGTTGCCCCTTTCGCCAGATCGAAAATCGATTCCGACTCGATCCAACTAATCGCATCGATGCGCAAATCAAACGGCATAGGCGGGTTATTAATGAGTTTGATCCCGTACACCTGACAGTTAAAAGTCAGGGAGCGATCGAATGCCATCAGGCGATCGGGCACGATAAACTTCATCGGCCAGTGCGCCACAAAACCCACTTCGTACAATGCCCGCTCGAACCGCTTGCGATTGTTATCGTCTGCCCAAGAAATATTGGTGCAATCGGGTTGATTTCCAAACAACCGTCGCGTCAAAGAATTAATCAAGACAATGCGACCGTTCCCGCCTTCATAGCGAATCGCGCAAGCGGGCCAGGGAATCAATGCCAGTTCGCATCGAACTGCTGCCTGTTGCAGCCGCACCATTGCCTGCTTGAAATCTGCGTCCCGCTGCCACAACATCGTTTTGGCTTTCTTGGCGAGTAAATTAACTTCTCCTTGAGAGTTTTCTTGAACTTCAATCGTCCAGCCGTGCCAGTGTATCATTCCATTCTCTGCATGCAATTTGAGTGATTTAAATTGCCAACGGTTCGATTTCAATCCAGACCCCCGTTTCCTCCGAACCAGCGACGTACTCCGCCGTCAGTTTAGGAACGCAACTGAGGCGATCGTCGCGTAACACGCCCGCACCGCGACCGCTGAGCGCATCCAAACACGAACCCGCCAAATTATCGACATCGGAATTTTGCCGATGCCGACCGACGAAGCGCAGTTTGACAATCGCCCGTTGGATCGGTAGCTCCCATTCCCCATAACATTCTGAGAGCTGGCGGTAGAGTTCGACTTCCGCCCGATTGCGCCACGTTCGATAGCGTCTGGGTAAAAACGTACCGTTAGTTGTAACCCGTGGTCGTGCTTTGGGCACAACTCCCCCTGCAATAAAGAATACTAGCGAATTTGACGAGTGTTTGGGGCGATCGCCGGTTGCGATTTCCTCATTGCGGTGGGATTCGGCGGCGGATGGCTCGGATGGATCGGAGGTTGGCGGCTCGCTGACTTCGAGGGTGGCTTCGATTTCGACGGGGGGTAACGGGGTGGAATGACCGACGATCTCGAAGTGAAGGGGGTCTAAACGGGGCCAGGTGCGGGCGACTTCCATGTAAGTTTGCGCCGTGGTTTCGGACACGGGAGACTCGAAGTGCAGCCAATCCCACCACTGTGCCCCCGACAGTTGCGCTTCGGCGAGCAACAACCACTCTCCCGCACTGCGAGCGTGCAGCATGGCGGCGAAGGGGTTAGCTTCAGCCTGTTGGTGAGCGGCTCGGATGCGATCGCCCAATTCGACGAGGGTAATCGGAATCGGGGCAGACTCGAAGGGAATCGGGTGCGAGTCCTCAATTCGGCACAGATCCGATCGCCCGTCGAGATCGGCAAAGGGTAAATTAAACTGCGGCACTGGCTCCATCTCCCCACGATGCTGCTTTCAAGCGAACTCTAGCACGAGCGATCGCGACGGAGGCTTTGAATCGCTCTTTACTCGTTTGCGCCCGCTCTAACCCGCGTTGGGCGGATTCTAAATCCGATCGCGCGGTTTCGGGATCGATGCGATCGCCCCGTTCGGCGTCGTTGACCAAAACGGTCATGCAATCGCCTTCGAGTTGGGCAAAACCGTGAGTGACGTATAAAGGTATCCATTTCCCTTTGGTGCAAAGGCGCATCACTCCCGTGGCGATGGGAGCCGTAAAGGGAACGTGACCGCTGAGAATCCCCATTTCACCGCTATGAATCGGCAGAATGACCGAATCGGCGGCGTCATCCCAGACGGTTTGATGGGGGGTAATCACGCGAACGCTTAAACTCATAAATTAAAGTCGCATCGTCTCAGAAAGCAAGCAGCTATCTAGCTTAGCACTGCCCGATCGAGAACGAGGTGGAGTCGGACACGATCGCTGGGGGAATCGATTTATATTTTCTCGACGAAAAACACGGATTTCGCCTAATGCTCATAAACCGAACCATCGGGTAAAGTCGCTCCGGTTAAAATCGTCCCCGTCAACTTCACCAAAATTTTCTGACCCGCCCCCACTTTTGCTCCCGTCAGATCGGCTCCGCTGAGGTCGGCTCCGCTGAGGTCGGCTCCGACGAGGTTGGCTTCGCGCAGGTTTGCCCCCCGTAAGTTGGATCGCAGCAGGTTGGCGCGAAACAGGTTAGCGCGAAATAAGTTAGCTCCCTCTAGGTTGGCTTGATGCACGAAGCTATCGGTCAGGTTGACGTGACTGAGGTTGGCTCCGCTGAGATTGCGACGGGAGAAGTCTCGCTCTTTCAGGTCGTGTCCGCTGAGGTTGACGCCGCTGAGATCGGGGGTCGAGGTACTGTTGGCAGCAGCGGGTTCCGATTCCGACGGGTAGCGAGGGGTAACCGAATAGGAACGAGAGGAGGGGTTGTTGTAGCGAGGTTGCGATCGCTCGGGGGGACGGGGTGGACGCGAGGAGGGGTTGGAGTAGCGAGGCGGCGACTGCTCGTGGGGGCGAGGGGGACGAGAGGAGGAACGGCTAGAGCGAGGCGGCGACGGTTCGTGGGGACGAGGGGGACGAGAGGCGGGGGGACGAGATCGGGGTGGCGCCGCATCCGAACGGGGAGATCGAGATCCCGACGATCTGCGACCATTGGGCTTGATACCGGGCATCGTCCGCATTCGCAGCGATCGCAAGACATCGCGAGCTTGGTTGATTTCCTTCAGCTTTTCCAACGCTTCTTCCTGGAGCTGGGGATTGTCAGACGGCATGCGATCGGGATGCCAAGTCAGCGCCAACCTTTTATAGGCTTGATTGACTTCTTCCAAGCTTGCTCCAGGGCTTAACCCCAGCACTTTGTAACACTGCGTTAAATTTTTCATAGTCTTGTCAATTAGTGGAGCGATCGCTACACAACAGTCGGGACGATGCCTCACTCCCCTTCATACTCTACCGAGGAATTGGGCGTTTCCGAAACGATTACTTTGAGTTTCACGCCTTCAGGGACGCGATCGCGCGTGCGATCGTAGATATACTTAGCAATCATTTCAGCAGTGGTCTCGTACTCCGCAGGCAAGATCTCGTTAAGGACGCCATGATCCAAACCGCCTTTGGTGACATCTTGTTTCGCCCAGCGCAAGCTCTTAAAGTCTGCCACCATCACCGGATGGGGACAGTATTCAGACGCATGAAGCTGACTGGAAGTGGCTTCGATTTTAACTTTATAAGTATGTCCGTGCAACCGACCGCACGGTCCGTTGTAATCTCGAATGTAGTGAGCGCTGTCAAACGCGAATTCAGTCGTGAGTTTCCATTTTGGCATCGAAGTCTCCTGTGCTCGGACAGTCCCTAGTTGACGAGGGGGTCGCGGATCGCAAGGCAGGCACGCCGCCGCATTTGTTATTTTAAGCTCGAACCCCGATCGCGCATCGACATGCCACTGCACCCGCAAGCTCAAGCCTTCCTGCAATTTATCGCTCAATCCAACGCGCCATCGATAACTACGCTAGACCCCGTTCGCGTTCGCCAGATGGATGCCGAGTTCGTCCGGGGATTTGCCCCCCCGCGTCCCGAACCGATCGATCGCCTGGAGACGCTAACGTTACCCGTCGCACCCGATGGCATTCGAGTTCGCCTGTACGCACCTGCGGCTAAGGCGGCGTTACCGGTTCTCGTGTATTTCCACGGTGGCGGTTGGGTGTTAGGAAGTCCGGACAATGTCGATCCCCTGTGTCGGACGCTAGCCAATCGCGCTCGGTGCTTGGTGGCTTCGGTAGACTATCGCTTGGCACCGGAATTTAAGTTTCCCCGACCGGCTGAAGACGCCTACGCCGCCACTGACTGGATCGTCCGACACGCCACCCAACTGGGGGGAGATCCGCAACGAATTGCCGTCGGAGGCGACAGTGCGGGGGGCAATCTGGCAGCGGTGACGGCACTGATGAGTCGCGATCGCGGCGATTTTTCCCTCGTCTATCAATTATTGCTGTATCCAGTCACCCATTATAGTTTCGAGACGTCCTCGTATCTGGATCTCGCGGAAGGGTACGGGTTGAAACGGGAAGAGATGATCTGGTTTTGGCATCATTATTTGTCGGATCCGGCTGACGGACACCATCCTTATGCTTCGCCTCTGCTAGCACCCAATTTGAGTCATTTACCGCCCGCTCACATCGTCACGGCAGAATACGATGTCTTGCGAGACGAAGCCGAAGCCTATGCCGATCGCTTGCGACAAGCTGGAGTCCGGGTCACGCAGCAGCGCTATCTCGGTACGATTCATGGATTTATCGGCATGGCAGAAATTTTGGAAACGGGTCGGGAGGCGATCGTCCAAGTGAGCGATCGGTTGCAGCGGGCGTTACATCAGGGCAACGGGTAATGGCAATCTCCTGACTTTAGCCAAACTGCCGCACGGGAAGTTCGATGTGCAAGTCCGTCCCGTATCCCGGCGTCGAATAACACGACATTTTTCCCCGATGGCGTTCCACCACGATTTGATAGGCAATTGCCAAGCCAATTCCCGTTCCTTTTCCCACGGGTTTAGTGGTATAAAACGGGTCGAACATTTTGGCGCGCACTCGTTCGCTCATCCCCGCACCCGTATCGCTAATGCTAATTTTGACCCATCCTGGCTGGTTCGATTCGGTGGTCAATTGAATGGTACTCGATCGCGCGTGCAATTCGTCCGGAGTCCGGTGGCTGTTGGCATCTTCGATGGCGTCGATGGCGTTGGCAATAATATTTAAAAAGACTTGATTGATTTGTCCGGCATAACACTCGACCAGCGGCAATTCGCTATAGGATCGAACTACTTCAATTTCGGGATAGTCTGGCTTACTCTTAAATCGATTTCTGAGAATTAGTAGCGTACTCTCCAAACCGTCGTGAAGATCCACAGCTTTGAGTGCCGATTCGTCCAAACGCGAAAAATTGCGGAGCGAAATCACTAAATTGCGGATGCGCTCGGAACCGACTTTCATCGAATCGAGCAGTCGGGGCAGATCGTCCTTGAGAAAGTCTAAATCTACGTCGTCGATCGCCTCTAAAATTTGCTTCGACGGGCGATCGTATTCGGCTTGATAGAGCGCTAAAATATGTAATAAATCAAATGCATATTCTTTGGCATAGCTGAGATTGCCGTAAATAAAATTAATCGGATTGTTGATTTCGTGGGCGATGCCCCCCACCAATTGACTCAAGCCCGACATTTTTTCATTTTGAATCAGTTGGGTTTGAGCGCTTTGCAGTTCTTGAAAAGCAGCTTGTAATTCTTGCCATTGCTCCCTCAGCGCGGTTTCGGCGCGTTGGCGTTCGGCAATTTCGACTTCGAGTTTGGCTTCTCGGCGATCGGTGATATCGTAGGCGATCGCGTGTAGGGATCTGTTATCATCGCGCCGTCCTCGCCATACCAACCAGCGATAGCTTCCATCTTTGCAAAGACCTCGATGGTCGCATCGAAAGGGTTCGCCAACCTGACAGCGATCCATCGCCGCACGAGTCATGGCGCGATCGTCGGGGTGGACGAATTCTAACCAAGATCGCGATCGCAGCTCCGATTCGCTCCATCCCAACACCGACATCCATCCAGCAGAAACGCGATCGAACGTGCCATCGGGAGTACAAACGCAATAGAGGTCGGCGCAACATTCGAGCAATTGCCATTCAGACGCGATCGTCCCAACAGAATTACTTTCAACTGCGTTAAAACCATCAGACATTTCTGGCATCGTTCTCCCTGCTTGGACTGGACGAGGAATCTAGGGAGCGACATGACTCGCTCGAACGACTTTCATTTTACAGGCGATCGAACATAATCGCCCTCAAACTGCTCTCAATTGCCGCCAAACTTTTATATTGAAAACTCGGCGCACCTGCTTCGTCTTCTGGCGCATAGATCGCCCACGGAAAATCGGGACGCGATTCGGGTTCGTAACGCAATTGATAACCTCGTTGTTGCAGGTTTTGATTGAGTTGTTCCACTCGCTGATTCATAGAATTCTCTCAACTCGCTCGATCTTCGATAGTTCGATAATTCAGGCACGCAGGGGGTATTTCCCGCTCTCAATCTGTTAAAACAATATTAAGGATCGAGATCGATCCATCATCTAGAAGTCAACGGTCGTTTCAACCTGAGAGGCGATCGCTTACCTGAATTCAACGAGAAGCACCAGTGGGGCGATCGCGTCTGTTTTCAGATTTATGACCTCCGGTGGCGTGTAGTTTTACTAACGATTGAACCCTCGCATTTTACAGTTCGATTTTCATTCTATCTCAGCACGATGGAATTGTCTCAGGTTGGAGTTGTTATTTAATCAAATATTATCATTAATTTATAGTTTTATTAATTTTCAGGTCAGTATGGGGCATTTTCTGATTTTCAATTAAGTTAGGTTATCTTAAACTTGAATGATGTAAGATTTTATTTTTTGTATATATAAAATAAATAACGATCGCCGATCGAAGTCCCACCGACCCAACACCGCGATCGCTCGCTGTAGATTTTCCATAAAGTCGTAGACTATTCTGCCCTCTCTGTATTTTCTGGGTCTCTGTAGTGAATTCTCCGAGGTCGGCGTTACAGCCAAAGCCTGAGCTGGAGTTCATCTGAGGCAATATTCCGGGAGATTACCTAAAATTTTCAAGATGGTTGATATGAAACCTCAAGCAAGTGGGTAAGTTCTTTTCAAGAGCAATGGAGACAGAAAATCGTCTCTAAAAAAAGAAAAAAATCAGAGCAGTTCCCAGTCTTATGAGATACTGTGAAATCTCTTACGATTGGGAAGGGGTTGTCTAATTAACTTATCTCACTAACTTGAGAAAAATCGTGATATTTTGACGTAGCAACCAGCCATTAAAATACTTCAAGCAATATATGCAACATGGAGAATTTCCCTAATCAATTTAACCGTAAGGGATTCTAATCACGATCGCACTCTGTCGAGATTAACACCTTATCTCAATTTGTCCTAAAACCATGTCCGTTCGACACCAACCCGGAACCATCATCGCTCAACGCTATCGCCTCCTCGACCTCCTCGGTCGGGGGAGTACCGGAACCACTTACGCCGCCAAACACCTCGAAACCGGAGAAACCGTCGCGCTCAAAGTGGTCGCATTTCGAGACTTAGACGATTGGAAATCCATCGAACTGCTCGAACGGGAAGCGCGAGTGTTGCAAAAACTCGATTGTCCGGGAATTCCCAAATATATTGACTATTTTTACATCGATAGCGATCGCGATCGCCACTTTTATATCGCACAGCGACTCGCACCGGGACAATCCCTGCGAACCCTGGTCGAACAAGGGTGGCGCACCAGCGAAACCGAACTCAAACACATTGCGAGTCAAGTTCTCGAAATCTTAACCTATCTTCACCAACTCGACCCTCCCGTCATCCACCGCGACATCAAACCCGAAAACCTGATTCGCAGCGACGACGGAACCATTTCTCTTGTAGATTTCGGCGCAGTTCGAGAAACCTATCAAAACACGGTCACCCACGGAAGTACGGTGGTAGGAACTTTTGGTTACATGGCTCCCGAACAGTTTCGCGGTCGAGCCAAACCCGCCACCGATTTATACGGATTGGGAGCGACGTTATTGTACTTGCTCACCCATCGCTCTCCAGCAGACTTACCCCACGATACTTTAAAAATAAACTTTCGCGATCGCATCCAGGTCTCCGAAACATTAACCGCATGGCTCGAACGAACGCTCGCACCGGATTTAGAGGAACGTTTTACCTCGGCAAAACAGGCGCTAACCGCCTTGAAATATCCCTACATTCGGCAGACAAAAGGGTTTGTTCGTCTGGGAGCGAGTGTGGCTTTTCTGGTCGCTCTGGCATTTTTAGGAGCGCATTATCGCTGGTTTTTCTTGAGTCACTTGGGAGTCTATCCAAAGGATTGCAATCTCAGAGAAATTACCGCTTATATCGATGTCAGGGGGAACCTGGATCGATTAGTCCCTCCCTCCAGCTCTATACGACACTCCATTTGGTCTTGCAATATCGAAGTAGTGGAAAAATTAATTGATGCTGGAGCTGACATAAATGCTAGGTATCGTTATAATAACACACTTTTAATTTATGCCGTACGCCACGGGCGATCGGAGCTTGTAGAAAAATTGATAGCAGCCGGAGCCGATCTAAATCTCCGAAATAATGCCAATCGGACACCCTTGACTTATGCAGTTCTCAAAGATAGACCACACATTGTAGACCAACCGATCGCAGCCGGAGCCGATCTAAATCTCCGAAATAATGCCAATCGGACACCCTTGACTT